>CAIXPS010000484.1 GCA_903921365.1 uncultured bacterium | reverse complement strand
TAGCGCTCACATTGCTCCGGGATCGTCGAGAAGTCAAAGTCGTTTATATCGGGCCACGCATACGCCTCGAACTCATCCATCGTCGTGACGCGTGAAAGCGCAAGATCAGCCGCCTCCGGGTATGTCCCAAACTCATAGACCGCATTGCGATATCCAATGCCCCAGACATCATAAAACAGCCCATCATGATCGGGCTTGAGCTTACCCTTCCAGACGGCGCCAATATTGCGCAGGTCGACGCCGAAAACGTCGAGCAGATCGGGGTTTCCAAAATACTGCTGCAACCGCGCTTCAATCTCGGGGGTTAGATAAATCTGGATCGGGACGCGATCCGGTTCCTGCCAGTTAAGCGATGTCATTACGCGTTCTTTCGATGTCAGCATCATATTAACTCCTGCTATTCTCTGTGCTCTATTCCCTGTACTCAATGACCTCACGCAACGGCCTGCGCCAGCGCGGGTTCGGATTTTCATTTGGATATCCCAGCGGCGCCACTGCAATCGGGCGATATTGCGCGTCAATCTTCAGCAGATTCATCACAACGGCCTCATCAAAATCACCCACCCAGCATGTGCCCAGGTCGTAAGCATGCGCAGCCAGCATAAGATTTTCAATTGCAGCTGCGGTGTCCTGCAGGCAATACAACTCGCGCGCGCGCTCACCGTAAGTGTGCTCGGCGCGGCCTGGTTCGGCGCAAATCACCAGCACCACCGGCGCCTCGGCGATGAACTCCTGATCCGATGCGGCCTTGGCCAGTTCCTGGCGCAACGCCTCATTGAGAACGATGTAGAACCGCCATGATTGCCAGTTGCCTGCGCTTGGCGCAAGGATGGCTGCATCGAGCACTTTCTCGATGGTCTCCTTCGAGACTGGTCTTGGCAGAAAGGTACGGATACTGCGCCGCTGTTTGATGCACTCTATTACGTCAAGCATTTGTATCCTCCGGTGGTCGCGCGTGCTAGCCTCATACGATCGATAGAATTACTTGTCTTTACACTGATAGTCACTGTTATACCGCCAATCGCCCAAATGCGCGACTCGACGCGCTCGTGTATAATGAAATGGTGTAACCAGATAATCACTGGTTATCCGTACTATTTTATTAATCGAACAAGTTGTGGTTTCCCATGAATTTCGCGGGGAGCGATGGCAGTGTGGCGGCTTTAGATGTTATATGCATCGTCGTCCTTTGTCACCCATGGCTGGTTCGATATTTGATCACGCAAACGTGGTAAAAACCGAACGACATGCCTAGGAAGACAACAAAGGTACCCCCTGACGCGACTGCGGTCGCGCCAGAAAAAGACTCCGCAAAATCCGCAAAGAAAACAACGACCGCCCGTAAAACAGCCCAGACCCAGACCCCCGCGCGGGTCGTTAAGCCGCCGCTCCGCCCGAGAAAGACAGCAGCGCGCACTGTGAAGGCGGCGCCCGTTGAGACGCCCCCTGCCCCCGAAGTCGTTAATGCGCCCGCTGCCAAACCGGCGGCCAACTACTGGCGACGCATGGACTTGCACACGCACACGCCCGCATCGCGAGACTACGAACAACCGGAGACGATGTATATCGACATCCTCCGACAGGCCGAGCGACGCGGCCTCGAAATCATCGCATTCACCGACCACAACACGGCCAACGGCTATCGCAATTTGCAACGCGAGATCGCCGATCTGGAGTTGCTCGAACGACTGGGACGCATTCAAGCCGCCGAACTGGGCCGCCTGAACGAGTACAGGCGTTTGATGAAAAAGATTCTCGTCCTGCCCGGTTTCGAGTTCACGGCAACATTCGGGTTCCATATCCTTGGGATATTCCCGCCGGAGATGCCGCTGCGCGATCTCGACTTCATCCTGATGCAGTTGCGCGTGCCCTCGAAAGTGGTGGAACAGGGTCTGACCGAAGCCGGCGCGACGAGCGACGTATTGACCGCTTATCGCACGATCTCGGAAGGCGGCGGGATTGCAATTGCCCCGCATGCCAACTCATCCAACGGCGTCTTCATGCGCGGCATGAACATCGGTGGACAAACGCGCATTGCCTACACGCAGGATGCGCATCTGTCGGCGATTGAACTGACCGACCTCGTCAAGGGTCGGCGTTCGATGGCCTCGTGGTTTAATGGCTATAAGCCCGAATATTCACGCCGGATGCACATCATCCAGAGCAGCGATGCCCATCGCTTGACCGCCTCCCTCACCGATCCAAAGCGGCTTGGTCTGGGTGAACGCGCCAGCGAAGTCTATCTGCCCGAACTCAGCTTCAACGCCCTCAAAGAGCTGTTCCAGAGCCAGGAATTTGACCGCATCCGGCATCCCGACACTGCGGTCGAGATTCCAAATGACCAATTGCGCGAAGCGCGCGAAAAGGGCAACAACGCAACGCAAAGCTTCCACCCATCTCTGCTGAAGCGCGGTGACAAATACACGCCGATTGTCACTGACGTTGCCGGGCTCGCCAACGCAAACGGCGGCACGATCTACATTGGTTGCGAAGGCAACATTGACAAGCAGGCCGCCGGCGTAACCAACACGGATGAACTGTCGGCCGGGTTGGCAGACGCCATCAAGCAGCGCATCACACCGCCGTTGCCAATCACCATCGACCTGCAACGCACCGATGATGTTGACATTTTGCGCGCTACCGTGCCAAGCGGTGAAAAGGCCCCATACGCCATTGACGGAGCTTCGATCTTCGTTCGCGGCGAGACAGACACCCACACGGCGACGCGCGACGAATTGTTCGCATTGGTGAAGCGAACCATTGATCTGGAGTCCGAGACGGCGCAAGCGAATACCAGAGCTACACAGGACTCAAAACCAGCGCAGCATGGGCAACGCCATCAACAGCCGTCGCAGCAGCACAACCGGCAGCCACAATCTGCCCCCGCCAGCCAGGGACAGAATCAACGACCTGCGCAGCAGGGACAGCCTCAGCCTGCCGGACAACGCGGGCCGTCCCATCGTGATCAACGCCCGCGCCAGCAGGGGCAGGGCAAACCACCGGTGAATGGGAACCGGACGGCGCCTGTGTCACAAACCGAAGAGCCTGTGACTCAGATTGAGATCACGCCAGTCGAGATCATGCAGGTCGAAAGCACACCCCGCGCGCCGCAGCCGCCGATCGAGCCGCAGGCCGAAGGGTCGCCCCGTTCCGGCGTCGAGATACTCTCGTTCGAGGAACGCGATGGCGCGCGTTACTATACCGTGCGTGACCTGCGCAACAAGAGCATCGTGCGCAATGTGACAAGAAAGAGCGCGCGCGATTTGTGGCTTTACGCCCTCCAGCAGCACGCGGGCGAGGTATACGACATCTCAACGTTCAACTGGGACAACGAGCGGACGATTCTCAGCCGCTCGCAACGCGCTGGCAAGGTGCGCTACGACATCGCCCTGCGCGACCCCAATAGCAAGGTGCATATCTTCTATGGCGTGTCTGACGATGGCATGGATAACCGCTGGCGGGACCTGATCCAGGCAACTATGCCATCGGTGGCTGAGGAAATGCCCGCGACGCAGGATGAAGCTGCCGCAGACGCTCAATCCGCCAGCGCCCCTCAACCCGATGTGGAGACAAGCGCCGCAAGCCAGCCTGTTGCCGAAAGCGACAACCTGCCTGACAATACACCCTTACCAGATACGCAATCCTGATCGCACAGGTAAAAATAATGGAGCTCACAAACAAAACCATTCTCGTAGTTGGCGGCGCAATGGGCATCGGCAAAGCGACCGCCATAGAGTGCGCGGCGCGCGGCGCGTCAGTGATCGTCGCTGACTACAATGCGACCGAAGGGGCGGCGACTACCGCCGCATGTGGCGGCGTCTTTGTCCAGGTCAATGTAGCCGACGAGTCGTCTGTGAAGGCGATGTGCGCCACAATTGCCGAACATCACGACCATATCAATGTCCTGATCCAGACGGCCGGCGTGCTTAAAGGGGCTTACGTCCCGGTAGTCGAATTCCCGCTGCAGACGTTTGAGAACGTTCTCGACATCAACGCCACAGGCAGCTTTTTGTGCGCTAAGTATGGCGTGCCGCTCATCAAACAGGCCGGCGGCGGTGTGATCGTCCTGATCTCCTCTGTCGCAGCCATCGGCGTCAGTTCATCTGTGGCCTACGGCACAAGCAAAGGGGCCGTCAGCAGCCTGGGTGTGACGCTAGCCAACAAACTGGCTGCCGACAACATCCGTGTCAACGTCGTGCATCCTGGCGGAATCAAGACCTACATGAAGCTTTCTGTGATCGGCGCAGAAGCAGAGATGCGCGGCGGTTCCTCAGAACAGGCGATCGCACAGGCCGCTGCCGGCGCAGAACTGGGCGAGCCGGAAGGCGTCGCTAAGATTCTGGCGTTTCTGGCGAGCGACGAAGCAGATTACGTCCGGGGTTTCCTCTTTACTCGATAAGGCAGAATACACATGCAACTCCAAGACAAGATCATCCTCGTCGTTGGCGGCGCCACGGGCATCGGCAAAGCAACGGCAGCGCTATGTGCGGCGCGCGGCGCGCGCGTCATCATCGCTGATATCAACGAGACCGCCGGCGCGGAAACCGCTGCCGCAATCACCGCTCCGTTTATCAAAGTGGACGTCACCAGTGAAGCCAACGTCCAGGCATTGTACAGCCAGGTAAATGAGCAGTATGGCCGGCTTGATGTGCTGATTCATGCCGCAGGATTGCTAAAAGGCGCGTTTACCTCCATCGAGGAACTGACCCTTGACACATGGAAGCTGGTCATGGACATCAACGTAAAAGGCAGCTTCCTGTCCGTCAAACACGCCACGCCGCTCCTGAAGAAATCAAAGCGCGGCGTAGTCATCCTGCTCTCTTCCGGCGCGGCCCAGAGCGGTAGTTCGTCCTATGCGTATGGGGCCAGCAAAGGGGGAGTCACCAGCCTCGGCATTACACTGGCCGGGAAACTCGCCCCCGATAACATCCGCTTGAATGTGCTGCACCCCGGCAATATTCGAACGCCGATGAAACTGTCTGTGATCGAGGCCGATGCGCAAAAGCGCGGCGAGTCGATGGACAAACTGGTCGCAGACTCGCACCTCGGCGAGCCCGAAGGTGTGGCTAAAGTGCTGGCGTGGCTTGCCAGCGACGATGCCGACTATCTGCGCGGCAATGTCTTTACACGCTAGGAAATTGAGTGAGATATGACGCCAAATAAGGAACTGCTTGAGCGGATGTATGAGCGCATGTGCCTCATCCGCGCTTTTGAAGAACGTTTGATGGAGTTGTACAAGGGCGGCGAGATTCGCGGCTCACTCCATCCGTGCATCGGCCAGGAGGCAACCGCTGTCGGCTCGACCTTTGCGCTGAACCAGGACGACTACCTGACCTGCACATACCGTGGGCATGGCGCAGCCATCGCCAAGGGCATCGACGTCAATGCCGCGATGGCCGAGATGCTCGGACGCAGAACGGGCATAAGCAAAGGCAAGGGCGGCAGCATGCACTGGACCGATCCAACCATCGGCCTGATCGGTGAAAACGCCATCGTCGGCGCCGGCGTGCCAATCGCCGCTGGCGCGGCCTTGAGCGCCCAACTGGACGGCCAGGGGCGCGTGGCGCTCACGATCTTCGGGGATGGCGCCATACACCAGGGCGTGGTAGGCGAAACGCTCAATCTGGCGCAACTGTGGAAACTGCCCTTGATTCTGCTGTGTGAGAACAACCTGTATGCAGAGATGACCTCCCTGGCCGAATCAACCCCGTTGAAGAAGCTATCCGATCGGGCTAAGGGGTACGGAATCAAGGCCATCACCATTGACGGCAACGACGTGTGCGAGGTATTCGACACCATCGCAAAAGCCGCCGCGCGCGCGCGGGCTGGCGACGGCCCCACCTTCATCGAGGCCATGACCTACCGTTTCGCCGGCCATATGATTGGCGACCCTGAGACCTATCGCACCAGGGAAGAAGTAGCTGAGGCGCGCAAGCGCGACCCGATCCTGCTCCTGCGCAATCACCTCGCCGAAAAATACGCGGTCAGCGAAACAGCGTTGAATGATGTTGTCGTGAACACTAACCGCCGCGTGGACGAAGCCGTGGCATTCGCGAAAAACTCCCCGCTGCCAGACCCATCCGAAGTCCTCACCGACATCTGGGCGTAACCTGTAGGGGTCGGGCTTGCCCCGACCCATCTTTCCTCTCCCCCTCTCTCCCCAACCCCTGTTACGCCGTTCCCTTTACGTCCTATTTAAACTGGCTGCGGCGCACGGCCTCATCCGGCCGGTTGTGGATGCGCGCGTTGTCACTCTCACTCAGGAAATTCGGCCCGCCAACCGCATACGTGCTTGCCAGAACACGAGCGTGCTTCACGGCCATCGCCGAGATGTTCTGCACTTCGCGCGCGGAACGACCGATCGCGAACAAACCATGATTCTGCAAGTACATCGTGCGTGGTTGCTCGCCCCACTTCGACTGGAACTCCTTGACACGCTTCACCACTTCGCGCGCCAGCGGCAGGCCTGGGTCGGTGTACGGGATGTAGACTGAGGCGACGCCGCAGACCACGATCTCGTCAGGCATCAGGTGGCCGAGGATATCCTCCGAGCGCTTTGAGCACATGATCGCGTTCACCGCAATCGGATGCGAGTGACCGATGAATTTCGCGTCGGTAAACTCATACAATGCGCCGTGCAGCACGGTTTCAACGCTCGGTTGCGCCGTCACCGCCGGGTCCACGCGCGACTCCGCGAGGACGCGCTTGACGTCAGCATCCGTGGCGTCAGCTTCGAGCAGCTTCAACACACGGCTCCGGCTGATCAGCACAAACCCCTCAGTCGCAATCGTTCGCAGGTTATTTCCGCTTGCTTTGACGAAGAAAGTATCGTCGTCAATGCGCGCGCTAGTGTTGCCTTCACCGATGATAAGCAATTCGCGCTGTTCCTCACCCATACGGTGCGACATCGCGATGAGTTCATTGAGAATGGATTCTTTTGTTCCTTCAGGCATGACCGTTTACTCCAAACTAAGTTGATTCGATTGTATCTTTTATCAATTTACGCGCACAACAGAGCTACTTTGTCGAAGGTGTAGCGCTTTCTGATGGCGCAATAACGGACTCTCGTAGTGGCGCGTCCGGATTGACGGGTGCGCGTAGCGCCGCAGCCATCCGTTGTTCACGATACAGGTCGATGAGCTTCATGAACTCACTCGCTGCTGGCGGCATGCCATCTTCTTTCGGCAATAACCGGTAAATAGCGCTGAATGCGATTCCAACGCCGATGGAGTATGTCACCAGGCTGGCAATTGGAAACACGATGCGCGTAAAACCGTTCACCTGGGCTACCTGTTCATTAAACAGATCAGTGCCAAACGTCGCAGTAACGTGATTCAGGTTGATCACAAAGTTCACAGCGCTGATGGCGATGCTGTCGATCGTGATGATAATCGTGCCGATGATGAGGCTGCGCAGGATCGATTTCTCGCCCATCAGTTGACCCACAGCTTCGCGTCGTTCCTTGGTGTCGGGGCCTAACGCCTGGGCGAGAAAATAGCGCAGGATCGGCCTGCCAATAAGGATCGATCCTCCAAACAACACCACGTTGAAGAGCGGCGCAATGGTGTCCTTGAGCGCAAAACGCGCGCCATCGACGAACCAGAATGCCAGTGCGCCATTCAGAATTGCTGTGGCAGCGGTATAACTGGTGATGAAGTTAAAACGGCGGGTAATAAAGAACGTGTCGACCAACACATAGGTGACCGGGATCAGCGCCGCAATCACATAGGCAGTTGGCGCGCCGAGCGGGCGCGACAAGTTATTCAGGATCAGGATCGGGATAACGGCTCCCATCACAATGTCGAGTGCGAATTTAAGAAATCCCTTCATGACAAGAGCCAGATTAACGCGGCCTTAGTGTGGGCGTTGTGCGTTCAAAACCGCTGCCAAGTCGGCCACCTGAGTTGCATGAACGATCGCGAGCACTTCGTCTGCCTGTTGCAGAACCAATTCGCCGCGCGGGATGATCAGGTCGCCCTTTCGCAAGACGGCCACGATGACGCATTGATCGGGCAGTTTTAACTCGCCCAGTGTCTTGCCAACCGCCGTTGCCGTGGGATGCACTTTTTCCTCAACAACCGAAAACTGGCCCTTGCGCAGCTTGAGCAGTGTCATCATGTCACCGAGCGACATTTCCTCCGCTACGAGCCTCGCCAGAATATCGGCCTGGTTCAACGCCACATCGACGCCCATCTCTGGTGTGAACATCCAGGCGTTGTCGGGGTTATTCACGCGCGCAATCGTGCGCGGCACATTAAACTCAAAGCGCGCCAGCGTCGTCGCAACCAGGTTAGCCTCATCCTCGGCGGTGACAGCCGCGAGAACATTGGCTTTGGCGATTCCCGCCGCTTCAAGCGTGCTTGGAGAACTCACGTCGCCCAGGACAACCTGGTCCTCGCCCAGTTCCTTCTTGAGGCGCTCAACCATAATCGGACGATCGTCGATGACCTTCACCTGATGTCCCTGTCCGATCAGCATGCTCGCCAGTTCCGAACCAGTTCTGCCTCCGCCTACGATAATTACCAGCATAATGACTCCATCGCAAATACAAACCGGATCAACTCCGGTCTACGCTATTCCAAATGCCTCGAGGCGATCCATCGCCGATACGAGCACCGATAAATAGACGATATCGCCTTTACGGAACTGGGTGCCCAGCGTGGGCAGGATAGCGCGCCCGTCGCGCGTGATCGCAACCACCACAATCTCACCGGGCGCGGTGATATGGTTCACGATGCGTCCTTCCAGTTGCGGGGGCAAATCGATGTGGATGATTTTGACCTCGCCGCTGCCGAAGCTCATCACCGGGTCAAGGTTGTCGTGCGTCAGCAACTCATAGATGCGCTGGGCGCCCCATGTCGTAGACGAGATGGTCAACAGTCCCAACCGCTGGTAAATCTCCGCTCGGCGCGGGTCATACAGGCGCGCGATCACGCGCGGGACATGGAACAAGTTGCGCGCCACCCGCGCAGCGACGACGTTGGCGTTATCGGATGAACTGGTCGCTGCAAACGAATCGGCGCTTTCGATCCCGGCCTCGATCAACACATCGCGATCAAAACCCACGCCCTTGATCGTGCGCCCGCGAAAGTTTGTGCCAAGCCGCGCAAGCGCCACAGCGTCAAAGTCAATGATGGTCACCTCGTGACCCTCTCTATCCAATATCCTGGCGACTTGTTCTCCAACTCGCCCACAACCCATGATGATGGCTCTCATATCGATTCACCTCTGAGGCGCTTTGAATCCTGTATATCCACGTTACGACACATTGGCAACCGCTCCGGCGTGATCAAGCCCGGCCGCCTGTTTCTGGCGCAAACGACGAATGCGGCGCGTAATCGCCTTGCGTATCCATTCCAACCCGAAAACCACCGGCGCAAACATCGCCAACCCGAGCAGATAAATCGGCGGGAGCGGCAAATGCTCGAACAGCGCGCTGGCTGGTGGAAAATAGATCAATCCAAGTATGATAATCACTTCATACAATATCGCCAATAGCAAACCCGGGTTGCTGAACACTCCGATGTCGCGCGTGCGTGAGAAAAACGCGCGCGAGGCGAATGCATTGCCGATCTGGGCCATCACCACGCCGGCGTGGAAAGCAGTTGTGGCAAGAATGTACAGCCTGCCTTCTGGCGACAACAGCCGCTCTAAGTAAGGCAGGTGATCCACCTGGATGCCCGCAAGATTGGTCACACCCGCTTGTGCATAGACAAAGAAAAACGCCCCGTAGCACAAGATCGTCTGAATCGCCCCAAGGAAGAAGATCGCCCGGAACAACAGGGGACGATCAAGCAACGGCTGCGCGCGCTTGCGCGGGGGGCGTTTCATCACACCCGGTTCCGGCTTTTCCGCGCCGAGCGCCATGGCTGGAAGCAGGTCGGTGCCAAGGTCAATCGCCAGCACCTGTATGATCGTCAGCGCCAGGGGTATCTTGAACAGGCTGGAGATGAGAAAGGGCATCAACTCCGGCACATTGCTGGCAAAGATATACGACACGAACTTGCGCAGGTTGTCGTACACGCCGCGACCCTCTTCAATGGCGGCGACGATACCGCCGAAGTTGTCCGTCGTCAGCACCACGTCGGCCGCCTCCTTTGCCACATCGGTGCCGGTCATGCCCATCGCAATGCCAATGTCCGCCTTGCGCAGCGCTGGCGCGTCGTTGACGCCATCGCCGATCACCGCGACAACATCGCCGCGCGCCTGGAATGCCGACACCAGCCGCAGCTTGTGTTCCGGCGCCATTCGCGCGCACACCACGTCTTCAGCCAGGACAGCCTGCAAGTCGCCATCGCTGAGCGCATCGACGTCCGAGCCCGTCAGGATATGCGGCACCGACGAGGCATCCAGCATCCCGATACGACGCGCCACCGATTCAGCCGTCAGGCCATAATCGCCAGTGATCATCACCAGGCGGATGCCGGCGCCCCTGAAGGTGTTGATCGCCTCGGCGACATCTGCGCGCGGAGGATCCATCATCCCAGCCAACCCAAGGAAGGTCAGCCCCTGCTCCACCCAGTCGGACGTATATCCGCCGGTGCGCTGTGGCAGCGCCCTGCGCGCCAGCGCCAGCACGCGCAACGCGCCTCGGGCGTAGTCGTCGTTTGCCGTCATCACTTCGGCGCGCTTGGCGTTGGTCAAGGGTTGCTCGACGCCGTCGATCTGGATTTTCGCGCATAACGCCAGCACTTCCTTTGGCGCGCCTTTGACAAACGCCACATCGCCCTCAGATGTGCGATGAATCGTGCTCATGCGTTTGCGCCGCGCGTCGAACGGGATTTCGTGGATGCGTGGATAGGCGCGCGCGACCTCGGCTTCATCAAGCCCACCCTTGCGCGCCATGACGCGCAGGGCAGCCTCCGTCTGGTCCCCCAGGCTGGTCCAGATCGGTCGATCTGTCGTTGGCTCATTCAAACGAGAATTGTTGCACAGCGATCCAGCCATCAGCATCGCCCTGAGGTCATCCGCGCAGGCTTCGTCCGGCGCGCAGAAGCCTGCCCGCGTCGGATCGTAGCCAATCCCGGATATCTGAATGCTTCGGCCTGCCACCCACACATCGCGCACGGTCATCTGGTTCTGCGTCAGCGTCCCGCTCTTGTCAGTGCAGATCACGGATGTCGTGCCGAGTGTTTCGACAATCGCCAGTTTCTTCACCAGCACCCCGCGCGCCGCCAGACGTTGCACAGCCATGGCCAGCGTCAGCGTCACCGTTGGAATGAGCCCTTCAGGCACCATTGCCACGATCACACCTGTGGCAAACAGCAGTGCGTCCACCATCTGCGTATGAGACTCAAAAAATTCCAGTGAAAACACAATGGCGCCTGCCGTAAATGCGATGATCGATAAAATCCGCGTCATGCGTTGCAGGCTCTGTTGCAACAGGCTGGGTTGGTCCTTGACGGCCTGTGTCAGGTTGGCGATGCGCCCGAACTGTGTCGTCATGCCGGTGGAAACCACAACGGCGCGCCCGGTTCCTGAGAAGATGGAAGTGCCCGCAAAGACCATGTTCGGGCGCTCCAGTTCAGTCAACCCTTCACGCAACGAGGCATCCGCCGTCTTGCGCGACGGCGTGGCCTCGCCGGTCAGGGTCGAATCGTTGGTGCGCAGACCGAATTCCTCGACGACGCGGCTGTCCGCAGGGACGTTGTCGCCCTCGGCCAGAACCAGCACATCGCCGGGCACTACGTTGCGCGCAAGGATCTCCACCTCCACGCTATCACGAATCACGAGCGCGTGTGCGGGAAGCAGCTTTTTGAGCGCACCCACAGCCTGCTCCGCGCGAAATTCGCGCCAGAAGGAGAAACCAGCGTTAATCAGAACGACGATCCAGATGACGACGCCCATGACCGGGCGCGCGCCAACGATCGCAATCAGCCCGGCGCCCCACAGTAACAACGCCATTGGGTGCGTCAGAAAGATGAGGAACTTGCGCCAGATGGGCGGCGGAGGAGGTTCGCGCAAGACGTTGGCGCCGTATAAAGACAGGCGTTCCTGCGCAATTTGCGATGCCAGACCCTCTGGGGATGTTTCCAGCGCGGAAAACACCTCATCAGGTCTCAGGGCATACAGTGGCTGTGACGACATGGATTATGCAGGCAAAACAAACTCGCAGGCGCGTTGCGCATAAACCATGCGCAACGCGCCTGCGAATTCATAGAATGATCTAGTGCTTCGCTTCCGGTTTGGGTGTGTCTACTGTTGCATCCGTGCCAGGTTCGGCTGGCGCCGGAGTATCCATGTACTGAGCCAATAGCGATGGCGCATCCGGATGATCGGCATGCACGGCGTCATTGTAACCGCCAGCTGGCGCTGGCACAGGCTCAAAACGCACAGGGCGGCGCACGCCAAATAGTTCAAAGAAACGCGCCACGATCAGGAACAAGCGATTCCGCAGACTATAACGATACTCCTGCATCCGAAGTGATTGCCACTCAACGATGGATGCCATGGCGCCTTGAACTCTCGCCTTGTCGCGCACGATACGATAAATCTGCTTGGGCTGCCGATAACCAATCGGAGACAGCAGCATGACGTGCGCCGCAATTGCGAGCAGGCTGAACGTGATCAGCACTACCCAGCCGCCTTCTTCCCATTTGCCAACAATCTGACCAACGAATACGATGCCCGATAGCACTGCCGCAGATGTCGCCCCGATGCTGCCCCAAAGCCGCTTACGACCAGTAAAGTTCTTGAGAACGTGCTGCCGGACAGCCAGTCCCATCACCATGATCGGCATGAATACACCCACGCCGTAGAACGGAACAGCCAGGGTAGTTTGCCCACGCACCAGGAACATGATAATAATAGACACCACGAACCCGGCTGTGACGGATCGCGTAAATGTGCCAGCTTTGTTACGATAGACAACAATTTCCGGGATCTCACCAATCGCAACATCGCGCCAAGCTGTAGCCTGCAAATCCTGAAACGCCGTCATAGATGCGGCAGCCAGCAATGCTACTGCCAGCAACTGGTAAGCATAGTAAAGAATGTCGCCGCCTTGAATCTGACCGAAGCCTATAAAGGCGAGGTTACCTACCAGTGTGCGTCCAAGCGTGCCGTCGAAAACATTGAACCGAATTGCAAATGATGCGAGGATTAACGTGGTCAACCCGCCCCAAAACAGAAAGGAGGTTTGCACCATTCGTCCGATGCCTGATTTGCCACTATAGAAACCCCAAATGCCCTTCAACTTCGGCAAATGCTTCTTGCCCCACTTCACTATATCAGAATCATCGTTGATCACGAACTGGATACCATTAGACATGGCTTCAAGACCGCTCAGCGCGACCATGCCCTTCATCGATGCCGTCAGCATATGGTAAAACGCGTCGGTAAGGCTGGCTGCTTTGGGCGCATCAACGGCAGCTACAGGCGGCACCCCGCTTGTGTGTGCCGAGATCAATCCGATAGTCATCACCACCGACAACATGATGAAAATCGCCAGCAACGTAAACACCACCCTGGCGCTTTCGCCTCTTCCACGGATGGTGAGGTAGTACGTCACGCCAACGAGCACAACACCGATCAGAAAGTGAAATATCCAATCGATGCCATAGGCGTTAAGAATAGACAAGAGTTGATCGACGCCTGATAACGAGGATACAACAATAGTGAATACATAGTCCTGGATCAAAACCACTGCAACAATCAAGCTGAGGGTGGGCCACAGGTAGCGCATCGATGCCGTATACGATCCACCGCCCTCATTGAATATTCCCAGCGAATACATGTAGAGCGCGCCAAAGACCGCATTGGCAATGGCGATCACCGCAACCGCGACATAGCCATAGTTCTGCAGACCGTATGGATGCAGGGCGCTCATCATCTCGCCAGTCGCATAATAGAAAGAGGTGAAGTAGTCCACCCCGAACAACGCTAGCGCGGCGGCAAGTCCAATCTGACCCGCGCCATGCACGTGCGCATG
>CAIXPS010000483.1 GCA_903921365.1 uncultured bacterium | reverse complement strand
TTCGGAGGTCATGATCAACAGCGAGGCGCGGGGGGCGATCTCGCTCAAACGGTCTTCGAAACGCGCGAGATAGCTCTTGATGATCGGTTGGACGTACGCGTTCGCGACGGTCGTGCTCGCGCGTTCGTACTCGCGGTATTCGGGCAGAATCTCATGCGAGGCTGACGTGAAAAAGCCGGCTTGCCGAAGATGGGCGGCGATGGTTTGTTCGTGCTGCGGGTGTACAAACGAGAACAACAGGCAGATTGCCACAGACTCGATATTTTCGGCGCGGAGATAGGGCAACAAGGCATCGACTTCCACAATGTCGAGAGGGCTTAGGACGGTCCCGGTCATATCGACGCGCTCGGCAACCTCTAGCCGCCATGGTCGAGGAACGAGAGGCGCTGGCGGGTCGGCGAAGAGGTCATAGAGCGCGGGTCGGTTTTGACGGCCGATCTGCAACACATCGCGAAAACCACGCGTGGTGATCAGCGCGGTGCGCGCCCCTGTGCGTTCGAGCAAGGCGTTGGTGGCGACGGTTGAGCCATGGATGATGTGACGCACTCCCGCGATATCCCGCAATCCTGCGAGAACCGCTTGCGCCGGGTCTCCGGGCGTCGTCGGCAACTTGAATGTCGCCAGGTGATGGGTTTGCGGGTCATAGACGACAAAGTCGGTGAAAGTGCCGCCGATATCGATCCCGATGCGAGTGGCTTGTTGGCTCATGGTTCATCGTGTCCTTGCATGGCTCTATTATCGCGACTATCGCGATCTGACGAACGCCCGGCGACGAATTTGACCCACTTGCGCTGTACAAAATGGGGCATAGAATATCCTATTATTGCCGTAGCGGACTGGGGAGTCGCCGGCGCTCAGCATTGATTGCTCATTGAATTGCTGGTTGCTGCATTTGCCACAGCATTCGACATCAATCGGAGGAAATCATGATACGTCGCACATGGTCTCGGTTAATTCTTGTAATTGGGATGAGCCTGGCGGTTCCTTTGAGTAGCCCGGCTCAGACACAGGAACCCGCACGGGTGAGTAATCCACCTGTGCCAACACGACCTCTGGTGATGCGAGAGGCGCAAGGTGAAGGGATTGGCCGCGCTCCAATGGTGAGCGCAGTTCCTCAAGTAGTTGCATCTCCTGCTGTAACAGTGGGGCAGTCGGGGCTGAGCTTCAGGTATGTGCAAACCTTTGGTGTCACCGACCAGGCTTATCCAGCCGACACAAATCACCTGTACCTCCCGACCGGATTGTTCATCGATAGCAGCGATAACGTCTACATCGCCGAAAATCGTGGCAGCCGCGTATTGAGGTACGACTCAGCAGGCAACAACACACTCGCACTGGGTACTGCGGGATTATGCTACACCACTGACTACGTATTCTGTGCACCCAATGATCTGGTTGCTGATAACCAAGGAAACGTGTGGGTGGCTGACGGCAATCGTGTCGTCGAATACAGCGCGTCCGGAGTGTTCTCGCAGACTATCCCAGCTAACACTTCCGGGGATTCAGGTAACGACAATACGCACTTCAACTCCATTCCAGGTATCGCATATTTGAATGGTCGACTATTCGTAGCAGACCAAAATAACCAGCGCGTACAAGTCTACTACGTCGCGACCGGTACACCGGTCTATAGCACTACGATTGGCGTTACCGGCGTTGCAGGCGGTGACAATCTTCACTTCAACAATCCATGGGGTCTGTCATTGGATAGCAGTGGGCGGTTGTACGTTGTAGACAACGGCAACAATCGGGTACAGCGCTGCACCTACAACAGCACGTGGAATTGCAGCCCGCTTGATACTGGTCTGAATAATCCACGTGGAATAACTGTAGATAGTGCGAATAATGTGTACATCGCCGACAGCGCTAACGGAAGAATAGTCAAGTGTGCATCAGGCGGGGGATGCAATGATTTGATTAACGGCATTGACGGTTGGGCTAATGATGTGGCGGTCGACTCCAGTGGAAATGTCTATTTAGCCCTCTGGGCGAAGGATATAGTGGCCGAATACGATAGCTCTGGTAATGAACTTGGTGTGTACAAAGGTGTGCCGTATGAGCCCTATGTGCCAGATAATCAGAGGTTGAACCAGCCACGGGGCGTGGCTGTAGCAACTGACGGCAGCATCTTTGTAGGCGAAGATAACGGTAATCGCTTAGTGAAGATGAGTCCTGACGGTACCCACCAGTGGGCGTACGGCATTGCTGGTGTGTGGGGCAGTGATACCACTCATTTAGGCGCCTGGTGGGCAGGTGTCCAGGGCAATCCAGCCATCGACTCTGCCGGTCGTATCATCGTGGCTGATACCGGCAACGGGCGTATTCAGATTTTCAATCCAACAGGATCGCTATTTTCCACTTTCGGTAGTGGAGGCTCGGGTCCCTACCAGTTCGCCTGCCCGACGGGTGTGGCACTGAATCCTCTGAACGGTGACATTGTGATTGCCGACGTGTGCAACCAACGTGTACAGATTTTTACCAGTAAGTACATTTATAAAGCGACACTGGGTGTCACGGGCACAATCGGATCCAATAGCACTCATTTCAACTACCCGAGAGGAGTTGCGGTAGACAGCACCGGCGCCATCTATGTAGCCGATAGCGAGAATTACCGCGTGCAGAAGTGTACACTCAGTGGCAGCGGGGAATCATGCAGCACCTTTGCCGGCGTGACCGGTATGCAGGGCAGCGATCTCGGTCATTTCTCGCATCCCATGCGTGTGGCTGTGGACAGCGTCAACCGCGTTTATGTCGCCGATGAATGGAACAATCGCGTGCAAGTATTCGACTTGAATGGCGCATATCTGACCACCATCGGTGGCAACTGGGGTGCCAATAGTGGTGAACTACGCGGCCCGGAAGGCATCGCAGTGGATGGTGCGGGGAACGTTTATGTGGCGGATTCAGGGAATCATCGCGTGCAGAAGTACGCTCCAGGTGTGCCGGGGTGGCAGCAGGTGAACGTGAACGGGTTTGGCGACAAGAACAATGAGTTGGTCACAGCATTGGCACCGTTCGCGGGCCAACTATACGCCGGAATGGACAATGAGAGTGGCAGCGGTGCTCAGCTTTGGCGTAGTGCAAACGGTGTTGCGTGGACGCCGGTGATGACCAATGGCTTCGGCATCACCCTCAACATGTCTGTCAAGACCCTCTATTCGTTCCAGGGACAGTTCTACGCAGGCACCTCAGATTCGAAAACTAAGTCCGGCGGTGAATTGTGGCGTAGTCTGGACGGCCTGAACTGGACGCGGGTGATCAGCCGAGGATTTGGCGACCCGACGAACGGCGAGGTATTCCACCTGATTGAGTTTGGGAGCCAACTCTATGCTAGCGTTTGGAGTTACACCCGCACACACGGAGCAGAAATCTGGCGCAGCACGTCGGGTAATACAAATGACTGGACACGCGTCGTGACAAACGGTTTCGGGAACGCAAACAACATGGTTATTCACAGCCTGGAAGTATTCAGCGGTTCGCTGTATGCCGGAACCTACGGTTACAACTTTTGGGGCCCGCCATATACAAGCAGCGGTGGTGAGGTCTGGCGAACGAGTGACGGCCTTACCTGGGTCAAGGTCAGCGCCAGCGGGTTCGGTGACCTTAACAACTACGCCTTCTCAGCTCTGGCAGCGTATAAAGGTTTCCTGTACGTAGGCGCTATGAACATGAACGCTGATAACCAAATCTGGCGCTGCCAATTGTGCGACGGGAGTGACTGGCAAAAGGTAATCGACCACGGGCTGGGGCAGTCTTCAACGGAAGCTCTGTTCGTAGCTAACAGTTGGCTATACTATACTTTAGCCGACTACGTGAATGGTCTGAAAGTATTCCGAACCTCCAACGGAGTGGATTGGGAATCCGCGGCACTAAACGGTTTTGGCAACTCCAATAACGTGCAGATACATTGGGACCACCCGGCCGGGATATTCAACGACCGCCTCTACCTCGGTACCTGGAATTGGCGTAACGGTACTCAGATCTGGAAGAAGACAGTCACTGCCGACTTCAGCGTTGACCGCACGATGATCAAGCCCGGCGCAACAGTGACCTTCACCAATACCTCAGCGGGTGATGTCATCACCAGCACATGGAAGTTCGGCGACGGGGGAACGCTGACTGGACAACTGCCACAGGTAGTCACGCATACCTATACCAGTCCCGGTGAGTACACTGTGACGCTGACGGTCACCGATGGTATAGATACCAACACGGTCACGCGCACGAATTACATCCAGGTAGGCTACCGCGCCTATATGCCTGTC
>CAIXPS010000482.1 GCA_903921365.1 uncultured bacterium | reverse complement strand
CTGCCGGTATCTGCATGATTCCATTCACAATCTCATTGAGCGTCCCATCTCCACCCACAGCAATGACTCTGCGATACGCTGCGCCATCCTGTACAGCCCGCGCAGCCAGTTCTGTCGCATGTCTGGGATACTGCGTGCTAGACCAGTCAATTGCTATGCCTGCCCCATTGTTATTGATCGACTCTGTGATCTCGCGCAGTTCCTTTGCGATTAATACATTGCGACCACGGTTCGCCTTCGGGTTATAGATCACAAGAATTTTGTACACTACACGGAGTCCTTTAGGATAGTTAAGCGGGTTACAAAAAAGGCGCACCCAATGCGGGTGCGCCTTTGACTACAAGCATCTGAAGGCTAGACTGTGGCGCCTCTAGATATCTTCATCAATGTCGCGCAGCAGACCTTCAGGCGGGGGTTCGATCCCGCGCAACTCATCGCCAATCGCAGCCAGAGGAGGCAGTATCTCTTCCCCGTCAGGGCTGATTCCCAACAACACCATCTCGGCATGTTGTGTCAATGACGAGCGCTCGGACTGCTTTGGCTCGGTGCTCAGCAGCATCACACCTTCGTAATTGTCAGTCAACAAAGTCTGTGTGGCTGTGCCAGCCGGGATCAACTTGCCCAGGATGACGTTTTCCTTCAACCCAAGCAGGTCGTCGCGCTTGCCTTCAATCGCCGCCGCCGCGAGCACCTTGATGGTTTGCTGGAACGAAGACGCAGACAGGAACGAGTCTGTTGCCAGCGCCGCTTTGCTGATGCCAAGCAGAATGGGCGTGCCGGTAGCCGGACGCTTGCCATCGCCAGTCAACCGCTCATTTGTCTCGGACAGCTCGATTCGATGCACCAGGTCGCCGGGCAGATAACCGCTATCGCCAGGTGAAGTGATCTGCACGCGGCTGGTCATCTTGCGGATCATGATCTCGAAGTGCTTGTCGTTGATGTTCACACCCTGAGAGCGATACACTTTCTGCACTTCGGTCAATAGATACCACTGCGCTGCCTCGCGGCCAAGCACCTTGAGCATCATATGCGGATTCTTCGTGCCTTCCGTGATCGGGTCGCCCGCGTTTATCTGCTGGCCTTCGGCGACAAGCAAGCGCGCAGCCGGCGGCACCTCATACTCGACCTCTTCCTTCTTGTCATACACGACGGTTACGGTAAGTCCATCGCGCACAACGCGCCCACCATGCTCAACACGCAACTCCTGTTCGCCGCGCGTCGCGATGATTTCCTTATCCTTGACTTCAACGCCATCCTCAACGCGAACCGACCAGTTTCCCGGCACGTTATACTCATCGCGTTGAAGCTGACTGTCAACGATGCTGATTCTGCGAATACCGCCGTCTAATCGTTCGATATGCACCTTGCCCGAAATGTCGGCCATCAGCGCTTCTGCCTTTGGCTTCTTGCGCGCCTCGAGCAATTCCTCCACGCGAGGAAGACCCTGCGTGATGTCGGTGCCGCTTGCGACGCCGCCTGTGTGGAAGGTGCGCAATGTCAACTGAGTGCCGGGCTCACCGATGGACTGGGCCGCAATGATGCCCACGGCAGCGCCAATCGATATCAGGCGCCCACGGCCCAGATCGCGACCATAGCACTTCTGGCAAAGGCCGATCTTTAGTTCACATGTCAGCGGCGAGCGCAGAAGGATTTCAGTAACCTTCGCGGCGGTGATGATGTCCACCATGGCTTCGTCCATGACTTCGTTGCGCGGGCAAAGCAATTCGCCTGTCTTCGGATGCAGAATGTCAGCCGCCGGCGCGCGCCCGAGGACGCGATCGCGTATCTTCTGACCACCCACATCGTCGGTTGCGCGGATCCAGATACCACTCATGGTGCCGCAGTCCTCGGTGTTGATGATCATGTCCTGAGCCACGTCGACAAGCCGGCGCGTCAGATAACCTGCATCAGCCGTTCGCATTGCAGTGTCAGCCAGACCTTTGCGCTGACCATGCGTGCTGATGAAGAACTCAAGCGCATCAAGGCCTTCGCGGAAGTTCGACCGAATCGGCAACGCGATGATGCGTCCCGACGGGTCAGCCATCATTCCGCGCATGCCTGCGAGCTGAGCAATTGGGCCGAAGCCGCCTTTGGTCGCGCCCGACACAGCCATGACGCTCAAGTTGCCGATCGGATCCATCGACTTCTTCACCGATACCGCCACCAGGTCCTTAGCCTCGGTCCAGATGGTGATCGTGCGAGTTTCGCGCTCATCATCCGTCATCAAACCACGGCGGAACTGGCGCTCAACTTCCTGAACGCGCGCCTCTGCGGCATCCAGAATAATCGTCTTATCTACCGGCACTGTAATGTCGCTGATTGCGACGCTCACGCCCGATAGCGTCGCGTACTTAAACCCGATGCCCTTAATGGCGTCAAGGAATTCGATCACTTCCGCGTGTCGTTCGTCGCCCAGCACCTGGAAAGTCTGGCTCACAAGCCGCTGGATGTCGCCCTTATCGAGTGTGCGGTTGACGAAACGCATCTCGTTCGGGACAATCCGATTGAACAAGGCGCGCCCGATAGTGGTTTCGATGATCTTCTTGATCGGCTTGCCATCCTTGATGCGCGCGCCGTCTGCGTCGTAATACGTTTCCGCCTGGATAAAGATGCGCGTGTGTATGTGCACCTGGTGGTTGGCATAGGCCATATCCACTTCGTCAATGGAACTGAATGCCCTGCCATCGCCCTTCAGCTTGTCAGGTTCAGTCATTGTCATGTAATAGACGCCCAGCACCATGTCTTTCGAAGGCGCCACAACCGGCTCGCCATCACTGGGCTTGAGCAGGTTTTCAGTTGAGATCATCAGCTTGCGCGTCTCTTCGACTGCTTTGCGTGACAAAGGAACATGCACGGCCATCTGGTCGCCATCGAAGTCGGCGTTAAACGCCTGACACACCAGCGGATGCAACTGGATCGCCTTACCTTCTACCAACAGCGGTTCAAACGCCTGGATGCCCAGACGATGCAAGGTGGGCGCGCGGTTCAGCATCACAGGTCGTGTCTTGATCACGTCCTCAAGAACCTCGAATACCTCAGGTCGCTCGCGTTCGATAACGCGTTTTGCGCCCTTGACGTTCGTGGCGTAATTCAACTCAACCAGCTTCTGGATGACAAAGGGCTTAAACAGCTCCAGCGCCATACCCTTTGGCAAACCACACTGGTGCAGCTTCAGGTTCGGGCCAACGACGATGACCGAGCGGCCCGAATAGTCAACACGCTTTCCAAGCAAGTTGCGGCGGAAGCGCCCCTTCTTGCCCTTGAGCATGTCGCTCAACGACTTCAGTTCGCGGCGACCCCGGCGACTGAGCGCCTTGCCACGCTGAGAATTATCGATCAGCGAGTCGACCGCCTCCTGCAACATTCTCTTTTCATTCCGCACGATAACGTCGGGTGCGCCCAATTCGAGCAAGCGCTTCAGACGATTATTGCGGTTAATCACACGGCGATACAAGTCGTTCAGATCGCTTGTCGCAAAGCGCCCACCGTCGAGTTGCACCATTGGGCGCAATTCTGGCGGGATGACCGGCAACACTGTCAGGATCATCCACTCCGGCCGGTTGCCGCTCTTGCGCAACGCTTCAACAATGCGCAGCCGTTTGATGGCCTTCTTCTTCTTAACCTTGCTCAGGCTATGCCGCACTTCGCGCCACAGTTCCTTGGCAAGCAAGTCAAGATCGATGCGGCGCAGAATCTCATAGAACGCCTCGGCGCCCATGTCGGCCTTGAACACCTGGCCGAATTTCTGCTTCAGTTCACGCATGCGAGCTTCATTCAGGAACTGGGAGACTGCCAGAGACTGCAGGTCCTCACGATCAGCCGCGTATCGGGAGTTCAAACTCTCTATTTCGCTTGCCAGCCGCTCTGCCACCTGGCGGGTCTCATTGTCCACCTTTCCTTGCAACAATTCGATCTCGCCCTGAACCTTGCTGACAGTGCGCTCCTTTTCTTCGTTGATCTTGGCCTCGATGGTGTTGAGCTGCTCTTTAACCACGCGGTTGAGCATGTTGATATGCTCACGGCCAACGGTTTCACCCTCGTTAGCAATTGCAGCCGCTGTCGGCTCAAACACAATTGGCACGCGGATGGTTTTGCCCTGTTTGGCGTCGATCTCTTTCTGCAGACGCTGTGCCGCTTTCATCACAGGCTCAGTTTCTGTCGAGAGTTGCTCGTCAAACCGCGCGATTGTGCTCTCAAGCAACTGCTGCTGCTTGATTAACTGCTTAAACAACTTGCCGGATGCGCTGTCTTCCTGAGCTTTTGTCTTAGCCTCAAGGTCTGCTGTTCGGCGCTCGAAATCTTCCTGCAGACGACGCAGCGCCTTCGTGCGCGCGTCCTCATCCACATAGGTCACGATATACTGCGCGAAGTAAAGCACGCGGTCCAGGTTGCGCCGGCTGATATCCAGCAGTGTTCCGAGGAAACTTGGCACACGACGGGTATACCAGACATGCGCGACCGGCGCCGCGAGGTTGATATGGCCCATGCGTTCGCGCCGCACCGAGGCCTTGGTAACCTCGACGCCGCACTTGTCACAAATGATGCCCTTATAGCGGATATTCTTGTATTTGCCGCAATAGCACTGATAGTCCTTGGTTGGGCCGAAGATCGCTTCGTCGAAAAGTCCGTCCTTTTCCGCGCGGAGTCTCCGATAGTTTATAGTCTCAGGTTTGGTGACTTCACCGTATGACCACGACCGGATTTGCTCCGGTGAGGCGAGGCTGATTCGCAGGGCTTTGAAATCTCGCAGTTCCATTCGTCGCGATTACTCCTTATACTGATTGGCCGCTTCTTCTCGTGTCGTAATAAAACGAACTTGGCGCGGGCGAAAACTTCGCTCGCGCCTCAGTTATTCTGATGCACGTAGGTAGTGAGTAAAGTAAATTGTATAAACAGCATTATACATCATTGGTGGTTGGCTCGGTATGAATAACAATCCTGGCCACATCAGGCGCCGCATTTCGGATATGCTGCTCGGCTCGCTCAGTAAAGGCGTGCACATCGGTCACGCTGGTGCTGGAATCCAGCGCACAGTGAAATGACAATTCGAGTTCGCTTCCGACGCGGTGAATACTGATGTTATGGGGCTGGCAGTCCACGCCGAGGCTGATCGGCAACGCCTGAACCGTGTCGATAACATATTTTTCATTGACGCGCACGGCGCTCCTGATTGCCGCACCATCACCTGTAGGCTCAATGTGGGTGACGATGCTTCTCAGATTATGCACTTTCGCCCGCAAGGCCCGCTCAAAACCCGACGCCAATGTATGCGCTTCACCCAGATTAAGTTCGGGCGGCACTTCCAAGTGTAGCTCAAGCTCGTGCTGTCCCGCAATCTCGTAGATTCGCACTCCGTGGGCCGCAAGACCCCGCTGCCCCGCAAGAACGCGCACTGTCGTAACGATGTCGTCATACGAAATAGTGTCTGGTTCAATATGCACGACCACGTCTGCGCTCGGCAATAACTTCTTGACGGCGCGTTCAGCGGCGTCAGCGATGTCATGCGCCCGCACCAGCGAGACGTCGCCCGTTACTGCCAGCGTTATATCCGCGAAAGCTTCCGGGCCGCTTCGTCGCACCCTGACACGTTTGACCTCCGTCACCCCTGGCACGCGCACTGCGGCGATGACTTTCTCATGGAAGCCAGCCGGCACACCATCCAGTAACGCCGTGATCGTGCGTTTGCCCAGTGACATGCTGACATAGATCACAATGCCCGATACGCCGAGCGCAGCGATAGCATCCGCTTTAGCAAGCCACTCGATATGCAGCAGCTTCGAGATCAGCACACACACCAAACCAACCAGCACGACTGCTGACGACCAGATATCTGTCGAGAAGTGCAAAGCATCGGCCTCAAGCGCCTGGCTGTCATACTTCTTCGCAACCCGCATCAGCGCGCGTGAGCGCGTCCAATCGACTGCGATTGCAACAATGACGATAATGAATGCCCAGATGCTGAGTTCAACTTCGACCTCTTTGAAAAATAACCGCTGGATTGCCTCGTATATGATCCAGACACAAGTTGCCAGCAGCAGCATAGTTTCGAGCAACGCAGACAGGTTCTCAATCTTGCCATGTCCATAAGTGTGCTCGTCATCGGCTGGTTTATCCGACAATCGCACTGCAATGAGCGTCACAGCCGCAGCGACCAGATCAAGGCCGGAATGCGCCGCTTCCGAAAATACGCCAAGGCTGCCGGTTGATATTCCAACAATCAACTTGATTGTAGTCAGAAATACAGCGGCAAATACTGAACCTAGTGCCACAGAACCTTTTTCTGCGTTTGCTTCACTGGGTTTTCCCTGACTTGTTGCTTGTTCCAAAGCCATCGAATAATCTCTTTTGGACAAAGTTTCAATAATGCAAGTAACGATTCTACATGATCCACATAAACACGCCCGGTTGCCCGGCAACCCGGTTGCCCAGACAAGTTTATAAGATCGTGTTTTAATGCAGGCTTCAAGTAAAATGACACATGGGTTATTCTGTTATGAGGTGTGCTGTGAATCTGACAATGGGTATACGCGATCTGGAACTGGGCGGTAAGTATCTGGGTTCTTTGCGAGACGCAAACGCATTGATGGGCAACCCCGTCGCGTTGCGCCAACGGATGCAAGAGGACGGCTACCTCTTGATCCGCAAGCTTCATGATCCAGCCAAAGTAAAGGCCGCTCGTCGGGTGGTTCTTGAGAACCTTGATTCTAATGGACAGATCGAGCATGCAGGTTCATCAGATTTGGATGACGCGCATATTGCTCCCAGGGCGCGCGGAAGCTTCCTTGGCGGCGCAAAGGCAATTACCCATACCCCCGAGTTTCTCGGAGTAGTAAACTCACCTGAACTGATGCAGTTTATCAGTGACTACCTCGGTTCCCCTGCCCTCACGTATGACTATAAGTGGCTGAGGTGCGTTGGAAATGGCGACTCCACCGGCGCGCATTACGACATTGTCTATATGGGGCGCGGGACGCAGAACCTCTATACAGTGTGGACTCCGCTGGGCGATGTTCCGTATGCGAAAGGTCCCCTCGCTATTCTGGGCGGATCGCATCAGTTTGAGCAGATTAAGGAAACTTATGGGAAAATGGATGTGGATCGCGATCACGTCACCGGCTCCTTCTCGAACGACCCTGTTGAGTTGGTGGATAAATACGGCGGTCGATGGCTGACATCTGAATTTGAGATGGGAGATGCTCTAATCTTTGGCATGTTCACAATGCACGGATCATTGACAAATATCACGCATCAATACCGTCTAAGCTGCGACACCCGCTACCAGAGCGCTAATGAAAAAGTGGACGAGCGTTGGATAGGCGAGAATCCCATCGCCCACTACGCCTGGATGCAAGGCGATACGGTCACAATGGAAGATGCGCGCGCGCGATGGGGAGTTTAATGGCACAAATAGAACGAGCAGACACTAATTGGCCGGTGCTTAAACAATATGACCAGGCACACCTGGCTCACATTGCCTTGCCACTCGGTGGTATTGGCACGGGCACAATATCGTTGGGTGGACGAGGCGACCTGCGTGATTGGGAGATCGTGAACCGCCCGGCGAAGGGCTTCAAACCACGCAACACCTTTTTCGCCCTGTACACGCAAGACGCAAGTGGGAACGTGGTATCACGCGCAATAGAGGGTGAGATTGATGCCCGTGACTTCGAAGGCGCTTTCGGCAGCAACGTGCCGAATCACGGCATTCCCAAATTTCGCAAGTGTTCATTTGAAGCGGCGTATCCGTTTGGTCAAGTCGTGTTGTCCGACAAGACTGTGCCATTGGATGTCACATTGCAGGCCTATAACCCTCTTATCCCTGCGGACGCTGATCGCAGCGGAATCCCTGTCGCCGTGCTACGATTCGTGCTGACCAACAAAACTGAAGGGGCTGTCAAAGCGACAGTTTGTGGCAACATCGAGAACTTCATTGGCAGCGATGGCACGAACGGCAAACCAGTAAAAAACGAAAACCGATACATCTCAGAAAAAACGGGTAAAACCGCACACCAGGGCGTCTTGATGCGTTCCGCCGGAATCAACCTGTGTGCTGAGCAATGGGGAACGATTGCTCTCAGCACGACAGCCAAAACCGGCGTTACGTATCGCACCGCGTGGGCAGACCTGAGCTGGGGCGACGCGCTCCTCGATTACTGGGACGATCTGAACGGTGATGGAAAACTCGATAATCGCGAGTCTCCAAATCTTGATAACCCCCAGGCATCATTGGCAGTCAGCGTAACTGTACCCGCCCGGGGAACGCGCGAGATTACCTTTCTAATCACATGGCACTTCCCAAATCGCCAGACCTGGTTGCCCAAACCCGGTAGCAGCCTGGACGCGTGCGTTGATGGGAACTGTTCCACAGACCCGAACTGGGCCGGTAACTACTACACGTCACAGTATCTCGACGCCTGGGATGTCGCAGTGCGCGTGGCCCCGCAACTCGACCGGCTTGAGACAGACACGCTGTCATTTGTGCGCGCTTTCTGTGAGAGCAGCCTGCCAGAGGTTGTCAAGGAAGCCGCACTATTTAATCTCAGCACTCTGCGATCCCAGACCACTTTCCGCGCGCAGGACGGCCATCTGTATGGCTGGGAGGGTTGCGGAGACAAGACGGGTTGCTGTCATGGATCCTGCACGCACGTGTGGAACTATGAACAGGCGACGGCATTTCTGTTTGGCGACTTGTCCATGTCGATGCGCGATGTCGAGTTTTCTGACGCCACACGTGATAACGGATTGATGATCTTCCGCGCGCCGCTTCCGTTTGGCAGCCAGAGTGACTGGGTTGGCGCAGCCGCAGATGGTCAGATGGGCTGCATCATGAAACTTTATCGGGATTGGCAACTTTCCGGCGACGATGCCGCACTTGCGCGTCTTTGGCCAAAAGCCCGTAAAGCGCTGGAGTTCTGCTGGATCCCAGGCGGCTGGGATGCGGATCAGGATGGCGTGATGGAGGGATGCCAGCACAACACGATGGATGTCGAATACTACGGTCCCAACCCGCAAATGGGATCATGGTATCTCGGCGCCCTTTGTGCCTCGGTGGAAATGGCTCGCCATATGGGTGACCTTGAGTTCGCAGACAAGTGTCAACGCCTCTTCAACCAGGGCAGTAAGTGGGTTGATGAGCATCTCTTCAATGGCGACTATTATGAACACGAGGTGCGTCCACCAGTAGACTCCAGTTCTATTGCAGAGGGTCTGCGCCTTGGCATGGGCGCGGCAGATTTGTCCGATCCCGATCTCCAACTTGGCGCTGGCTGCCTGGTCGATCAGCTCGTCGGGCAGTTCTTTGCCCATGTTTGCAACCTGGGTTACTTACTCGATCGCAAACATGTGCAGAAAACCCTGCAATCGATCATGAAGTTCAACTATAAAACTGACTTCAGCGATCACTTCAACCATCTGCGCAGCTTCATCCTGAACGATGAATCCGGCATCTTGATGGCTACCTACCCGCGCGGTCGACGGCCACGGCGTCCCTTCCCCTACTACAACGAGGTAATGACGGGTTTTGAATACTGCGCCGCTGTCCATATGCTTTATGAGGGGCAAACAACCGCCGGGCTCAAGGCCATTAAATCGATACGCGCGCGTTACGATGGACTGCGCCGCAATCCATTCGACGAGGCGGAGTGCGGTCATCATTACGCGCGCGCCATGGCGTCATGGGCGGCCGTCCTGGCGTTAACCGGCTTTCATTACTCGGCGGTGCATAAGGCGATGGCTTTTGCGCCAAAAGAGGGCAAGCATTTCTGGTCCACAGGTCACGCCTGGGGCGCCTGCGAGTTTACTCACGGCGCAGAGCAAATTGACGTCAAGCTGACCATAATGGGTGGACAATTGTCGCTGAGACGCTTCAATCTGTTGGGTTATGGGCTATATGAATTCAATGCGTCTAAAATGTTCAAGTCAGGCAAGTCATATAACTTTAGTGTGTCATCTGAGTGAGTTGTTTGATGGATTTATAAGATCAGGAAGGAATTAGGAAAATGTTGTCACAATCACAAATCGAGTTCTATAACGAACATGGCTACCTGCATATACCGCAGGTATTTTCACCTGCCGAGATCGGCGGGTTATCGGATGAACTGGACAAGCTGGTTCGCGAATGGTCTATCACGAATCAGGGATGGACAGGCCCATGGCGCAGAGCCTATATGACTGAGGAGATTGAAGCGAAGTCCAAGCTGACTGCCATGCATGATCTTCAGTTCTATTCTGCCGCGTGGCTGCATGCCGTTACCCAGTCGCGGATGACCGAGGCTGTCAGCGATCTGCTTGGGCCGAATGTCGAATTACATCACTCTACCCTGCACATCAAACCGCCGTCAACGGGTCACCCTTTCCCCATGCATCAGGACCATCCGTTCTATATGCATGTTGACGACCGCTATGTGGATTGCCTCGTCCATCTCGACGACACATTCCATGAGAACGGGGAGATTCGCTTTCTGGATGGTTCGCAAAAGCTGGGCGCTCTGCTTCATATCACTCAAACTGCTGATGGTCCGTGCACCCCGCATTTGCCAACGGATAAGTACCTGCTTGCAGAAACTGTGCCAGTTTCTGCGAAACGCGGTGACGTGGTCTGTTTTAACATCAACACAATCCACGGTTCCTACATTAATACGACTAATAAAGCGCGGCGGCTTGTCCGAGTAGGGTACAAAAACCCGCTGAATAAGCAGTATGCGGGCCAAAGCATGGGACGGCCGGGATTGATGGTATGTGGTTATCGCGATCGTGAGGACGGTCAACAGCTGTTCCCGACAGAGTAACTATGTGCGCATGGAAAGTTGCTCCGACTGATTCGGCAAAACTCAGATTAATGGTCGAGCAGCTTTTCCATGCGTCGACCGTGCAACCCGGGCAAGAGATATCCGCGGGTGTGAACACGACTGCAAGGTCGTTGCTTACACCTGGATGTAATACCCTCGGGCATGCCACGTATCCGGCATACTGGGTAAGAGATCCTGCCTGGTTGGCAGAATCTGGCTTTGTGTCTGGGGATGATATCTGGGGGTGGATTACCCTCATGACCCAGACGATGCAGGGGCATAGTCCGCGCATGCTATCCAGTGGTGGGGTTATCCTGCCCTACTCGATTGCGGATCATATCAATATTGATGGTTCTTCTGTCTTTTACCCTGGCACTTATGCTGCTGATGACACGCAGGGCCCGCCGTTTGGTAAGTATCCTCCATATGATGATCAGTATTGGCTAATTTTCAGTACTTTTGCCTATGCGAAATGCATGGGGGACGCGACATCGTTTCGTCGTAGTGTGCCCACGCCGATGGGAATGTTGCCACTTTGGCAAGTGTGCGAACTCGCGCACAATGCGTTTCCCGTAGACACGCATACGCAACTATGCATCGCCAGCGATGATCTCGAACATCACATAGTTGATTGGGGATATAACGATACGATCACCAAAACAGGTAAGCTTCTGTTCCCTTCCCTGCTCCGGTTGGAATCGGCAATTAAGCTGACCCATCTCTTCACAGATATTGGCATGCCGGATGATGCCGAAATGTACTCGACACAGGCGCGCATCCTGCGACATGCTATTCTGGAAACGTTCTATGTGGAGGATGAACGCCATGAGGGGTGGCTGCTTTCCGCAACGGGAATCGGCGCGACGCCTGACGTCTGGGCTTCAGCCTATGCCCTGTATCTGGGCATCCTGCCGGCTGAACTCGCCACGGCGCTTGCAAAATCTTTATTACGCGGCTATCGTGAACGCACCACAGTCCTGCATGGTCAAGTGCGTCACATCCCGCTGACATCAGGTTATTGGCAGATAGCCCAATGCCCGCAGGGGACCTATCAGAATGGCGCCTACTGGGCCTACCCCGCAGGATGGTATATCACCGCGCTTGGGCTGGTAGATGAAGACGCGGCTGCCGAGATGTTCACAGAGTTTCTCAACTACCAGGTTGCATCCTGGAATGGCTCATTCCTAAGCGGAACCTGGGAATGCATCAATCCTGAACTGAACCACTACCAGAACCCAGGCTATTTAGCCTCAATTGCATTGCCGTATGTGACTTTGCGAAATAAAGGCATAATTGACGGATAAAGGAGTTTGACATGGCAGAAACACTAAAAGTAGTACTTGCCGGTTGCGGCGGAATGAGCGCCGCGTGGCTTAAAACAGCAAACGAGATACCAGGAGTATCCGTTGTCGGTCTGGTTGATATCAATGAAACCGCCGCCCAAAAACGTCGTGACGAGTTCGGCATGCACAATGCCGTGACTGACACTGACCTCGATAAAGTCCTTGATCACACGAAACCCGACATCGTGTTTGATTGCGCGATCCCCGAGGCGCACGTCGACATCACACTGACTGCATTAGCTCACGGATGCCACGTCCTCGGCGAGAAACCCCTCGCTGACTCGATGGAAAACGCGTGGAAAATGGTGGAGGCGGCACAGAAAGCCAACCGGCTTTTCGCAGTGATTCAAAATCGGCGCTATCTGGCCTCGGCCCGTCGTGTGAAGCATTGCCTCGCCAGCGCCGCTATCGGTAATCTCACAACCGTAAATTCCGACTTCTATATCGGGGCTCACTTTGGCGGTTTCCGCGACCATATGAAGCACGTTTTGCTGCTCGACATGGCCATTCACACGTTCGACTCCGCGCGTTTCTTGACCGGCGCAGACCCGATTGCTGTCTATTGCAAAGAGTGGAACCCAGCCGGCTCCTGGTACGACCATGACGCCTCAGCAATCGCCATTTTCGAATTCACCAACGGCATTGTCTATGCCTATCGCGGCAGTTGGTGCTCCGAAGGTCTTCACACCTCATGGGAGTGCGACTGGCGCTTTATCGGCGACAAAGGCACTGTCAAATGGGATGGCGGCGACGGTTTTCAGGCGCAAGCGGTAGCCTCTGGCGGCGAGTTCTTCTCCAAGCACACCGACCTGGTGTTGCCCGAGGTGGATACCACTGGGAAAGTTGATGGGCACGCCGGGCTGATACGCGAGTTTGTTCAGTGTGTGCGCACAGGAACAACGCCCGAAACCACCTGCACTGATAACATCAAGAGCCTTTCCATGGTCTTTGGCGCGATTGAGAGCGCAGAAACAGGCCGGCGAGTTGAGCTTTAAACCAACGCGTCATAAACTCTCGCCTCTGTATTTCGATATGAACACACGCAGTATGCAGGTCATCCTGCGTGTGACTGCTCGAACCTTTGGCTTTGGTATGGCGCTACTGTTTCTCGTGCTGGCGTTAACGCCAATGCTCGTTCACGCCAGCACTTCACAGACCGCGCAGGAACCTCGGGTTCGATATCCTAGCGCCATCTATGGCATCACAATAACACCATCAAACCCACAGCCAGGCGACGTTGTGACGGTTTGGGCCGATGTGGATGCCTTCCTGACCGCGCAACCACAGGTTATAGGGACATCACTATCACCAGTGATCGGCAGCTTTCGCCAGCACACCGCGCACTTTTCGCTGGACGACCTTGCTGCGCCGGCAGTTCAATCCTCCGAGGGCATCAGCCGCTATGTGGCATTGCTCGGATTTGATGCATTAGCGCCTGCCGGCGTCTACACCTTATCTGTAGAGGTGACATTGAGTTCAGGGGAGAAAATCCACACAGATCAGCCGATCGTTCTAGCGGCACGCCCCAGTTACCTGGAGTACATAACACTCCCCAATTCGCTCATCAAGACGCTCGACCCCGAAGTCAACGCTCAGGAAGCACAGACTTTTGCCGAGATATATTCTGCATACACCGAACCCGGACATTGGTCGCGCGCGTTACCGTTGCCCATATCTGGCAGTTTCACGGCCTACTATGGCAATCGACGCATCTACAACGGCATTGACCTGGGCACTTTTCACAGTGGGCTTGATATTGCCGCCGGCATTGGCACACTCGTTCATGCGGCCGCGCCCGGACGCGTCGTGGCCGTCACTCCATTCGTAATCCATGGTCTATCCGTCGTGCTCGATCACGGTCATGGCGTGTTTACTACTTATTCGCACCTGTCACAGGCGGGTGTTGCTGTAGGCCAGATGGTGCGTGAAGGCGATCCACTAGGTAAGGTCGGGAATAGCGGACGCAGCGAGGGACCACACCTGCACTTCGAACTTGCTGTCGGAGGTGCCGCAGTGGATCCAATGTTCTGGTTGACAAATACTTTGCCCGGCGGCGACATGGCGCAAGGGCGCAACAGTGCCGCCAATAACCTGGCAGCCAACGATTCTTACACGCCCGGCACTCGTGCTGAATACGCCAGCTTACGGTATATGGTGCGCGCGCGCTGATGGGACTGAACAAACCATAGTAGCCATAACCTCAAATTGGCTCGCTGCCAGCGCCTCCATGCGACTGAACGATCCAGCGCGGTAGGTTTATATCGTCCGTAAAGTATGCGCGTGTTTAGCTCACATAAATACCCCGCGTCGCGCGCGGCATCCGCAGCGATCACTTGAACGCGGAACGCCTTTGGAGTCGCGCCCATGGCAGTTATCTGATCAATGCGTCTCTTGAGTTTGTCAGCAAACTCGAGCGGTGTATCGCCTGGGCAGGGATAAAGCAAGAGCCGCCGTGAGTGCGAACTCAATCGCTCATACAGACGGCGGATTGCTTGATCAGGCGTCATCCGACTCACCACCCACCAATCCAAAACCAGCCATGTGGGTAGTGACAACACAATTGCACCCAGTACCAATAGGACTACAACCTGGTCCAGATAATCGATCCATTCACGCTGTGGTTGCAAGGGAACAAACGTCCGTGGTGTTACAGGGGTATCTTGTGTCACACCTGGTCGTGTGATTGCAGTCAGACCACTCGTCGGCTCAAATTCAACCCAGCCATAGTCGTTAAAGTAAACCTCTGGCCAGGAGTGAGCATCCGCTTCGGTCACCACATAACGCGCATTGTATGGATCATAGGCGCCGGTTGCGTAGCCAACAACCATGCGGGCGGGTAGTCCCGAAGCGCGCGCCAGCACAACCATGGCGGTGGCGAAATAATCACAGTAGCCGCGCTTTAACTCAAACAAAAATGTGTCGGCTACGTCGTGCCCCACCGGGGGAGGAGGCAGGTTCAGGGTATAGGAATACGTCCGTAAATACGACTCGATTGCTGTCGCCCGATCGTAGGGCGTTGGCTCAGTGGCGGTAAGGTTACGCGCCAGTGTATAGATGCGCTGGGGCGTGTCCTCCGGCAACTGAAGATATCGTTGTTTGATCAACTCGGGATAATCAGCGGTCACAGTGCGCAACTTGTCCACGCTAGCGGTGGAAACGATAGAATCCGCTGTATACGTCTCGGCGAATTGCTTGAGTGGGGCACTGAATGCATCGCCAGTTGAACGCCATGCGATTCCATAATCGCGATCTGCGGCCACGAGCGCGCCGGCTGTAAAGACCAATCCGCCCAGATCGCCAATTGCTTGCACCCGTTGACGGACACTGCGCTGTGCGGACACTGTGTAAGTGATCGCAATCGTCCCGGCGGCATACTGGTTTAAGACTATCTCGCTGGTTGACCAGCCGCTTCCGATGTAGTGATCGTAAACCGTGCTTCGCCAGTAGTAACGCGGCGCCGATCTTGTCGTTAGTCCGCCGTATTGAGGTTCGGGCGGCAGATCGCCTGTAGAAATACTCATCACCTGTCTGCGTGAAAGGTCGGGGCCTGACCCGATCAGGTGGCTGCGTGGCAACCCGGGGGCGCGCAGCTGGGGAAGCACAACCGTTGGCGCAGGTCGCGGCGCCAGACCCAGTGAATCAGACATGGGTTGGGCCTGTTGTGAAGGCTCACTCAACGCCTGCCGCACAGCGCCGGCAATCTGGTCGAGTGATATCGACGGCACAAACCACGCCACAGCCACAAGAACAACGGCTATCGGTGTGACGACCAGTGTCAAATCGAATCGGATGTCCTCGGAGTAATCAACCCTCCGTGACTCCCAATCCGCCTCGCGGGCTGCATGGCCTACCAGAGCGATCAGGATGAGAAGTGAAAAGAAAGGCCAAACCAGAATCACCAGGTTATCGACGCCTGTATACGCGCAGATCGCCAGTAACAAAGCCAGTGACGGCAATAGAGCGCCAAGCGCCTGTGACTTTCGTCGTATCCCCCAGGCAGCCCAGGCCGCAACAGCCCAGAACACCCCACTCCACACCATCGCTGTCGCAACCGGATCAAAGAGCGCTTTCTGCCGAGCAATCGATCCCAACCATTCCAGTGCGCGGTTAGCCAGTGTGTAAAGATCACTGCCCAGGCTGTTTAACGCTGTGAAGACAAGTTTCAGCGCATCATTAATATCTCGCCAGTTGCCGCGCACTGCCAGATCAAGGTTATACAGCGCCTTGATAAGTTGTGCGCCGTGTGTCTCCATGTTGCCCACCTGCACGACAATGATAAGGACACCTGCCAGACCAATAATGGGCAACGCCAGCCGCTCGCGCAGGCGTGATCGCGCTATCACCCACGCCAGTAAAGTCCCCGCTGCTGACATGGATATCAATAGCGTGTTATCAAGTGACCGCACCCGGCTGGCGACCATCCCTGCGATCGATGCCATGCTCAACAACAGCAACGCCACCACTAAAAGCGCGCGGGCGCCAACGCGTTGTGCCACCCACCCGATCACGCGTGTCACGAGAGTGACCTCCAGCTTTCACCTTTCTCAGGTTGGATCGCGACGACCTTCCCCGTCGGAAGAACGCGCAGGTTCCACTGACCTAAGTGACCAGGAGCGGCGTCCGCAGTTGCGAACACATTCGGCGGTATGATGTAACACGCCACGCCAAGGTTAGTTAGAATTGCAGAAATAGATGTCGGGTCCCCATTTTCCTGTGAGGACTGAGTGACGCCACTCTCTGCAATGAATTGAGCGTTGTCCAGCAACAGCACCGTAGGAACCGCTCCTCGTCGCATCGCCAGCAGGACTTCATCAATCCAACTCCCTGTCATGTCAGAGGTGATGATGATAAGGCTGGCGCTCTGGCCTAATGCAGGCCTCATCCGCGCCAGCAGTGCTTGTAACGGCGCGTCACCAGGCGCCAGTAATGCCATCGCGCGCAGGATGCTCCAACGCTGTTGATCGCCCGAACGAGGTGATAGCCAGACTGCTCGCGGCGCCTTTGGCACTGTCCCCTTGCCGTCATCGCCTTGGGCATCGGGCGCGTAAGCATGCGTAAGAAAGCCAACTGATTTACCGGCTTGCAATCCGCGATCTACCAGTGATGCCGCCAGAGTGATGGCATGTTCAACAGATGAGTTATCGCCGGCGCCGTATTGCGATTTCTCGTTCATATCGAGAATGACCCACCAGTCACTGGATCGCGTGCTCTCAAACACGCGCACATACAAGGCGTTACGGTGAAGCGATAGCGGCCAGTGAATCCAATGCTGGCTGTCGCTAACGCGGTATTCCCTGATCCCGGCTACACTCACCGTGGGCTCGGTTGTCGTTCGACGAGGCCGGCCTTCGCCTGCTCGGCAGCCTGGGGCCACCTCAATGGATGGCAGTGGAACTATCGGAGGTAACACCAGTATGTTTTGAGAGGAAGGGATTTCCAGGCTGACAGTGTAGATTCCAAATGGGTCGCCTGTGACGATCCGCGTCGGGCCCAGTGAAAAAACACCCCGGTGCGCGCATAAACTCTCCGTCCGCCACTCTGTCTGACTACTGGAACCTACTCCGGTGCCGCGACTGATATCGTATCCAGGCATGTTTGAGAGGTCCTGGATTTCAAGCCAGAGTGCGGGAAAATGGGATCTATTGGAGAGGACGAACCTTTCTTCAAGGCGGTCGCCAACCTGAGTCCACCCATAGCGCATTTCACGGGTTAAGTCGAGGCTGGTCGATAACGAACGCACCCACAAGTAACAGATGAGCCACAGTCCGCCAAGCACTGCCAGCAGCATTAACCAGCCACGAAAAGGTATCGCGATCTGCAATAGCAGCGATAACCCGACCACGATTGGCACAAGTCGGGACTTCAGTTGCAACCTGGCCGGTGAACGAGCGCTCACGAGGCGAGTATAACATTCACTATGTTACTTTGAAGTAAGCAGCGCTCGTATGCGATCAGCCTGTGACCGCAGTCTCTGGTAGTCCCTGGCGGCAACCCGGCCATCTATACGCCGGATTGTTTGTTCGGCTGCGGTGGGTTCACCGCGCAGTAAATGCAAGTCCGCCAGCCACAAGTCGATCTGTGTAAGAAGATAGAGCGCGATTAATTGCTGGGCAGATGCGCGCGCGGCCTCGAACAGGATGAGGGCGGAGTCATAATCACCGCGCCCTTGCGCCGTCAGCCCAAGATTGGCGGTGTAATTGGCGGCCTGCACGGTGTTGCCGGCCTTTTCAGCTTCAACGATGCCGCGCTTGAACCATTGCTCTGCTTCATCCCATTGTTTTTCTGCAAGGGCTACCTCGCCTCGCGTGCTGTACAGATACTGCAACGGCATCTGTATCGCGGCCGCGTCTGCGATGCCAATCGCCTGATTGATGTGTTCGCGCGCATCATTGAGCCGACCTGACAGCAGGGCATGATATGAGAAATTATTATGCGCAAGGATCACTTGCATCGTATCACTGGCTTGCTCAGCATACGACATCGCATCACGATAAGCCGCCAAGGCAGCTGGGAGGTCTCCACGCTGTGCCAGTAAGTTGCCCATCTCAAATCGACTGCGCGCCGCCATGCTTGGCAGATTGTTTTCGCGGGCGATATCAACAGACTGCGTTAGATGCATCTCCGCTTCAGCGAACCCTTCCCCACCCTGCGATCGTCCGGCTGCCAGCAGGAAATGCGCCAGAGAGTGTGATACCGGGTCTGTCTCCAAGTTCAGGTAGCTCAATCCTTTTTCAACCCACAGGAGCACTTGGTCAACCCGGCCGATTGCCAGGCTCAGTTCCGCCAGTTCGAGACATGCCCGCCCGGCGCCCTGCAGGTCGCCTTGTTTCACGAAATCCTGGTAAGCCAACTCAAACGCAGCCCGGGATGCCGCCAGTTCGTTTGATCTCTGCAACGCTCTGCCTAAATTGATCTGACGCTGAGGCGTGGGCGCTAGCGCGAATGCCTGTTTACACAACTCAATGGCTTCCGCAGGCGCCGCCAGCTCGAGCGCGCGCGCGGCGGCAATATCCGCGTAATAAGCAGCGCGCACGGTGTCGCCTCCGGCTGCAAAATGCGTCATCAGTTGCGCAGCAACCGTTGCGGCATCTTTGGAGGCGATATGTGTGCTTTCAATTGCTTCTGCGGCGCGCCGGTGCAGAAATGACTTGCGGGCTGCGCCCAGCCCATCGCGAACAACCGCCGCAACCAGTGGCTGTGCGAATGAATACAGCCCTGATTTTTCAACGACAACCGACATCTCCAGAATCGCATCGAGGGCGTCGAGAGTCTCTTCCTCACCCCGCCCACTCACGCGTCTCAATGTGGCAAAATCAAAATTCGGCTCAAGCACACTCGCGGCTTGCAACACCTGATGCGCGGTGTGGGGCAAACGGTTCAGGCGCGACCGAATTATCTCGGATAGGACAGGCGGCACACTGCTCGAACGCGGGAGCGCTTGGGGATCACTGTAACCTGCCCTGCACAGTTCAATCAAAAAGTACGGATTGCCGGCGCTCTGCGCGCGCGCCTTTTGCGCCAAATCAGGATCCCCGCCCAATGATTGCACCAGGGATTTGGCCTCTGGCGCTGTAAGACGTTGTAATGCGATGCGGTGCAGAACCTCGGCGCGGTTCCAACCAGCGATTAGGCGCGCCACAGCAGTAGTTGCATCCTCCGGGCGATACGCAAGCACGAGCAGCAATCCTTGATTCGTCATGCGGTGAACAAAAAAGTCCAACCAATCCAGAAAGGCTTGATCCACCCAATGGAGGTCGTCGACAAAAAGCAGAACCGGTTGCCCATCAATCGCTGTCAGGCGCGTGGCGTAGGCAAACGCCTCGAATAACCGCCGTCGCTCCTCATCGAATGGCAGTGTCGCAGGCGGCGGTAAGCTGGGCATGGAAGTCCGTAATGCCGGTATTACCCGCGCAACCTCCGCAAGCCAGATAGACGGAGCGGCCGAGGATGTAGTTGCTATGCGCCGCAGACAGGCGTTGCTTCCCAGTAACTCGATCAGCGGCGCAAAAGGCAGTGTCTGTGTTGACTCCAGACCCCGCGCCTCCAGAATCGCAAGTTCCGGGGGGAGCGTTGCCGACCATTCGGCCCACAATCTCGATTTGCCGATGCCCATTTCCCCTGTGATCAAAACAATCCGCGCCTCGCCACGCCCGGAGCGGGCTCTCTGGTAAGCCCTGTCGAGTTCCTTTCTCTCCTCCACCCGACCCACATACGGCACAAGCGGCGCGCCGCCCGGCGTAGGCTGTCGCCGTGACGCCGGGCGTGGCGACGCCTCAACCACGCCCCGGAGCGACTCAGTGGATTGCTTAACGACCCCGGCTAATATAGCCTCTTTGAGAGCCTCGGTATCTGGCAACGGCTCGACACCGAGTTCATCCAAGAGCGCTTTGCTCAGCAACTCATACTGGCGCAATGCATCAGTCCGCTTCCCTATGCGCGCATACGTTTCCATCAGGTAGCGATGGACGGGTTCTTGCAGGTAGTCATAGGTAAGCGCCTTATGCGCAGTAGCAATACCCTCCTCCCATGTCGCATTGCCGCGATGTCTTTCCAGTTGCCTGGCTATGGCGCGCAGGTACATTTGTCCGATCCGCTCGCGTTCACCCGTCAACCAGAGTTCGAAGTCCGGGGCGTCGTTTAAATTGAAACCCTCAAGCAGCACCCCGCTGATTAGTGTGTCCAATAGTTTGTCCGAGGTTTCCGAGGTTGCCTCGTCCAGACGCTGCAATACCTGCACATCGCTCCAGATGGATTCATTCGCGCGAAGTTGATCGCCATCGCCAACAATGGCGTCCTCTTCCAACGCGCGCCGAATTGACCAAAGCGTGTTGCGCAGGTTTTTACGTCCTGATTCATCCGTGCTTTCGGGCCACAACAACATGAGTATTCTTTCGCGATGGATCGGATGTCCTGCCACGGAGAGATACGCGAGTAAAGCTACAGCCTTACTGGAGGTCAGTTCAATCCGCGCGTCGTCTTTCTCAACATACGGCGCGCCAAGAAGATGCAAGCGCAATGCCATGCGCTGATGTTACCATCTGGGATGCACCCGCGCCGGGTTTGACACCTCTGCGCAATAAACAAAATGTCCGCGAGCCAGAGCGCACACGACGCACCCAGGCTCACGGACACAATTCACACCAGAAGAACTACTTACGCAGCCACGCTTGCGGGCGCGGTCTCAGGTTCGTTCGCAATCTCAAGGTCTAGCACAACCTTGACGTTCTCGCCAACAAGCCAACCACCCGATTCGAGGGGCATATTAAAGGCCATGCCGAATTCTTTGCGGTTGACCGTCACCTCCGCGGTGAAGGCCCAGATTTCTTTACCCCAGGGGCTCTTACCCTTGCCCTCTTCGCTGACGTCGAACACGACTTCCTTGGTCACGTCCTTGATGGTCAGGTCGCCGGTCACGTTATAGCGACTGCTGCCTTTGGCTTCGACCTTGGTGCTCTTGAACGCGAAGACGGGATATTTTTCGACATCAAAGAAATCAGCCGAGCGCAGATGACCGTCGCGATTCGCATCGCTAGTGTCGATGCTGGCTGTCTTAACGGTGGCCTGAACTGCGGACAGAGTCAGATCGGTGTCATGCAGGCTCAACACCGCATCAAAATCGGTGAACTTGCCGCGAACCGTGCTGATCATTAGATGTTTAATTGAGAAACCTACTGACGAATGCGTTTTATCCAATACCCAACCCATTGCTGTTTACTCCTTATCGATCCTATGTGTATTGAGGTAAAGATAATCCGCCTATGTCCTTTCCGCCGTCCCTCCGAGCGTCCTTTCCAATACAATCAGGAGCAGATATGGATGACTATGATGAACTCAAGGCAAGTGTTTACGACGCATACTTTGACGGCGTCGCGGACGACACTGCGTTTTATGTAAATGAGGCAATCGCCTCTGGTGGAACAATACTCGAAATCGGGTGTGGAACGGGCCGAATCACGTTGCCGATCGCGGAGGCAGGCCTGCGTATCGTCGGGCTGGATGCATCACCGGCCATGCTGCGGCACGCCCGAACAAAACTGCTTCAAACTACCGACGAGATCCGTGACCGCGTCCGACTGGTGGAGGGCGACATGCGTCATTTCGACCTCCACCGCAGGTTCAAGCCGATCATCATCCCCTACCGCACATTCATGCACCTGCTCACCCCTCAGGATCAGGTGAGCGCACTCATGACGCTAAGGGAACACCTGAAGCCGAATGGTCGCTTGATCTTCAACATCTACGATCCGATGAGGGAACTTGCGAACGCGGAACATGCCACATCTGGCGTTGAGCGCCAATTTGACGCAGAATTCACGCACCCGCTCACCGGCAATCGCGTCAAGGCCTGGTACACCCGCCGTCTTGACATCATGAGCCAGATCATCGAACAGCGGTTTTACTTCGAGGAATATACCTCTGATGGCGCCGTCGCCTCACAGTTCGAGAGCCCGCTCACGCTCCGTTATTCACATCGCTTCGAAATACACTATCTACTGGAACTGTGCGGCTATGAAATCACTCCCCACGGGCTTTATGGCGACTTCGACCGCGGGCCTTATGCAGGTGCAGAGCAGATCTGGATTGCTGCCAGGCCCACCATCAATGAACCACGCTAAACAATAAGTTGCGAGCACATCTCGCGAGTCGCCAAACAAAAAAGCCCTTCAAGTCGCACCATGGACTTGAAGGGCTTTTACTAAACTCAAGTTTAGAACTCAGACTGTTACTTGATTACCTCGCCAGCCGGTGAGAGAACGTACCACACCTTGCCGACGTTCTGACCCTTCACATCACCCGACGCAGTGTCTTTGATGTAGTAGTACAACGGCCAACCCTTGTACGTTACCTGGGTGCTCCCATCCTTGCGCGTTGTGGAACCAAACAAAGACGCATCTACTCCGGCGCCCGGCGTGGGCTTGTTCTTTGTCAGCAACGGGGGCCAGTTGGTGGCGCACTGATCGTAACAAACAGTGACATTGGGCGTGTCCTTCGTGTACATATACAACGCCATGCCTTTGTCATCGACCAAAATCTTGCCCAAAGATGAGTCAGCAACCATCACTTTGGCGCTGTCCGGCACTGCCATACCTGAAGCTGCGGCGGGAGCGCTCGTTGCTGCTGGCGCAGCAGTTGGAGCCGGCGCCGCAGTGGGCGCGGCGGCAGGAGCGCCACACGCTGCAATAAAAACCATCCCTGATGCAATCATCGCCATTACTTGAAACCGTTTATCCATCACATTTCTCCTAAAATAACTCGCGAACAACATTAACAACACTAACAACGTTAGTAACCGGACACTTCACCACTCTGACTTTTGTGGTTATCACGTCCTGTACAAGTAACGTTGAGTTCTGGAGTTTTGGATGTATTTGAAAAAGAGCAAATCTCCGTCAATGGAGACTGCTAACTATACGTTCCGGTTAGCGCCGCCGGGCCGGTTGGTTTTGCGCTACCGCCGCGCGGCTCGATGCTGACGCCGCACTTGACATAG
>CAIXPS010000481.1 GCA_903921365.1 uncultured bacterium | reverse complement strand
CGCCATCGTTTCCGTGATGTTGTCGCGATAGAGCTCAACTTGCCGTAAGAATTCCGACACTACTGCCACCGTTTTCCGAGATGTGAACCAGCGACTGAATTCATAAACTTCACCGACGATGATCTCCTGCGCGAGTGCGACCCTCTCGCCGTCCAGACACTGGCTTCGGTCGCGGAAATAGTCGATATTCAGCAATCGCACACCGGGAATTGCGGTCACATACGGATCGACATCGCGCGGCACCGCCAGGTCGATAATGAGCATCAGCTGTCCTGCGCGCCGGCGCATGGCTGGCGCCACAATGTCAGGGGTGAGGATGGGCTGTGGACTAGCCGTACAACTGATTACAATATCCGCTTCTGCCAGGCGACCAGGGAAGTCCTCAAGTGTCAAGGCTTCCCCTCCGACGAGTCGCACAAGCCGATCCGCGCGTTCTTGTGTCCGATTGGCGATTAGCACACGGCGCACGCCTTTATTGACTAAGTAATGTAACGTCAATTCGGCAGTCTCGCCGGCGCCGATTACCATGACTGTCAACGTGGTAAGATCGGCGGTGAGTGCTTTGCACGCAGCAGTAGCTTCTGCTGCGACGGATAATCCGCCTTCGTCATAGCAGGCTTGTGTACGCGCTAACTTACTCGCGGCTAACGATTTCTCGACCAAACGTTGCAGGATAGAGCTGACGGTTCCGGCTTCACGCGCGGTATCCAGCGCACGTTTAATTTGAAAGACGATCTCCCCTTCGCCGACGACCATCGATTCGAGCCCCGCGGCTACGCGAAATAGGTGCTTCGCGACATCATCATCTTTCTGGCACAAAAGGCACTCATCGATTTCCTCTCGTCTGATACTACTGTAACGAACCAGGCATGAAGCCAGTAATTCCAGAGCCTGGTCAGGTTCGTGCATCACTGCATAGAGTTCAGTACGATTGCACGTCGACAGCAACAAGGCTTCCTCAACACCAGCCTGTTGTATTACATCCTCGAGTATGGCGCGTGCGACCTGAGGAGTAAACGCGAGCTTCTCGCGGATGGCAATCGTAGCGGTGCGAAAATTCATTCCCACCATCACCAATCGTGGAAACGTCAGTCGCGGCAGGGCATCTGTCGTGGTTGCCATATTCTGTGCTAATAGCGGGAGATTTCCCATAAACCGATCTCAATCGTGGATGTGACTTATGTTACAGAGTGGCTCTTCGGCTGTAGCAATCGCTGAAATACCTTGCATCGCTGGCATCGTGTCAGCTTTTCCGACCAGTTGCGCGATGTGGGCAACTCACACTGGTTGCCGGTCAGAAACCAACAGAGATACCCTTGCCCTGAGCGATGAACCAGGCATTTCTCCCGCATTGCTGCGGGGCATTTTTTCTGCGACCAACACGTCATATCTTTGAGCCCGGCGTGATGGCGATGGATAATCAACAACAGGAGCAGACTTTTCAGCACCGCGGGACCTGGGAGTCGCCATCCCTCCTCGCAGCTTTGAATAGAACGCACGGATATGCCAAGGTAGGTCGCGAGTTCGGCCTGGCTCAAACGCAATTCAGTACGTATAGAGCGGATATCCGGTATGTCGACATGAATGCCTGCCATCAGGGTACTACTCCAATAGTATCACTACGTGATCTATCACATTGTGACAATATCAACAAGTTAACCTTTTGTCAATGGGTTACTGAGTGATTAGTCATGTTATTTTCAAATTTCTCCCATTGTGGGTCTTATGTTCTCCTGCACATAAGACCCATTATGCTGAGTCAGTAGTTATGTTGAGTCACCGGGCGACTTCCGCACGCGTTGGCGCAAATCGCCCGGTTTCTCAGCACATAATCTTCCGCTTACAAGGCCTTGAGCCACTCCAATAGACTCCGGTTTTGCAGCCAAGT
>CAIXPS010000480.1 GCA_903921365.1 uncultured bacterium | reverse complement strand
CAGCCTTGCGAAGTGGATAGCAGCATAAATCAGATCGAAAATCTTTTACGTTTATTCTCATAATCGACTTTGAGATTCTTATCGACTCCCATTTCCCGTGAAATCCTGATGAAAGAAATGAATTCTCTCGTATGCTTCGGGGATGGAAAGTGAACAACCCGAAATAACGACGATACGAGTTGACGACATACCGCTTCTGCTGACGATGATCATCAAACTGGGACTTCCGGAACTGTATGAGCGTGAAGTGGGAGACCATGGTCTTTTCACAGGGCTGAGTGGGGGATGGTTGTTGAGCATTTGGCTGACATTCATACTGACGCGCGGCGACCACACCAAATATGCGGTGGAAGAATGGGTGGGACGGCATCAGAAAGTGATCGAAGCGGTGGTCGGGCAGCCGATCGAAGCAAGTGAGTTCAGTGACAATCGACTGGGCAGCGTGCTGAAACGGTTGAGTGTAGCAGAAAGGTGGGAGAGACTGGAGAGTGCGTTGTGGGAGAACAGCGTGGTGGCGTATGCGTTGGCGCGCCAGCCGGAAGGTGGATTGTTTAGTGCGATGGTGGATAGCACGACCGCGTATGGGTATCACGAGATCAGCGCAGGTGGATTGATGCAACGCGGGCATAGCAAAGACCATCGCGCCGACTTGCCACAAGTGAAAGTGATGACGTTGTCGGTACACCCGGAGGGCTATCTGGCGGCGAGTCAAGTGCTGTCGGGCGAACGCGCCGACGACAGGTTGTATCTGCCGATCATAGCGCGCGGGCGGGCCATGTTTGGGCGCACGGGAGTGCTGTACGTTGGGGATGCGAAGATGGCAGCACTGGCGACGCGCGGTGACATAGCGTCGCACCAAGACTACTATCTGACCGTGTTACCACACACAGGCGAGGTGGCGCGTGACTTGCCAGGCTGGATTCGCAAGGTAACAGACAAGCAGCAAAAGACGGAAGAGATCACGAATGCACAAGGCGAGCGCATCGGGCATGGGTATGAAATAGAGATCGAACGGCATGTTGTACTGGCGCCAGACAAGCCGGAGGTAAGTTGGGTGGAGCGGGTGCAGGTAATCCAATCGGATGCACTGGCCGAACAACAACAAACTCGCTTGGAGCAACGCCTGAAACACGCCGAGGAGCGCTTGCGAGCACTCACGCCAAAACCTGGACGTGGCAAGCAGGCGATCCGGGACGAAGCCGTGCTGCGTGAGCGGATTGCCGCAGTGCTGGCCGAAGAGCAAATTGAGGAGTTGTTGACAGTAACCTGGCAGACACACGAACTGCGCCAGACGCGTTTCATCGGTCGAGGACGTGGCGGCCCCGACCGACCTACCCGCGAGGTTGTCTCGTCTTGGTATGTCATCAACGCGGTCACGCCCAATGCGGATGCCATCGCGCAACGCAAGACCGAACTGGGCTGGCGTGTGCAAGCCACCAATGCCTACGGCACTCCCGGCAGTGTGCCTGCCGCGCTCATGTCGTTGAACGCATGTGTCCAGCACTATCGCACTAACTGGCGTGGCGAACGCAACTATCATCTCCTCAAATCTGAGCCGCTTGGCATTAGCCCCATCTTTGTGCACAAGGACGATCAAATCGCGGGCCTGACTCACGTCCTGACCTTGGGAGTTCGCGTGCAATTGCTCTTGGAGATTCAGGTTCAGCACGCCTTGCAGTCTGCCGGCACCTCCATCGCCGGACTGCATCCGGGCTTGCCTAAACAAGCCACCTCTCATCCTACTGCCCGCGCCTTGCTCGATGCTATCGAGCGCATGACCATCACCTTGACTGTCATGCAACTCGGTCAAACCAGGTTTGTTCATGTCACGCCATTGCCGCTCTTGTTGCTCCAATTGCTCTCTTATCTCGGCTTATCCGCTTCTCTCTACACCGATCTAACACAAATTGAGTGATTCATGTTCAGATTCACGGGAAATGGGAGTTGCGCAGGTAGATTATCACTTTTTTACTTATCTGACCTGTAATCTGTGCCCAGTTACCTGTAGTGCTGTGCCATCTGGATTGATTTCCAGTTGATGTCCGCTGGTGAAGATCACAAATGCGCTTTCACCTTGCTGCAATAATTCCTGGGCTTGTGTAATGATTTTATCCATAAAATCTATGTGTGAGCTTATGCAAATATTGAGCTAATTGACGGTAAAAAGGGTGCATCAGTTTGTTACTCTATCAACAGAACGTACTTCATCAATTAAATCTTTAAGTTCGCCTAGTCCTGCCAATTCAAGGGGAATGAGGAAATGGTTACTTGGCGCTATCAGTAACTTGAAGTGTCGAATAAGCAGATCAATTGGCAAGCTCTCTATAGCTGTACTTGTGTTCAGCCCAACATCCTCAATGTGACAGAGCTTCCATCCCCGTTTATTTATATTATCGCGTGAACCCAGTGTGGCTTTGTGGGTAACAAAAGCCTTCTCTGCGACCTTGGTCGCGAAGCTGAAAGGAATGTCGTCTATCTCAAGAGAGTTACGTACATCTTCCAATTTGAGCAATTGTCCTTCGAATGCCCGACTGAACGACCACTGCGCAGGTGAATTATCAGAAAGGATGATGCCTCTACCTGAACTGTGCATTAGCAGGGAGCCACGAATTCCACTGCTCTTTCTAATAATCAGTGGTAAATCTGATGCACCCCACGCTTCAAGGAGTTTATCCCAATGACTTATTATCACGGGTGATAACCTTGGCCTATCTTCAGACTGAGCCCAAATGGTGCCCATATTACGCAACGTTTTTGATAACTCCGGAGAAATGCGACTTTGAGGTAATTGGTTCATATGGTGGTGTTTTGTATGCCGCTACAAGCTGCAACATGAATTTGTCACATAGTAATTAATTAAACACCCAGATGGTACTCCGCAATTGCCAAAAATGGTTCTTTGCTGTTCCCGTCCGGGTTGCTTAACCGATCAATGGCCGAACTGATTGGAGACGACCAGGGTATTGGGCACAGCCATTCGACTCATACCACAAGTCCTGTTTTACCGTCAAACAGCTTGGCCGGCAATAGACATACTCCTGCGAACGCACTCTTCGCAGGAGTATTGCGAATGGGACTATTCGAGCGATATTCCCAGCTGTTTGGCTTTGAGCGCAATCGCCTCGCGCGCGATAAGGACTTTGTCATCGGGAAGATGCTCGATCAGGAAGTAACCTTCCGGACAGCACTCCACCCACCGCGTCATCAACAGTTCAAAGTTCATGTAGCCCGTGCATGGGATCACCTCCGCGAGGTGGAGGATATGCGCATCCTGTATGGTGCAGTCCTTAGCGTGCAATGCCACCATATCCTTACCCAGGACATCGTACGCCTCGTTAAGAAGATCGGCAGGATCGTACAGATCATGAACTGTGCCGACGAAGTTCACGGGGTCGAAGTTGAACTTAAGCGCCTTCGAGCCGACAGCATCCAACAGGTCGCGCACGCGCTGCGTTGTGTCAAGTGTTGAGACAACGTGCCCCTCGATACCCAGGATGACGCCTTCACTCTCTGCAATCGCGCTGGCCTTCTTCATGGTATCGACCAGCCGATCAAAGGTTTCAGGGATATGGTTATCGCGATGCGGCCACCAGTGACCATTCGGGTTGATGCTTCCCGGCCTTACGTAGACGAATCGCGTATCCAGTTGTCTGCCAATCCGGATCAGCGCAGCCAAACCGCGAATTCCTTCCGCGCGAACGGACTCATCGGGATTGATCAAACATTCATACCAGCCATTCGTCTGTGCGACGACAAGACCAGCCTCATCGTACGCCTGTTTGACGCGTTGCACATCCGCTGGATCAGCTTCGAGCGGCTTGTTAATGAAAATGTGCGCACCGCTGAAACCAGCTTCAACGACACGGCGAGTTGCAGCAATATCAGTCTTGCGCCAATCTGACGGTAGATAGCCTGCGACACCTAACTTCATACCATGACCTCCGAAATATGCGGTTAAATAGGATTGTATCCGCAGAAGCACTGAAGATGTCAGACTTCTCGGAGAAGTCTGACATCTTCATGATTACACCGTTACCAGGCCAAGCGGAGGTCTTTCTCCGCCTGTAAAAACGCCTCGTCACTGACACCAGCGCGTAACTTGAACTTATAAACGCGGGTAATATATGTGATTACGCACATATTATCGAGTGAATCATCTGTATTCACGCTGCGGAGACTATAATGACTTCATTATGTGTGCGCACGCATCGAATAGAACAGTTGTTAAGGGATAAAAGACACGAATATGGCCAACACATTTACGGTAGCTGGCGGTAGCGCCTGGGGAGATTTATTAAGCGTGCACGCCGTCATGATGCGCCGCCTGGAAGAGATGCTGCAGCGGGACCATCACTTATCGCATGGCGAGTTTGAGGTGCTGTTGCGGTTGTCATGGGCGCCTGACCACCGCATGAGGATTCAAGACCTGGCGAAGGACAGCGTGCTGACCAGCAGCGGGATGAGCCGTCTGGTGGATCGACTCGTAAACGCCGGGCTTGTCTACCGCGAGACGGCGCCAGAAGACAGACGTGGCGCCTATGCCGTCCTTTCAGACAAGGGCGATGAACGCCGTGTGGCAGCAGAGGATAGTAACATTGCCCTTGTCAATGAGATATTCCTCAGTTTGTACACCGAATTGGAACTGGCGCAGATGGCATCTTTCTGGGCGCGTTTTATGGCAAAATGATGACCGTAAACCAAAATCCTACGCTGTAACAACCATGAGTAAAGAGTGAAAGACATGCAGATAGAAACAAACAACAAACTGATAATGATCGGCGACTCGATTACCGACTGTGGCCGCAAACAGCCCGTTGGCGAGGGCCTTTTCGAGGCTCACGGCAAAGGATATGTGGCCTATGTCGCCGGGCTGCTGGGAACGGTCTATCCAGAACGCCACATCCGGGTTATAAACATGGGAACTAGCGGTCACACCGTGCGCGACCTGAAAGCCCGCTGGCAGCGCGATGTGATCGACCTGCAGCCCGATTGGCTCTCGATCATGATCGGCATTAACGACGTCTGGCGGCAGTACGATTCACCGCTGGAGACGGAGAGCCACGTGCTGCTCGATGAATACGCGAGCACGCTCGACGAACTTGTCGCGCGCTCAAAAACCATCGTGAAGGGGCTGGTGCTAATGACTCCCTACTTCATCGAGCCAAATCAAAATGACGCGATGCGGGCGACGATGGATCGATACGGCGCGGTGGTTCGCACCCTCGCCACAAAACACGGCGCCATTTTCGTTGACACGCAATCCGCATTTGACACGATACTTGAACACTGCCATCCGGCCGCGCTGGCATGGGATCGCGTGCACCCCAATGTCACGGGACATATGGTCATCGGCAAAGCGTTTCTGGATGCGGTAGGCTTCAGTTGGTGATGCGCAGATCGTAATTCTTTTGCGAAGAAATCCAATTATAGAAAGTGAGGTTATTTCATGTTCTTTGAATTCAGACAGTATCGGATTAAGGACGGTCGCCGGGACGAGTGGGTCAAGTTTATGGAAGAGGAAATCATCCCGTTTCAGATTTCCCAGGGAATGGTAGTTGTAGGCAGTTTCACTGGCGAGACCGAACCAGACCTGTATATATGGATACGGCGCTTTGACAGCGAGGAACAGCGCGTTGCGCTCTATAAAGCTGTATACGAGAGTGAGAAGTGGTTGACGGTCATAAAGCCGATCATCGATACGATGCTGGACCGGTCGCGTGTTGTTGTCACCCGAATCGTCCCGACCTCCAAGTCGGTCATTCGCTAGTTTAGCGGTTGTGTTGTAACGCGTTGTATTGTGTTGTATTGAACTGTGAGTGTTAATCATGAAGTATCAGATAACAAAAGAGCAGGTCGCGGAATACCAGAAGAATGGCTACATCGTCATCGAGGACTTCCTCGACAGCAAAGAGTTGGAACTGTGGCGCGAGGTTACAGACGATGCAGTCAGGCAACGCCTGATCGAGCGCAACGGGCTTACCAACCAGAATTCCGATGACTATTATTCCCAGGTTTTCCTCCAGGCGGTTCGCCTGGCAGATACCCATGCGGGCATGGCAAATCTGATGCTGGATGAACGATTAGGCTATGCCGCAGGAACACTCGCAGGCGTTGACGGCATTCGGATATGGCATGACCAGGCGCTGATTAAGCAACCCTATGGCAACCCCACGGGGTGGCATCTGGATAACCCGTACTGGTCGTTTCACTCCCCCAATGCGCTTTCCATCTGGGTCGCGCTTGACCGCGCCACGCTGGCAAACGGCTGCCTATGGTATGTGCCCGGCACTCACAAAGAGGCGCGTTACGAAAACTCCGGGATCGGGTCAAATATCGGCGATCTTTTCCGCGTCTATCCGGAATGGGCGCATCGCAAAGCGGTTCCGGCCCCCTGCCCCGCTGGCGCAGCAGTATTCCACAATGGGTTGATTGCACATGGCGCCGGCGCGAACATGACCCCGCTCCCGCGCCCCGCCATGACCTGTGCCTACATGCCAGATGGCAGCACCTTCAACGGAATTAAGAACGTGTTGCGAGATGACTATTTCGCCGCGCTGAAGAACGGCGACGTCCTCGACGATCCACGCCAGGTCCCATTGATCTGGAAGCGCTAGAGTTGCGGAGCCGAACCGCGCGCCACAGCGTGAATTAAGGTTGTGCGCCTATAGTTGCACGAGTTATCTACTAAAGTGAACAAAATATGACAAGCAGCATTATTCCTGAACAATATCGCGATCTCCTGACGAAAAAAGCATTTGCCAACATCGCCACGATCATGCCAGATGGCAGTCCACAGGTCACACCCGTGTGGTTTGAGACCGAGGGTGATTTGATTGTGGTAAACAGCGCGCGCGGTCGCGTGAAAGATCGCAACATGGAGCGCGACCATCGCGTGGCGGTCTCGATCCAGGATCCCGAGAACCCCTATCGGTATATCCAGATTCGCGGCGAAGTGGTTGAGATCACAACCGATGGCGCCGACGCCAGCATCGACCGGCTGGCTTTCAAGTACACCGGTGCTGAAAAGTACCCCGGACGCCGCCCCGGCGAAGTGCGCGTTATGTACAAGATTAAACCCCTGTCCGTAACGACGATGTAAAGCAGACTTCCAGTTCACAGATCAATTGAAGCGCGAAGATCGCTATTCTTCGCGCTTTTTGCCCTGGCGCAAAGAAGACCGTTGCCGTAGGTCCTATAGTGAACTCAACCAAAAGGAGTTCGCTGAAGATATGAACACGCACACCAACGGATCCGCAATAAATCGCAGAAGCTTTCTGAAAGCCGCAGGGCTGGTATCGGGCGCCGCCCTGTTGAGCAGTTGCGGCACAGCCAATCAGGTTGCAACTGTCGATGTGGCAAAGGCGGAAGCAGACCACAGCAAAATGGGGGCGCCAGGCAGCACCCCGGCTTCGACTGCTGTCGCAGTCAAGATCGACGAGTTCAAGACCTACGATGCAACCCTGCCCGCAATTCCCACATCGCCCACCAGGCAGGTCACATGGGAATCCAGCGACAAGCCTCTGTATATTGCCAAAGATATCGGCTTTCAAGCATGGACATTTGGCGGCACTGTTCCCGGGCCTATACTGGCGCTCAATGAAGGGGATGACGTGCAGTTCGCCATAACCAACAAGAGCGTCTCCCCACACTCAATCGACTTCCATGCTGCGCAGACGCCGCCCAGCAAGAACTACATTGCCATCCCGCCGCAGACGACGCTGAAGTTCAACTGGAAGGCGCAGTATCCTGGTTGCTTCATGTACCACTGCGGCACGCCATATGTCATCCATCACATGGCGATGGGCATGTATGGCGCAACCATCGTCAAACCCAAAACGGGATTGCGCCCAGCGGATCGAGAGTATGTGCTGGTGCAGAGCGAGTTCTACGTGACCGATCCGGTCGACGGCATAGTACAGACGGACTTAAAGAAAGCGTTGTCAGGCAATCCAGACTACGTCGCATTCAACGGATACTCTGAACAATACAAAGAGACGCCTCTCACGGCCAAGGTGGGCGAGTTGATCCGGATGTGGGTCATGAATGCAGGGCCTTCGCATTTCTCTGCGTTCCATGTGATCGGCACGATTTTCGAAGCCGCATACCAGGATGGCAACCCGGCAAACAAGATGGTGGGAATGCAGACCGTCAACGTCTATCCGGGCGGCGGAATGATGGTCGAGTTTCGCATTCCAGAGGCGGGCAACTACCCATTCGTCACGCATTCATTTGCAGATGCCAGCAAAGGGGCGTTGGGCGTCCTTGCTGTCACCAATTCATAGCACAGTTCAAACTAAACCAGAAAGGACATTAACAAAATGAGCACAGACTATTCATTTTTTCAGAATCTCGCAACCGAAGTTGTCATCCCCAAGGATGGCATTCTCAGCCGCACGCTTTACAGTGACGCCAAATTGAAGGCCATCATCTTTGGTTTTGATACGGGTCAGGAACTGTCCAAGCATACCGCTGCGTCAGCCGCGATTATTCACATCGTGAAGGGTGAAGGGCATCTGACTTTCGGTGATGTATCCACAGATGTCAGTGCAGGCGCCTGGGTGCATATGCAACCCCGGCTCGAACACTCCGTGTTCGCAACCACGCCACTGACCATGCTGCTGATTATGATCAACTGAACTTTTTGCTGGATGTGTTGTCTGTAGCTTGTCGCGGGCGCCAACCCTGTTAATCGGCGCCCGCGACAGCGTCATATCGATATCACGCCACGACGCGATCAGTCACCGGCCCTGGCGCATCATACTGGTCAAAGTAGTCCCACCACATCCGGATCGAGGCTTCGTCGCCGCCAAACCACCGCGGGCCAAACCGAGGTGAGTGCGCAACGCCATTGATCTCGATTGCAGGCATGCCATCGGGTGTGCTCATGGTCGCTGGCACCACGCCATCGCCCCACTGCTCACCTGTCCCACTGATGAAGCGATAGGCGCTATGGGCGCGCCGCTCTCGCAGCGTGCCGTCCGCCTTTCCTTCAACCAGCTTGCCTGCCACCGTCAGATACTGCACTTCCGGCGCGTAAAAGGCGCCCGGATACGTTCGGTCAATCCAGGCGGCTTGTTTCAAAGCCGGGTTGCGCGGTTGCTCTCCCGCAGACAATGGACTTCCGAGCATGTAGACACGCGATACGTGGTGATGTCCCTGGTACGCGACGGCGTTCGGGTTCTCAAACCTGTCGCCAAGGTAGGCGCGCGCGATGACACCGCCGGCGCTGTGTCCAACCAGGATGACTTTACTTGCGCCAGTCTGTTTCAGCGCGTACTGGATCGCTTCGTGTGTCCGCTTTACCAGCATGACGTAGTTCGAGTAACTCGCGACCAGCCATGTCACGCGCGTGATATCCACAATGAACACTCGCCGGCTGGACACTTTCGCCAGGTCCCGGCCAAATTGCCGATACACTCGCCAGTCCGAACCAAACCCACCGATCAGAACTACGGGATCATCTTTATCTACAGCCATTTTCACACCCTGGGTCGAATTACATCCGTTCCAACAAACCCGCGCAGCACCTCGGGGACGACGATGCTGCCGTCCGCCTGCTGATAATTCTCCATGATTGCGATCATCGTGCGCGGCAACGCCAGACCGCTGCCATTCAGCGTATGGACAAACTCCACCTTCGCGCCGGCCTGAGGGCGATATTTTACATTGGCCCGCCGCGCCTGGAAGTCGCCACAGTTGCTGACAGAGCTGACCTCAAGCCATTCCTGGCAACCCGGCGCCCACACTTCAATGTCATAGGTGATGCGCGCGTTGAACCCTATGTCGCTTGTGCACAGCAGTTTGATGCGATAGGTCAGCCCGAGCCCTTTGCAGATTGCTTCTGCATCCTCGCGCATCTGCTCAAGCTCTGCGTCAGAAGTCTCAGGTGTGCAGAATTTATACATTTCGACTTTATCAAACTGGTGGCCGCGCTTGATCCCGCGCACATCGCTGCCGGCCTTCATCTTCTCGCGCCGGAAACACGGCGTGTAGGCGCAATAGTGCAGCGGAAGCTGCTCAGCGGTCAGTATCTCGCCGCCGTGAAGGTTGGTCAGCGGCACCTCGGCAGTAGGCACCATCCAAAAGTCTTCTTCAGCGTCATGGTACAGGTTGTCTTTGAACTTGGGCAACTGGCCTGCCGCAAACAGCGTTTGCTGCTTCACCATGAATGGCAGGTAAGCCTCGCGATAGCCCTGCTGCGTGTGGACATCGAGCATCCATGCGATCAACGCTCTTTGCAGGCGGGCGCCAAGATCGTACAACACATAGAAACGCGTGCCGCTCAGTTTCACCCCGCGCTCAAAGTCGATCAGACCCAGCGCCGGGCCCAGTTCCCAATGGGGCTTGGCAGGGAAACCCGGGTCGCGTGGTTCGCCCTCGGTGCGCAACACCACGTTAAAGTCTTCTGTTGGGCCAACAGGCGTTCGCTCATCGGGGATATTCGGAAGCGCCATCGTAAGGGCGTCCAATTGATCCTCGACGCGCTTCAAATCAACTTCAATCGCTGTGATCTGATCGCCAACGCCGCGCATCTCCGCTATCTTAGCGTCACGCTGCGCCGGGTCTTTCATTTTCCCGATTTCCTTGCTGACTGTGTTTCGTGTCCCGCGCAATACCTCAGACTGCTTGAGAATCTCGCGGCGTTGCACATCCAGCGCCAGGATTCCATCCAGGGATGTAGTGCTCTCGCAGCGATTGTTCAGCGCCAGTCGCACAAGCTCAGGTTGCGTTCGTATCAGGTTTATATCTAACATGGCTCCTCCTATCAGGTAAATAAAAAACGCCCTTCGTCATATTTCAGGACGAAGGGCGCTCGTGGTGCCACCTGACTTTGCCGGCGCTTCCTGCTGAACAGCCTCAGCAATCAAACACTCGACCTCATTCGTTCAATAACGGGAACTCCCGTGACATTCATCATGCCAGGCTCGCGAGTGGATGCAGAACCACATGCATCAGTTACTGCCAGTTCACACCAACCACTGGCTCTCTGAAAGTCCACCGATGCAGCTTCTCGTTCGACGCCGTTAGGCTGAGTATACAACAGGAAAGTATGAATTATGAAGTATCGTGTCAATCAACTCATCATCATCGAACACAGTGCGTAAATCGAGCAAAACCCGGCTATCCTGTATCCTGGCGATGATTGGCACGGATGCATTTCTGAGTTCCTGCAGAAGGAGTGTGCTGTGTTCGGCCTGTAGTGCGATTAACGCCGTCGGTAATGTTTCCCCAGGCAGACTGCCGCCGCCAACGGCGGAGTCACCATCGATCACCTGCGCCACTATCGATCGCGACTGTAACCACGCTTGCAGCCGCTGGATGCAGGCCAGAGCACGTTGGGCGATCTCTGGTTTTGTGATGGACACCATCTGCCACACCGGCACCTCCTGCTCGGCCTCTCCCCGCACATAGTGCGCCACTGTTGCCCCCAGCGCCGCCAGCGTAAACTTGTCTGCGCGGAATGCCCGCGCGAGCGGATGGCGGCGGCATCGTTCGACGTAGGATCTGGTTCCAACGATGATCCCTGCCTGTGGCCCGCCCAGCAACTTGTCACCGCTGAAAGCGGTGAGAACCGCGCCGGCCGCAACGCTCTCCTGCGGCATGGGCTCATGGCTTAAACCGTATGCTGACGTGTCCAGAAGCGCGCCGCTTCCAAGATCGTGCAACACGGGTACAAACCCCGCCGCATCACCGGCACTCGTGGGAAAGGAAATTGTCGTTAGCTCGTTGAGCGGGACGCTTTCAGTAAAACCCACCATCTTGAAATTGGACGAGTGCGCGCGCAGTATCGCCGCCACATCCGGATGCGTCTCGACGGCACGTTGAAAATCGCGCAACCGGGTTTTATTCGTCGTCCCAACCTCGATCAAGCGCGCCCCACTCTGCTCCATGATTTCCGGTATCCGAAACCCGCCGCCAATTTCGACCAATTCACCTCGCGAGATCACAACGCCCTTGCCATGCGCCACCGCGCTGAGCATCAGAACAGTTGCGGCAGCGCAGTTATTGACGATCAGCGCATCCTCAGCATGCGTTATATCGATGATGAGCTGCTCAGTGCTCGCGCCGCGTCTTCCACGCTGACCCGTCTGGAGATCAAACTCAAGCGGCTGATAAGCGCTCGCAGCCTGCAGCATCGCATGCTGAGCCGCCTTGCTGAGAACGACGCGCCCAAGATTGGTGTGAATGATTATTCCCGTTGCGTTGATGACATGCGAGTTTGAAGCAAGTGCCTGGGTTCCTTCCAGGGAGCGCCTGATATCCGCAAGCAACACCTCGCGGGTTGGCGCTTGCCCGCCGGATCGTATCAAGATGCGCGTTTCGTCAAGGCGTTGACGGACGGCGTCGGCCACACACTGGTGTCCCATTGAGCGTTCCAAGTCGCTCATCGCGGACAACAGTTCATGAACACTGGGAAGCTGCCTGAGCATATCTGCCTGCATACACCGATTATAGGGTGATGCTTTACAATCTAATCGAAATCGAAAACCGAGGTGGGACACGGTTAGAACATGAAGCAATTGCCACGAAATCACGCGCGAAATGGTTACAGGCTCATTGTATTGCTGAGCATCCTGTGCTTTGTCGTCTCATGCACAAACAACGAGTCGGACCTCAATCCGTCGTTAGATGTGACGCCAACCGGACAGGCGGCGCCCACTGAATATCCTTCCTCCGCCAGCGCAGTTGTCAGCTTCGTGCAGGCTGTCAATGCGCATGATTACACCACTGCTTTTGCGACGCTGGATTCATCCTCACAACAGAGCCTTGACAACCCGGACAAACTCAAACGCCTTTACGTCGACACGATCAACACAACGACTTCACTTGCTGTAACCTACACCTTGCGCAGCGGTTTATTGCAGAATGGCTCCAGCGCGGTGGCGTTGATGGTAAGCAAGTGGCAGACCATCCTGTTTGGCGAGTTAACCGCCACGTCAACGCTCACCATGACCAATGAAAACAATGTGTGGCGCGTGGCATGGAATAAGGACTTAGTCTTTCCCGGTATGTCGGCGGGGATACTCGCACTGCAACGGGATATCCCTCAACGCGGCGCCATCTATGCATCCGACGGCAGTCCGCTTGCGGCGCAGGGCGAAGCGATGACTCTCGGTATCCGCCAAACGGAGATCAGGGACGCTGCCGACGAGCAGGGCATGCTCAAAGCATTGAGCAAACTCACCGGGCTCAGCATGAGCGCCATCAAGGCGCGCTATAAGGATCAACCCGCTGAGTGGTGGGTGCCCATCGCAGATATTGATGCCGACACACTCGCCAAAAACAGCGCCGTTATTGAGCCTTATCCAGCGATCATCGCCCAACCGCATTCGTCACGCATCTACCCGCAAAGCGTTATTGCTCCCCATGTTGTGGGGTATGTGGGCGCGATCCCCCCAAAGTCGCTGGCAGCGTATCTCCAGCACGGCTATGCCGGCAATGAAATTGTCGGTTTGAGCGGCGTCGAAGGCTATATGGACGACGTGCTGGGCGGCAGCCCGGGCGGATCGTTGCAATTGATCACACCTGATGGCGCGGTGACAGTCATTGCCGTCAAGCCATTTACACCCGGTCAGGACATCACCTTAGCCATCAGCCCAACTGTCCAACTCAACGTCCAGAAAATCCTTGGCGCGCGCCGTGGTTCAGCCGTCGTCATAAACCCTCGTGACGGCGCAGTGATTGCTATGGCAAACTACCCGACTTTTGACAATGGTATTTTCGGGCAGACGGGGAAAGAAGACGCCCGGCTGGCGTTAAACAAAAACCCCGATAGACCTTTACTCAATCGCGCGACACAAGGCCTCTACCCCGCCGGTTCGACGTTTAAGATGGTAACGATGGCGGCCGGTATGGGGGAAGGCGTCACCTCGCCAAAAGATGTGTTCTTTGATCCGGGCTACTGGGATGGCCTCGGTAGTCGATATCGCAAGACTTGCTGGCTGCGCTCAGGCCATGGGCAGATCACCTTACAGGATGGCTTAACCGCTTCCTGCGACGTCGTTTTTTATACGGTTGGGAAACGGCTGGACGACAAGGGCTCAAGCCTGTTGGCGCAATATGGCAGGCAGTTTGGCTTTGGGGCGGCATCAGGGATAGAGTTGACTGAAGAGGCGCCGGGGATCATGCCGGACCCGGAATGGAAGCGGACAAACGTTGGTGAAGTATGGACACCCGGCGACACCGTGAACCTTTCAATCGGGCAAGGGTATATGCTGGCAACCCCCCTGCAGGTGACACAAATGACGGCAGCCATTGCAAACGGCGGCACGCTCGTGCGCCCGCGCGTCGTAGCATCGACTGGCGGCAGCACCTTAGTTCCACCAAAGGTCATGGGGCGAACAGAGGTTCGAAAAGTGCCGGTAACCCCGGAGGGCTTGACCGCACTGCAACAGGGGATGTTGGGTGTGACAACAAACGCCCGCATCGGCACGACCGCGTGGCGATTCGCCGACTTTGACTACTACACATCCAACGGCGCGGTGGTCGCAGGTAAAACACTCAGCGGCGCGCCAAGGACAAACGCCGTTAAGTTTGCTGTTGCCGGCAAAAGCGGCACAGCGCAGGCGCCTGGCGCCAATGACAAACCTTTTGCGTGGTTTACGGCGTACGCGCCAGCCGACAATCCTCAGATTGCCGTAACCGTCATGCTTGAAAATGCGGGTGAAGGGTCAGTCGTGGCCGCCCCGCTCGTTCGGCAGATCATCGAGTCCTACTTCGGATTGCCGATTTCGCCGCTCCCCAAAGACGTGCAGGTGACGGATTGAGGAATAGAGATTCGAGATTGAGTGGCAGACTGGTCTGTTCTTCCCTGATCCCTTGCTGATAGTGCGATCTGTTATTATGAATGACTGTAGCTGACGCATGACAAAAACAGATGGATCTAAACCCGCTCTCGTAACCTACTCCGGTCGTGTCACCAAGGCGCATAGTGGTTTCTTCACTATCGCAACTGCTCAAGATGGGCAACCGACGACAATTGTCTGCAACGCCGCCGGCAGATTGACAAAGAAGAAACACGTTCATGATGCTCTGGCAGTAGGAGATCAGGTCTTATTTGAACGCATCAAGAGTGAAGGGTTTGTTGAAGGGCGCATTGTCGAGGTGCTGCCGCGCGTCAGATGCCTGACGAGAAAAGATCCGATAACCGGGACAAATGCGCGAGAAATCCAGCAAGTCATCATCGCCAATCTCGATGTCGTTGTCTTCGTATTCTCCTGTGCCGATCCCGAGTTCAAGCCCCGCATGCTGGACAGGTATCTGGTTGGCGCTGAAGCACAACACTTGCCAGTGATCATCTGCGCCACCAAGGTCGACCTGGTTGGCGATCTTGGCGCTGCGCGCAAGATATTTGCCGATTACGAAAAAATTGATTACAGAGTGATCTATGTCAGCACAGTAACCGGTCTGGGAATCGACGAGCTTCGCACTGCGTTGCACGGCAAACTCAGCGTCCTGACTGGCAAAAGCGGCGTTGGCAAGAGCAGCCTGTTGAACATTCTGAAACCGGGGTTGGCGCTGGAAGTTGGAAAACTCAGCGATCTGCTGAAGAAAGGCAAACACACAACCGTTGTCCCGGAACTCTTTCAACTGGACGACGTCAGTTGGGTAGCCGACACACCCGGCTTGCGCGCTTACGCAGTATGGGATGTCGAGGCCGAGGAACTGGACGCTTATTATCGCGAGATCGGCGCGCTCGTGAACCAGTGCGAGTTCTCGGATTGCAACCACTTGCACGAACCGGGTTGCGCTGTCCGGGAAGCCGTAAGCCGTGGCGCCATCAGTCTTACCCGGTACGATTCGTACTGCCGTCTGCGTGAAGAGTTACAGCGCCAACCCAAGTGGTAAGTCGCGAATGCGCTGAAGGTTATCGTCACGCTTCGCCGCGTCAGGCGCGTTTATCGTGATATGACCAATCTTCCTGCCAGGCCGTGGCGCCTTGTCATACAGGTGAAGATGCGAATAGGCTACTGACAAAACCGCGTGCGCGTCCGGCAGTTCCCCGATGATGTTCACCATCGCGCT
>CAIXPS010000479.1 GCA_903921365.1 uncultured bacterium | reverse complement strand
ATGTGCCAGCGGTACATGCCGAAGCGCTGCTGGCTGCGGTAAAGACCGTCGGGTTTGATCACCTGGGGCATGCCCGAGTAGGGCGACGAGAAGACGCCGTACTCGCCTTTGGGGAACTCGAAGTTCCAGGCACCGCCGAAGTAGTCTTCGGTGCCGGTGCCGCAGATCGTCGGGAACTCGGCGTCGCCATCCATGAAGAACTTGATCTCGCCCTCGCCCCACCAGCCGTTGTTGTTCACGCCCCACGCCAGATACGTGCCGACGTAGTGCCCCTGACCCTTCACGCCGTCGAGCAGCGTGTGCACCCCCTTGTAGGGTAGGGGGTTATTCCGGCGCCATTGCGCATGGAAATATGCAGCATCATCGGGGACTGCCGTCAGCGTGTAGTTGACCTGGTAGTACACGGTCACCTTCTCGTCGTGCATGTTCTCCAGTGTGATGCGCGCGGACTTGCGGAACGGCATCTCCCAGTACGCGTTAAAGCCGCCCGCCGGGTTGACCGCGACCGCAAGCGATGTCACGTTGGCGCGCGTCAACCAGCCGTTGCAGAAGAAGTCGCCGACCGGCGCCTCGACCGACGGCGTCTCCTCGCCATCCCAGTAGATGCGCAGGATGACGCGCCGCCAGAAATCGGGGAACAGCGTCAGCCAGATCTGCTGGATCGCGCCCATGCCATCGATGCTTGCCATCGTATGGGTGGTATGCGCGGGGATGTCGACGCTGGGCGAAACCTTCCAGCCCTGACCCAGTTCGCGCGCGACGTTTGCGCCCGTCCCTTCGGTCGCCATGCCGCCTTTACCCTTCTCGCCGGTAAAGTTCTCCGGGCTGATCGAGCGCGTCTGTGCATGCGACAAGCGCGACAAATTACCGAGGTTCATATGTAGACCGTTGAATTGTTCGGACATGATGCTCCTTGAAGAATGAGATTAGAGATTGGAGATATGTCCACCAATCTCCAATCTCTAATTCTCTAATCTCTAATTCTTTTTACTGGCGTGAGCGCGTCGATGCGCGCAAGCAATGCGTCGATGGCGCCATTGTATTTTGCATGCAATTCGGGGAAAGGCCAAATGCGCATGTTGCTGTCGAGCAACTGCACACCGCCGCGCGCCGCAGCTGCCGAGAGCCAGATTGAAAACTCAAGGTCGTCATGGGTGCGCTCGCTGACGAATGGGCGATAGGCCTGCAGGTATTCCGCGGCCTGCGCAGCCAGTTCGGCCATTTCCTGCGGGCCGTCGCACAGGACGGCATACGCGGCCAGCGCGTGCCCCTCGGTGCGCAACCGCGCAAACTCGCCGATCGCGACGGCGTCGGAGTTGGCCAGTTGCTGCAGGCGGGCGCGGATGGGCGTCAGTTGCGCTTGCAATGCGCGCGCGGCGTCGGCGGGCGCGCCGGTCACGCCCTCATCGAGACTGCCGTTAGCTGTCGCCTGTCCCAGGCTGGCCGCGAGTGCGGCGCTCACTGCCACCGTCGCGCCGGCCTGGCAGTGGCTTGCCAGCGCGATGCCGTCCAGCATCTCGCTGGTTTTCTGTTCTGTTATACGTATTTCACTGTGCATGGCACGAGTATACTTCCACTCATCTATGGAACTGAAATACCTCGGCAAGCCGTTTAACCAGGCAATAGACGAACTCGACCCATTCCCCGCGCGCGCGGGGCTGTCACTCGTGACAATGACCTCTGACGAACTGACCTCCGTGTGCCCGATGACCGAAGTCCCCGACTACTACAGCGCGAGCATCCAGTTTGTGCCCGACCAGTACTGCATCGAATCGAAGAGTCTGAAGTTGTATCTGCAGCACTTCCGCAACGAGCAGATCTTTGCAGAAGACCTGGTCGTGGTCATTCGCGATAAGGTCATCGAGACGATTCACCCCAAGTACTGCAAGGTCACGCTGATTCAGAAGTCGCGCGGCGGGATCGTCATCGAGACGGTGTCCGCATGGGGTCAGGCCCCGGTGAACCTTTAGCAAAATACCCCCGAACCTATAAGGTTCGGGGGTGTGATTTCTCATCATCTCACTGCGCAGATTCCGCGCGACCGATCGATCAATCCGCCTTCATTTTCACCACGCCAATCTCGTCGAGTTGCCCATACGCGCCTGTAAGCACCTGGTAGTCTGAGCTGAGATTGCCCGTAAAGCTGCCGCGCATCATGGGGAAACCATTGCTGTCATACGAGTACCACTTCACACTCATCGCGTCGTTCCACGCGTTATAGCGGCCAATGCCAATAAACGAAACGCCGTCCACGACGACCGTCGCGTGAAAGCGGCCCCGTCCATTGAACTGCGTAATATGTAAACTCTGAAATGAGCCGCTGGCCTCAACGCGCGTGTACGAGGCGGGTATATGAGGCGCAGACAAGCTTGTGCTCTGCGCGGACGCAGGCACAGCCAACCCGGCCAGCCCGATCATCAGCGCGGCCACGAATGCGAAAACGACGCGCTTCATCGATGTATTCTTAAATAAGTTGCTCATGCTTTTAAGGTAACGCGCAATGATGACGCTTTCATGATGAGACCGATGAGAGTCCATTCATGAGAGTCCGTTCATCCAGGGTTGGAGGTTGCGCAACGACTCCCTGGCATTGCCGCGTGACGCTCGTCGTCGTGGTACATTAAGCGCATCGTTTGTCGTGATGAAGCAAGATGTCCTCAAATCCTGATGAACCGGATCATGCTGCCGTCGGGCCGGATGGCGTAAACCCGTACCTGTCATCGCCGGCAGTGCTGCGCGACTTGCAACAGGCCTTTGGAAACCGCTTTGTCGCGCGACTCGTCCGCAACGCGGCCGCTCCCCCGCGCGCCGCGCGACCAGCCGCGCCGCTGGAACTGCCGTCCCCGCCCATGTTGCCGTTGATCGCGCAGGACGATGATGAGCACCTGCGTCCGATGACGCTTGCGGCGCACTTGTTGCGCCAACGGGCGCACAATCACCGCAGCGGGCCTGTGCTACGCATCGGGAGAGTGACAGCGATCCCGATCCTGTATGCCAGCCCCAATCATGCGTTTCATGCGCTCAAAGGTCTGAGTGCGCACCCTTCCAGCGCAACACTCACAGCCGTCGAGACAGATCATGCCTATGCCAAGCCGGTCAAACAAAAGGCGAGAAACGGCGACCCGCGCGCGCGGACGTTGGGCGGCCCCGGCGCCCACCCCGTTGTGGCGTCGGGCAGCCGTGGCATCGCAGTGCGTGAGCTTCAGGAGAAGCTGAATTGCTGGTTGCTGCGCACCCCGAGTTCACCCGCTGACGCCGCTGATGGCGCCATCGCCGCTGACGGCGCATTTGGCAGCGCCACCCGCGCACTCTTGAGCGCGTTCCAGAAGGCAAACGGGCTTGCGCAGACCGGCAAAGCCGACCGTCCGACATGGGACAGGATCGATGCACTGCAACTGGGCAGCAGTGCCGGGACGTTCCGCAAAGTCTGGGCGCAGACCGTGGAGGGCGTGACCTTTACGATGGACGGCAGCAACACCTCGCGCTACACGTGGGAGATCAACGACGCGGCGCAGACGCTGACGGTCTTCGCGCGGTTTGACTTTGTGTGGCGCGACCCGTCCGCGCGCGATGTTGCCGTGATCCAGCATCTGTTTGACGGGATCAAGGCCGCGTGGAATGTCAGCCGGATTGTCAACGCGGCGAGCGGCGAGGCATACGATGTGCGCTTCGAGCCGCTGATTGCTCCGGGCGGCCTCCGCGTGACGCTCTGGCCGGGGAACGGGCGTTCGTGCGTCGACCACTGGCATCTGGGCGACCCGCACTTGTACACACAGGCCGCGCCGCGCGCATTCGGCCACTTCCTTGGCCTGGAGGATGGCTACGGGCTCACTGGTGCGCAGACGCACACGATCGAGCCGCGCTACCTGCACGCCTTTGTCGCCTACATAGCGGCGCACGCAGGCGATCCAGTCAGTCCCGATGGCCAGTGCGACTGGCAGGCGGTGGTGACGCGATGACAGCGATTCATTATGAGCGCGCGGGTGGGTTTGAACCGCCGCGCGATAATGAGGTGCTGGACATCGACCCGCCGGGCGCTTTCACGCTGTGGCGCTCGTTGGGTT
>CAIXPS010000478.1 GCA_903921365.1 uncultured bacterium | reverse complement strand
TGCAACGCTCAACATTACCAATAATCAATTCACCAACAATACCGCAGTAGGCGTTGAAGCAGGTGGGGGTAATGGTGGCGCTATTGATCAGGTGGCTTATGGCATAGATAGTCACACAGTTCTTTCAATCTCAGGAAGTTCATTTACAAGTAATCATGCGACGAATGCGGGTGGGGCTATCGAAGTGTGGTCCGACAGTAATGGGCATGGCACAGTCGCGATAGCCAACAGCTACTTTAATAGTAATCAGGCAAATAGCTGGGGAGGCGCCATTCGCAATACCCACAATGTGGGCGCTATGTCTGAAGTGTCAATATTCAATAGCACCCTGTCAGGCAATGCTACAACCAATGGTGGGGGCAGCGCTTTGGCCAATAACGGAATCCTCACCGTTACAAACAGCACTATTGCTAACAACCTGGGCGGCGGAGTTGGAATAGTCCAGTTTGACGATCTAAGTGGCAAGCTTATCCTTCGCAATATTATTGCCACGGGCAACCAGGGTGGCGACTGTACATTCCATGGCCTGGGTTATGGCTCCGGCGACCACAACATCATTCCAAACAACACCTGTGCCATTTCAGCAAGCACGATGGATCCGCGCATCATGCCCTTGGCCGACAATGGCGGTTCAACGTTGACACATGCGCTCCTGCCTGGCAGCCCGGCGATTCACGCAGGGAATTCGGCATACTGCCCTGCCACGGATCAACGGGGTGTGCATCGCAGCACGGTATGCGATATCGGTGCGTATGAATCGCAGTACAAATACACATATCTGCCGTTGATCAGACGGTAGACCGCAGGCGCTTTCAGTCTCTACGGTCACCATGGCCGTAGAGACATGCTCTTGACGCATTGTTTCTGCTATTGTCATTTTGTCATTGTTGTGTTTGACAGCTCATCAGCACAGGTGTATAAAGTTCTCAGCACCTTACGCACGGCGAGTCACGATGAATTCCAATACCCTTTCATCGACGGGCACTGCACTTGGATCGGGACAGTTGCCCCGGTCATCTGACTTGCAGAGTGAACAAAATTTATTTGCCATCCCCGTGCTGAATCATTTTCTCCTGTATGCGCCGTTAAGCGGACTAGCCGCCCTTGTGAACGGCGTCGCTTTATTGCATCTGCGCGATGGGATTATTGACGGCCCACTGAGTGAACTGATGGAGGCGTTGCGAGCGAATGTCCGGCCCGCTCCTCGGCCCATTCAAGGTGAATTTGTCCCCCATTTCCTTGGCCTGTTACCCACACGAGACTGCAACCTGGCGTGTCGTTACTGCGGATTCCAAATCGCAGGCGGGCATCACCATGCGTCGATGCCGCTGACGCTGGCACGAGACGCTGTGACCTGGTACATGGATCAGGTGCGCCAGTCCGGAAGCCGGCAAGCCGAGGTGCATTTCTTTGGCGGTGAAGCATTCTGTGCAGAGGAGGTGCTGGACTTCAGCGTGCCGCTGTCGCGCCAGTTAGCCCTCGACGCGGGCATATCCGTAAAATTTGAAGTGGCAACCAATGGCGCATTCAGTGAGGAGCGTTGTCGTTGGGCCGCCGATCACCTCGACACGGTTGTGTTGTCCCTGGACGGCCCCGCCGACGTCCAGGACCTGAACCGACCTTACAGGGGCGGGCGCGGGAGTTTTCAGACGGTGACGCGCAGCGCGACAATCCTATCCGCCGGGTCCGCTGACCTTTACTTGCGCAGTTGCGTGACGGCCCAAACGGCGGATCGTTTGCCTGAGATTGCGGACTGGTTCTGCCAGGCGTTTCACCCCGCCGGCGTCTGCTTCGAGTCGCTTCAGCCGACGCCCCAATCCGAGGCTGCAGGCTTGCAGCCCCCCGACCCATTGCCGTTCGCCCGCGGCTTCATCAAGGCCGCCCGTTTACTGGCCTCGCACGATGTCGAACCCATCTACACGGCTGCGGACATTCGCGCGTTGCGGGTGAGTTTCTGCCCTGTAGGTCAGGATGTGGCGATCGTGTCACCCGACGGTGTGATCAATGCCTGTTATTTGCTTCAAAGCGAGTGGGAGGCCAAGGGATTGGATCTGCGCCTTGGACGTATGAGCAACAGGGCCGCCTGCCTTGATGAAGGAGCAGTGCAGGCTGCGCGCGATCTGAATGTGTGGAATAAGCCGCATTGCGAACGCTGCTTCTGTAAATGGCACTGCGCAGGAGGATGCCACGTGAACCACCAGCCGGCTGATCCAACCGGAGCACATGCCCGCTTGTGCGTTCAGACGCGTATCATCGCCGTCTGGAACATTCTGAACAGTCTGGGGCGCGCCGATCTCGCTGAGGAGTGGCTCGCCGATGATGAGGCTGTTAATCGGACCGAGGCGCGGCCTTCCGATCTGCTTATGGATGTGGTGTGACTACTATGGCCGACGCACAGATCTACGCCTGTTCACCCGATCTGGTTTGGCTTCAGGACGACAACATGGTGCTGTTGGTCGACCGTCGACGCAGAGAATCCTGGCGCCTGCGTGGCACAGACGCTATCCTATGGACATGGACAGCCCTGGGGTACCGTTATCAGGCCATGACTCGCATGCTGGCGCTCCTTCTGGGCCTGTCAGACAACACGGCTCAGGTAAGGGTAGATGAAGCCATTCAGGCATGGCATGTTGCGGGGATCATCGAACACGGCGGGTAGACTCACTATGGCAAACCTTATCATCAGCACCGTCTGTAATCAGACATGCGCATATTGCTTCACGGCTGATCACAGGAACGGCAACAGTCCCGCGCCCGCGTTTCTGGATATCCACGACTTCAACGCACGATTAGACTTTCTGGACCGTTCTGGGATGGAGCATGCGCGGTTGCTGGGCGGCGAGCCGACCTTGCACCCCGGTTTTACGGAGTTGGTCGAGAGCGCTCTGGCACGCCACAAGATGATCGTCGTCTTCAGCAACGGCCTGATGCCCGATGCTGCGTTGGATTGCCTGGCAAGTTTGCCCATTGCGGTCTGTCACGTGATGATAAATGTCAATGCCCCCACTGGTGGAGCAACGGATACGAGCTTCAAACGCCGGCGCACCGCCCTCACCCGCCTGGGCGAGCGCGCTATGTTGAGCTTCAACATTGACCGGGTGAATTGCCAGCCCGAGTTCCTATTGCCCTTGATTGCTGAGACCGGGTGCCGCCCACTGATCCGGCTGGGTATGGCGCAACCCTGTCTATCGGGGAGCAACGCGCACATCCACCCGAAGCAATACCGCGCCGTTGCACAGATTGTCGTGCGCCTGGCGCGCGCAGCCTCCAGTGCGGGGGTGAAGTTGGATATGGACTGTGGCTTTGTGCGCTGCATGTTCTCTCCAGAGGAACTTGAGACACTGACCGAAGCAAAGGCCGACGTGGGTTGGCGGTGCAATCCGATATTGGACATAGATACTGCCGGCCAGGTGATCCACTGTTTCCCGCTCGCGTCCTTTGGCGCCCTGCCGCTCGCAGAAAATACAACCGCTCAAGCACTGCGCGATGCATTTACCGCCGCCGCTCAGCCTTTCCGCCTGGCCGGTGTCTACCCGGAGTGTTCGAACTGCGGTTTCAAGCTAAATGGCGAGTGCACGGGTGGGTGCCTGGCTGCGACGATGCGCCGTTTCCGCAGCACACCGTTCAGGCTGACCGTGCCGTGCCTGGAGGTAACCGTATGAATGTGTTGTATTGCGACAAGGACTGCCTCATCTGCGCAGTCTGCCGCGATGCTTGTCGCAAAGCGATGTCAACCAATAGTCTTCAGGAGAGTTGAAGGAGGAACAGATATGATCGACGATAACAATGACAAAGAGTCTCAAGAACAAGGACAGACTGACGAGAAGCCACAGGTCTATGCTGTTCAGAAGGATCTGGGCTGCTGGCGTTTCCAGAGGCGTAATTTCCTGACAGCAGCGGTATATAGCGCTGTCGTCGCCGCCGGCGCGCTGGCAGGATGCGAAGCGCCCAGCGCGGTAACTGGCACGCCGCGTCTTACCGAAACCTCAACTGCGAAGAACATACCAGCGCCAACGAGTACCCATGCGCCAACGTCAACGCCAACGGCCACAGCTACGGCTACGCCGACATTGACGCCCACGAAGACCAGGACGCCCACTCCTACGGCAACGGTTACGTCATCGCCAACTGCGACGCCGGTGCCCATTCCGCAGGCAGCCTTCGTTAGTGACGTGACGATACCAGACGGCACAGTCATGTCTCCGGGACAAAAGTTCACGAAGACCTGGCGCATAAAGAACGTGGGGACTATCAATCTAGGGGCCAAGACAGACTCGGTATTCGAAAGCGGAGAGCAGATGGGCGGAACCAGCCCGGTGTCTGTGGGCGAAGTGACGCCCAACAGCACAGCCGACATCAGCGTTGGCTTAACGGCGCCTGCCGGCGTGGGCAAACATGCAGGACAGTGGCGCTTGCGCGCGAATGGCAGCGTGAGCCTCATTCCAATGACGGTGGAGATCTTCGTTGCTTTGCAGGAATCCATCGCTCCCGGTAAGGAAGGCGTGACTATTCAGTTGGAAGGACGCACGATGACGCTTCCGTGCGGCTCACCCATCCCTGCTGGTTGGGTATGTAGTTGTAACTGCGTCACCGCACCGAAAGCGTGCTCCTGCGATAGAGTGTGCACGTGCGATCGAGTATGCAGTTGCGATGGCAATTGCACGTGCAACTCGGTGGGCCATTACTGGCACCCTAACTGAGCCACAAAGGAACTCATGGAAGCCGTCAAAAATCTCTTCGTCATCCCATTTCAGGATAAGTTCATCATTTACCGCCCGCTGCTGAGGCTGGCCTTCGTGGGCAACCAGGCAATGGCCCAGTTGGCATTGCGCCTGAGCGATGGAGAGACAGCCAGCACCGCGGGTGGGGAAGCCATGCGCTTTCTTGAGGAAATTGGCTTTATGGCGCCGGATCAGGCGCCGCCAGCGCACCTTGACCAGCAGTTCCAGCCTGCCAACGCCGTGCTGTTGACCACAAACCAGTGTAACCTGCGCTGCACCTACTGCTACGCGAACGGCGGATTGGGCAGCCTGCGCGAGTTACCGTTCGACATAGCGCGCACGGCAATCGACTACGTCTACCAGAACGCCATTGATCTGGGTCTCCCGAGCTATAGTGTGACTTTTCACGGAGGCGGGGAGCCGGTGCAAGCATGGTCGCTCATGCTGCGAGCAACTGAGTACGCGCGCAGTAAGCCGCTGCCCTGTCGCGTCGCCATGGTGAGCAATGGTGTGTGGTCGCCGCGCCAACGCGAGTGGATACTAAAAAATGTGGATGAATTGAGCATCTCGTTTGACGGTATGCCGGGGACACAGAATGCCCAAAGGCCATTTGCTTCCGGCCACGGTTCTTCGGTTGCGGTGATGAAAACGCTCAGAGCGCTGGACCAGGCGGGTCTGCACTATGGGATTCGTATGACAGCTATCGCACCGTGGAATACGCAACTACCGGCGGATGTGAGCTTCATCTGCCATGAAACGGGCTGCCAATCTATCCAGGTGGAGCCCGCATTCAACACGCAGCGTGGGCAGCATCAAGGTCCGACCGAACCAGAGAGCATGGTCTTCGCCGATGCGTTCATGGACGCGTTTGAGATCGCCTGCCAATCCCACCGGGAGTTGGTCTACTCTGGCGCGCGTCCATGGCTGCTCGCAACAACCTTTTGCACGGCGCCACACAACGCGTTGATTGTGAACCCGCTGGGCAAGATGGTAGGCTGTTACGAGATCACCAACGACGCCCACCCACTCGCCGAGTTGTCGACCTTTGGCAATGTGGATAACTCACGGGTCGCAGTAGACAACGCCCGACGGAACGCCCTTCTAGCGCATCTGGATGAAGGCAAGGCTGCGTGCCACGACTGCTTCTGCCAATGGCACTGCGCGGGCGACTGCTACACCCGCGCGTACTTCGGCGCGCTCAATGCCACAGACGGTGTAAGCCCACGGTGCCGCATGAACCGCGAGATCACCGCGCGTATGCTGCTGTGGTACATTGCGGCGGGTGATGGCGTGTGGCATGGACAAAACGCCTGCATGGGCGAAATGCAGTTGACGCGTGTGTTTTGAGCACCGGTCTTATACCCAATAACAAGGGTTACGATGAACAAGCGATTCCTCAGCACGATTGGCATAGCGTGTGCAGTTTTGGCGCTGGCAGCGTGCCAGCCACAACCCCCTGCACCGACGCCGACTGCGGTGACGCCAACACCCACATCGCAGCCGTTGCGCGCACCGTATGCAGTGATTGCCCCTGACCGCCTGCGCAACAGTGATCAATATGTTGTAATTGGCGCGGACTGGCCCCCAGATGCTGATATCACGTTGGAATTGCGGCAGATCACCTCCGCGGATGTGGAGTCGATTAACCTGGGGCGAGTGCGCGCTGATGCGCAAGGGCGTTTCAGGTATAAAGGCATCGTGTCGCCGGTGATGACCCCGGGCGGCTGGACGCTGGTGGCGCATGGCAGCGACCCGGTGCAGATCGTCAGCATTTCACTGACCATCGCAGGTGGTGCAGTGGGGCCGACTGGCGCAACCGCTACTGCGACGGCGACCGCCATTGCGACTGTGACTGCAGGGCCGGGAACCGCTATCGCGACTGCGACTACGACTACCGTCGCAACCGCGTCACGAACGCAGGTAATTGTGTCAGCCACGCCGATTGTGATCTCGGACTGGCGCGGGATGTATTTCAATAACGTCACCCTGAGCGGTATGCCGGCTGTCACCCGCAACGAAGTGGACATCGACTTTAATTGGGGTCTTGGTTCGCCCGATGCGCGGATCAATCCGGATAACTTTTCTGCCCGCTGGACGCGCCGGCTGTTCTTTAATCAGGGCGCATACCGTTTCACCGTGCAGA
>CAIXPS010000477.1 GCA_903921365.1 uncultured bacterium | reverse complement strand
CACGATGTTTATCATTGCGGCACGGCCATCCATCGGCAAAACGGCCTTGGCGATGAACATTGCTGAAAACGTCGCCATCGACCAAAACAAACCAGTCGGCGTGTTCAGTTTGGAAATGACCTCGGAAGAGCTCATCAAACGGATGCTCTGTTCGCGGGGCGCCGTCAATCTGCGGGCGTTGAACGACGGCTTCCCCAAAGCTAGGGATCATGCCGCAATTACGACTGCGGCGAGTGAGTTGATCAAAGCGCAGATGTATATCGATGACACACCCGGGTTGGCCATTAACCAACTCCGTGCGCGGGCACGCCGGTTGCGGTCGCAATATCAAATCGAATTGCTCGTCATCGACTATATGCAGTTGATGCGTGCCCCCTCCCGGCGGGCTGAACAAAGCCGACAAGTCGAAGTCGCGGACATCTCGACAGGCGTGAAGGCGTTGGCGAAAGAACTGAAGATTCCGGTCATTGTGCTCAGCCAATTGAACCGGCAACCCGATTTACGTGAAGAACAGCGACCGCGGCTGGCAGATTTGCGCGAGTCCGGTTCGCTTGAACAGGATGCCGACATTGTCGGACTGTTGATGCGACCGGAAGTTGGCAAGGACGAACAAGAGGAGCGCGAAAAATGGAAAGGCCAGGCCACGCTTTACATCGCCAAGCAACGGAACGGGCCAACTGGTGACGTGAAATTGACGTTCCGCAGCGAGTTCACACGGTTCGAGGATGCCGCGCGCGTCAGTGACGAAGACCTGCCTGACCAAAAATAGTCGAGAACCACATGGGAAGCCGAATCAGCGCAGCCATCCCAATCAGTATCTAACCATCAACATAATCACCGACAAAGAAAGGACAGTCCGATGAATCAACCGCTGTCACAACCGTTTATTGATACTATCGAAGGCTACATCCAACGAAATATGCCTGTGGAAGCCGCAACCGAATGCTTGCGCATGGTTCAGGCGCACGAGCCTACGGCAGAGATGTTGATCAATTGCGGGAATTTAGTGATGCGTGGTTCCGTAGAACTACACCGACAGTTGCTGGCTGTGATCGACAGTTATCTGGTGGGTCATGCTGATGATTCCTTGATCAAAAAGGAACGCGTTTGTGCCAACGCAATCATAAAACTTCATGCACTGCAGGAAGAACTGGCTGTTCACTGCAAAAGTCTGCAAACGGAGGGCGACCACGACTTAAACGATCTCCAAGCGAAACACTTTGCGTTCAGCCAGGCACTGGCAGCAATCCAAGCGGAACTTTTTAAAATAAAAGAGGAACTTTTAAAAATAAAATTCACAGACGAACCTCCCTTGGTAGCTGAATGACATGGAACGTCACATGGGAACCGATAATTCAACCCCGCTCCAACTGTCATCCACCGCGCAACTGATGCAATTACGCTACGGTCAGATTGTGCGGATCGGTGGCACAATCAGCAAACTGCTGCCCAAAGTGTCCAAAGCTGGCAGGCATACCAAGCCCGGCAGGGACATCGATTTGCTGATGCTGAAAGACCAGGCTGGCGAAGTTGAAGTGTTGGCTTTTCAAGATACATTCGCCAGTTGTTCACCCCAGTTACAGGCTGGGATGTCGATTGTTGTCACAGGCACGGTGTATTACGCCGACCAACCGAAAATCTTTGCTGATCAGGTCATCACGCTGTCAGGATTACCTAACACTAACGATGACGTGACCAAGGATTCTAATCAATGAACACCAATCCACCAGCATTGTGGAGTGACGGTCAGAAAGCCATTTGCTTCGTTACAGCAATCAGCGTACAAAACGAACACCAAGGGTGCGTAGCAGAATTTAGGATCTCAACAACGGACGTGATATGGATAAATTAACCATTCAAGGTGGGCACTTCCTCAAGGGCGAAGTCAGGATCAGCGGTTCCAAGAATGCAACGCTGCCAGTTCTGGCGGCGACATTACTGACAAATGAGACCTGTACCCTCCGTAATATCCCACGACTCGTCGACACCAATACGATGATCAAGCTGCTCAAGTCGCTCGGCAAAGATGTTGAGTGGGACAATGACCAGCTCATCATCATGTCCAATGGCAAATTTAACCCCGTGGCGGATTACAAACTTGTCTCGACGATGCGAGGTTCAATCTGCGTCTTAGGTCCGCTCTTGGCCAAGTTGGGAGAAGCCAAGGTGTCATTGCCAGGTGGATGTGTCATCGGTGTCCGTCCCGTGGATCTGCACATCAAAGGAATCGAGGCTCTGGGAGCCAAGGTTGAGATCGACGGCGGCTACATCATCGCCAAAGCCAGACGGCTAAAAGGTGCCCACATGTATTTGGGTGGAGCTTCTGGCCCGTCTGTCCTTGGAACAGCCAATATCATGATGGCCGCAACACTGGCTGCAGGTGAAACAACCATTGAATCTGCGGCTTGTGAACCTGAAATCGAGGATCTGGCAAGCTTCCTCAATGGCATGGGTGCCCGTATTCGCGGTCAGGGGAGCCCACGCATCGTCATTCAAGGTGTGAAAAAGCTGCACGGCGCAGATTACAAAATGGCCTCTGACCGAATTGAGGCAGGAACATTTATCCTTTTGGCCTGCATGGCCAAGGGCAACATCGTGATCAAAGACTGTGATTACCATCAACTGATGGCGGTGGATGATGTTTTAAAGAATGTCGGTATCCATATTACGGTCAGCAAGAATGAAGTGCGGGTGAAAGTCCCCAAGATCCTCAAACCAGTTAGTATT
>CAIXPS010000476.1 GCA_903921365.1 uncultured bacterium | reverse complement strand
GCTTCAATGGAGCCACGTCTTTTCAGGCGTGGAAACGTGTAAAAAGCTGAGAACCCACGAACGATCTGATAGCTTCAATGGAGCCACGTCTTTTCAGGCGTGGAAACCAACCCTCGCAAAATGGGTTGTAGCCCACTTTGTGTGTGCTTATTATCACCCAAACTGGGACAAATGCAACCCGATTCAGCATGCTGACGATCAAAAGTGGCGCATCCGCCCTGTGCTACGAGCGTCAGGCGCTTTCCCGCATTCCTGCGCTCTGTTTTGATGCGGCTGTATGAGCTGTCTGCGCCATGCTATTGACGTGCTGCCGCGAGCGGCGCCGGTGTTTTCAGCGGTCACCTCGCCGCTCGCGACGGCGTTGTTCGTTCTCTGCTCTTCAGTTGGTAATGTGCCGTCGGCGCCGCTCAGATCACCGTTACCGCGCGCACGCTGGGTGCGTAGGCCAGTCCCACCGCGTAAACGCGTTGCTCGTTCGTCCCGCTTGCCGGCCCCAACGGAAAGAACAGCACCTGATCTTCGTCATGTTTGACCACTTTCGTCAGCTTTTCGACCAGTTCCACCCGTTCGCGATCGGATAACTCGCACCGAAACACCGAGTATTGCAGGTGGTCGCCGTACCCCAGCATCAACTTGAACACTTTGTGCAAGCGTTTGTCATCCGTCACATCATACGCGACAATATAAAGTAATCGCATTGAAAGCACCTTTGGCGTTGAGGTCACCGTGTCACAAAACCGGGGTATTCGTCCAACTCGCCTGTGAGCACGCGCCCCAGCAGGCGTAACTGTACTTCGAGCACGCGCCGATAACTGATGCGATAACCGAATATGGGGTGCGTAATCAGCGTTTCCAGACGGCCTTCGTAAGCTTGCAGGAATTTCTTGCGCCCGCCCGGCGTCAGCATGATCGCCGTGCCGCGTTGCACAAAGTCCTTCGCCGTCAGCACGCCCGTGTTGATCACCGTAATCACCACCGAATCTGCCACCAGTGGGCGGAATTCTTCCATCATATCCAGCCCGAGCGAAGGTCGTCCATAACGCGGATGGTGGTAAAACCCCAGATACGGGTCGAACCCGATCACCTGCGCCAGCACGGTGAAGTCCTTTGAGAGCAGCGAATAGGCAAACGACAACAGCGCATTCACCGCGTCGCGCGGTGGACGGCGGTTGCGCCCGTTGAAGTCAAACGGCCAGTCCGCCTCAGCCCCGCGCACCTTGAGCATGCCACTGAACGCGCCAAAATAGATTCTGGCTGCCTGCGCCTCGATACTCAGCAGGCTTACCTCGCCATCAGCCGTGAGCGACTCCTGCGCCAGTTGCGCCAGTGTGACGGGGATGTCCTCATTCAGCGCCGCATGATTGCGCATCAACATCGTGCGGCTGTTGCGGATTTTGGCCGCGACAAACCCGCGCGCCAGCGCCAGGCTGCGCGCCGGATCGAACGCCGCGCGGTATTGCGCCATGCGCAGCATGATATTGCGGTGCGCCGGCCCATGCGTCAAACCCTTGAACCAGCCGCCCATCGAAAAGTAGGCCACGCAGATGCCGCGATCCAGCGCTTCGCTGATGGCCTGCGTCGTGATCTGCACGTTGCCCATCAGCGCGATGTGCGAGGTTTCGAACATGCGCGCCTCGCCCAGCTTTTTATCTTTCAGCCATGCCTCGAAGACCTCGCCGCTCTTGCCCACGCGCGCGCCTTGTTCCTGCACGTAGAGAGGCAACGCATCGTCGCGCGCAGGCATCAACCGGCGCACGCGCTCGTCACTGTCGGATGTGACCGTGTCGCCGCCGGCGAGCAGGTTGACTTCATCGGGCAGGCAGATCGGCGCCAGCGAGCAGCGCACGCATTTCGGGCTGTCGGTCAGCGGCGCCGGGATGCGCCCGTCAATCGCCATGCGGCGCGCCGATTGTGTCAACTCACGCGTGCGCTTCACCAGCGTGTCGTCGAAAGCCACGTCGATGCGCGTCTTTGACTCGACGTAGTAGAGGACGCCGCCGTCAGTCGTGAAACCGTTGGCGCGCAGCACCAGCCCTTGCGCGCACACCTGCACGCGGTCGGTTTCCCACGCGCCTGCGGGCAAATCGGGCGCGACGCCATGCTTATAATCCACCGGCGTCACCATACCCGCGACGCCCTCCAGCAGGTCGATGCGCGAGGTGAGGTTTTCCTCAACCGCCGACAGCCAGACGGAACGGGCATGGATCGTCTCCTCTGTCCCCGGCTCGCCTGCGGATTCGGCATCCGGCGCGGGCGCGGGCAGGCTGCCTTTTTCCTGATCCACCACGCGGTGGTGGAAGCGCCCCTCGGCGGTGTCAGCGCTTTCCATGAACTCGCCCTGCACCCATTCGAGATAGGCCAGGCGCGGGCAATAGCAATACTCGTTCACCATGCGCGCCGGAACGCAGTCGGGAACGTTGAGGAAGGTGTCGTCGGTAGTCATATTGATATCTCAGTCGACGGGTGCGAAAAGCCCCAACCCAAAGTGACAGCCATAACCGAGCGCTATTGGGCCGCTGACCGGTTCGGCAAACTCAATTTCAAAGCCAACGCCGGGAGTGCTTCCGCGTCGTCCGTCACCGAAGACGCGCTGCTGGCGAAAATCACGCCAGTTGAGCGGACGTCCACCCACCAGAACCAGATGGTTTGAGGGTTCCACACGAATCGGATCAGGCAAGCCACGGTGCGCTAGTTCTTCACGCAGCGTCATCTCTGCGAGCTGTTCACGCGGGAACATATCGCGTCGTGTGCCGCGCTCCTTGAAGTGACGAGTCGCAATGTAAGGTGTTGCTGAACGCCACGTTTGCGCCATTCCAACCAGCTTGACTGAAGCAAAATGTTCAGCGTGCCCAAAACCCAGCAGTAGCAACTGAATCG
>CAIXPS010000475.1 GCA_903921365.1 uncultured bacterium | reverse complement strand
GCTAACAAAAACGCCAAGCTGCCCGGTGCGCAGAAGAAGTCGCCAGTCGTTCGCGTGTTGCTCATCATCGGCGCAGCATTCGCTGCCGTTATCGTTCTGGGTGCGATCGGGTTCACCACCGGCACGCTGCTGGAGGAAAATGACTCGTTCTGTGCGTCGTGCCACACCGTCCCGGAGACAACCTACGTCGATCGCTCCGGCGTTGCTAAAGCCAACGTTACTACGCCAGTGACGGATATGGCATCCAGTCACTTCCATCTGACCGCAGCCAAAGGCGAAACCACCAACTGCATCAGCTGTCATCGCGGCAACTCCAGCCTGGGCGATCGGGCGCAGACGCTGGCGCTCGCGCTGAAGGACACCATCACACTTGTCTTGGGCAAGGCCGATCCCACGATAGAGAAACCGACCATCGCGCAACCGATGCTGGTCAACACCGCATGCATCGGCTGCCACGAAAAAACGCTATTAACGGTCAACGGGAACGCTACGCACTTCCATAACCTGTTGCCGGCAACGCTGGCGCTGGTCGCACAGGGAAAGCCATTGATCACGACATCGGGCAGAGGACGAATTCGCAATGACCGCGGCGCTACAACACAACTCGCGTGCACCGACTGCCACACGGCCCACAAGACCCAGGACCTCACTGACCCGCTGGCATCGAAGCTCAAGCTAGTCGATAAGGTCGCAGCACAGAAGGCCTGCGACGCATGCCATAAGGACGCCCGCGAGCGAACGCAGACTATCGACCGGCTGTTGAATGGCGAAGACGACTAAGCTTCGTGGTGTATTGGTAAAACTGAACAGGCAGGTTATTGCATATGAAACCCTCTACCGAACAGATCGAGCAATTTAGGCGTGATGGCTACATCGTTGCCGGCCAGGTGCTGGACAGCGAAGGATTGGCTGCGGCGCGCGCCGCGTATGACCGCATTTTCGCGGCAACTGAGAAGCCGTCCAGCTATCGCAACCTGGGACAGAAGGAAGGCGAGGCGCAGTCCGCCGGCGCCGTGCTGCAGATCATCGACATGCACAAACTCGATGACGCCTTCCGCAATATCCTGTTCCAACCCAACATCCTCGACCTGATCGAAGGATTGATGGGCACGCCCAACATCCGGCTGTATCACGATCAGGCGCTGTACAAGCCCGCGCTGCATGGTGACGAGGTGCCGTGGCATCAAGACAACGGCTATTGGAAGCTCGACCCGCCCGATGCCATGAGCCTGTGGATTGCGCTGGATGACGTGGACGAGGCCAATGGTTGTATGCGCTTTGTGCCAGGTAGCCATAAGGCCGGTGAAGTCGGTCACATGCGCGCGGGACAATATATCGCCCAACTCAAGGCTGACGCGGATGAATCACTCGCAGTGCCTGCGCCGATGCCCGCCGGCTGGGGACTGGTGCACCATTGCCGCACGTTGCATAACACCAAGCCGAATCACACCGCGCGCCAGCGTCGCGCCTGGGTGATGCACTTGATGCCAGGCGGCACGAGCCAGGGTGGCAAGGTGTTGGAGGATCGGCTGGTGCTGCGCGGCGAGTGATCATTATGTGCCAGCCAGCGGCATAAACATTTTGTAACCGAGAGTAAAGTAAGGGGTAAGGAGATTTACATGGAAAGAATCAAACGACCCAAACCCAGAATCGGTTACTTCGGCAGTGGGCTGGCTGCCTATTGGCCACAGTTCCCCAACCTGAAACCGGCGGTGATGGCCATGATGGATCGTCACGTCGCCAAACTGGAGGCGATGGGCTGCGAGGTGATCCGCGGCGGGCTGGTCGACCGCCCCGAGCGCAGCGTGGAAGTGGGCGATCAATTTGCGCGCGCCGGCGTCGACCTGATCATCGGCGAGATCATGACCTATACCGCTTCGCACGTGCTGGTCCCGATTGCGCAACGCAACATCGCACCCTACCTGACGCTGGCGTTGCAGTACGTGCGCACCGTCGACTATGACCGCGTCGGCACCGAGGATATGACGCTGATCGGCGCAGCCATGACCGCGCCGGAAGTGTCGTGCGCTTTCCAACGCTGTGGTCTGCCATTCAACTGCGTGGTGGGCGGCGATTTTCAGGATGAAGTGTGGACAGCGGTCAAGGAGTGGATCGAGGCCGCCGCCACAAAACGCGCGTTGCGCAACAGCCGGTTGGGCTACCTCGGTCACTGCTACCCCGGCATGCTGGACATGTACAGCGACTTCACCATGCACCAGGGCGACTTTGGCGCCCATATCGAAATCCTGGAGATGTGTGATCTAGCCGACCGCGTCCACCAGGTCAGCGAGGCCGAGATCGACGCCAAGGTAGCCGAGACCCGCCAGATGTTCCTGATGCCCCCGCCGGGCTACGATGCAATCACCGAGCAGGTGTCGCCCGACGAACTGCGCTTTGCGTGCAAGGTGGCCGTGGCCGAGGATCGACTGGTCTCTGACTTTGCGCTGGACGGCCTGGCTTACTACTATCGCGGCTGGAACAATAACGAGTATGAGCGCATCGCTGCTGCCATGATCCTGGGCAATTCGCTGGTGACGGCGCGCGGCATCCCCTGCGCGGGCGAAGCCGACCTGAAAACGTGCGTGGCCATGTTCATCCAGGAACACTTCGACGCCGGCGGCTCCTTCTGCGAGTTGTACCTGCTGGACTTCGACGGCGGTTTCGTGATTGCCGGTCACGACGGCCCGGGACACATCGGCATCGGCGACAAGCAACCCATCCTGAGGGGCATGAAGCTCTTCCATGGCAAATCCGGGCGCGGCGTCTCGGTGGAGTTCAACGTGAAGAACGGCCCCGTCACGATGCTGGGACTGACCCAGACGCGCGAAGGGCGCTTCAAGTTCGTGGCCGCGCAGGGCGAGTCGGTTCCGGGGCCGATCCTGCAGGTCGGCAACACCAACACTCGCGTGCGCTTCGGCAATCTGCGCCCGGATCAGTTCGGCCAGGCCTGGACCGAGACGGGTTCCACCCATCACTTTGCGCTGGGCGTGGGACATCACGTGGGCAAGATCGAGAAGCTGGCGAAACTGCTGGGAATTGAATTAATGGTGGTATGCAGGTAAGCGAGGCGCGCGGATAGATGTCAGACTTGTCCGACAAGTCTGACATCTGCGCGAATCACGGGAAATACATGGTTCGACTCAAAGACCTGCAACGCGGCATCACGCCTTGCTGGGTGGGTATCCCGAAGTGGTCACTCGTTCTGCGTGAGCGTCTGCGTAACTGGTTTGAAGCCTATGTGACCACGCTATTCAACTGATCCAGCCCTGGTCGGGTAACTTAAGCAGCCGGCTGGTCAAAGCGCCAAAGCTGCTGATGACCGATACCGGCGTGTTGAGCTACCTCAACGGCCTGACCGAGGAACTGTTGAAACTGGCGTCGTGGAGCCAGCAACGCCCGGAACTGCTAATCCGTTAAATCATGGTTCAGACTGCTTTTCACACTGCGCGATAATATCCCTTCTCACATGTTGTATTGGAGGATCGCGCGATGGGACGTTTGACGCAGGAACAGATTGACCTTTTCACCGATGAGGGCTACCTTATTCTCGACGATGTGTTTGCCCCCGATGACTTGCAGCCGTTGCGCCGTGAGTTCGAGGCTCGCATTGACCGCAAACTGGCCGCGATGCAGGCTGAAGGTTGCCTTACAGAGTCGTACCCCGACGAGTCGTTCGAGCGCCGTCTGACGCGCATTTACCGCGATTCCAAGGAGAATGGCGAGGCTGTCATCGCAGAACTCGAAGGCCCGGCGGGTGGCGGGCACCACGGCATCGAAATGTTCCGCATGATCACGCACCCCAAACTGCTGGCGGTCGTCGAGTCGCTGGTTGGGTCCCCTGAGATCATCGGGTCGTCGGTCTATCGCGTGCGCCCCAAGGTCCCCGGCATCGGACGCGGTGTGGTGCCTTGGCACCAGGATTCCGGCTACTTCATGCAGTTGTGCGACACCCAGATGATCCTGACCGTGTGGATTCCACTGGTTGACGCGACCGAACACAATGGCTGCATGCAGATCCTGCCGCGCGCGCATCGCCAGGGATTGGTCACCCATCACACCGGCGGGAATGCCGGGTTCCTTGTGATCGAAGACACCGAACTGCCGCCCACACCGGCGCAGCCAGTGGTCGCGGCAGTGCCTCTCGGTGGCGCCGTGTTCATGACGAACCTGACACCGCATTGCTCGACACCGAACTATTCCGACGGCATTCGCTGGAGTGTTGACTTGCGCTACCAGGGCGCGGATGTGCCGAACAACGTGGGGCTGTGGCCGGCGGGCGAAGAAGATGAGGCGCAGTTAGAGCAGTTTCAGATGGCGTGCTACCCGCCCGAGGCCGACTTCATGGTGCAGAGCGCGCGACACCCGGCCAACGTGATGGATTACGACACGTTCGTCAAGCGTCGCGCGGCTTTTGAACAGGTTAAATCTATTGCATATCCCAAACGGGGGTGGACGCCAGTGCCGCTGCACGCGGATTAACACTATTGAACAGCCCAATCGACCGTTGCCCGAGCCCCTTTGCGATCTTTGCTGATCCTGCCCTGCAAAACCTGCCCTTCTTTCAGACCACTCGCCTGCTCCCAAGAGATCCCGGATAACGGGATCTTCAATCGCTGGATCCACAAGCTATCCGTCGGGTTTTGACGCTTCCAACTCAAATATAGAAACCGGTCTGCGGAAGGACCATGGACAAACGCCCCGTAGAAGTGGATGGTCTTCTTCGCCCCATCAAGCTTGATCCTCAACTCGCACTCAAACTGCAGCGAGTCACCCTGGGTGCGTTTACCTGGATGCACAACCTGATCGACATCTTGTAGCCCGAAGTCAAATCCGCTCTCGGCCACAGTCGCTTCGATGGCGTCTGGACAGATCAGGCGAGTTTTCACCCACCGATCCGATAGCCCCGTGGTATTGACCAACGCTGCTCTTGACATATGTGACCCGCATTATCGCAGTAAACCTCACTTGTCAGCAACAGTTGTCGGCGATCGATGCCAACATGGCAGGCGCCTATGGCGTCGCCGCTGTCGCACACGTCGCCGATTACGACGGGCTGCCGAACCTGGTCGAGTTAATGATTGATAATGAGGAGGAGTTGTTTGTTTTCAAACTGGCTGTTCGTGTATTCGATATAGGATGTAATGGCTGCAAAAGATTCAGGACGTGACATTCGGTCGTCGGTTAAAAGCTCCAGTAAGCCAGAGACCGCGCAACGTGAGAAGCCTGCACCACTAAACAATCCCGCCGTTAATGCCCAACAGATACTGAGCGGTTCTGTTCCATTGGACGCTCGAAAAGTGCTGCATCTGCAGCGCTCCATCGGAAACCGCGCCGTTGGCCAGTTGCTGGCGGGACGGCAAAGGGCGATCCAGGCCAAGCTAACCGCCCAGCGTTCCCCTGCGATTTCCCCGCTAGTGCAGCGCCGCGGGGACGAGATCGGCCTGCGAGGAAGCAGCGATGTCGAACAGCAACTTCTGGCGGGCAGAAACAGCGGTGATCCGTTGCCTCCCAGGCTGCGCTCTGAGATGGAGCCGAAATTCGGGACTGACTTCAGCAGCGTGCGCGTGCATACTGGCGCGCAGTCGGATCGGCTCAACCGCAAGCTGGGCGCACAGGCCTTCACCTATAGCAACCACATCTACATGGCGGGCGGCAAGTACAACCCGCAAAGCGCCGGCGGCAAGCATTTGCTGGCGCACGAGTTGACCCACGTGATGCAACAGGGCGGGACGCTCAGCCTTTCACGCGCGGCGCACCTCCAGCGCAAACCATCAACCATGTCGGTTCAGGTGGCCACGTTCAACGAGGACACAACCCGCGTGGGCGGCATCAATTTTGCGGGTCGGACTGCCAGCCCATTCGGCACAACGATGGGAGCGCATAGCACAGCATGGGTTGTCCACACCGACCGCGTGCGGGCAGAACTGCACGGGTGCACACTGAAGGAGGCCATTAAGGGGATGCGCCACCTGGGTGATGACATGGCGCAACTGCCGACGCATGCCTGGAAGAATAACGCAACGGATTTGACGGTGCTCTACGATAAAGCTATCCAGGACTTGAATATCACTCTGGGTGAGGCGGACGCGGCGCTTCTGGACGCGTCGATAGGCGAAGGCCGGCGAATCTCACTGCTCCAGGAAGCCATCGGGCACTACCTGACTGCGCGGAACTATCTCCCAGGCGCCACGCTCAATGTAAGCGACACGGGCGGCAAGGCGGAAGGCGTGTCACATGGCATACTCGCCGAAGTGACGCGCTTCAACCCTGACGACTTTGGCGCGGACGTTGAACGCTCGGCTAAGCTGCAGAAAGCGCTCTGGGACCTGCTCGATTTCAACGGTTGTCTGGAGGCGTCGATCAACCCGGGTAACACTCAAAACATCCCGCTTAATAACACCGTGGACACGCTGGGCACGCTTATCGGACAGCACATGATCGAGGTGCGCTCAACTTATCCGCAATCGTACGCAATGTCTCTGCTGGAGGACGAGCAGGTGGTCACAGACAGGGTTACGGCTAGTATCAATAGCCTCATTGAGAAGAACAAGGGCAAGGGTCAGATTCCAAAACTGGATGCTGCGGCCGTGGCAAAAAAGGCCGTCACGTTGGCTACGAGTAAGAAACCTGGCGACGGCGAAGAAGCGCGGCGCAAGTCCTGGCGGCAGGCCAAAGAATACGAGAAAGTGCACTTGTCTGCGAAAGCGCAGGGTGTGACCGGGCCGGATGTATTGGAAGGACTCGCCGACGAGGCAGACCGCGTGAGCCAGGCGATTCCGCTTGATTTGAACCCGCTCATGCACCAGATCCAAGTCTGGGGCCGTTCCACTACCGCCCATTTCCTTTTGGACCGCCTGGGCACACTTGTGCTTAACGTGGGAGACCAATCCGGTGAGGACACAGGTGTGCGCGTGTCACAGGCGAAGGTCAAAGCAGCCGAGTACATCGCGCAGCTTTGGGACCACGTCAGAGGAGTGGTCACTGCAAAGCACGAGGTTAAGGCGGCATCTGTCAATGCGCTTGAAGTGGTGCTGGGCCATTTACCCAAATTGATCGCCTCAGAACTTGGGAACTTGAAAAGACCAGATATTGAGACCATGCAACAAGCGATTCTGGATCAGCTAATTGAAGATCAGGATGCCTATGCCAACTCTGCCCGGAGGGTCGCGCTCAGGACTGCCGACCTGAAGGGCAGTCAAGCATACGCCGGCCAGGTCGTCATCAATGCTCACGGGATAGTCACAAACTACAGTGCCGGGCGCACGCCGTCGCCATTCAGCAATATGGGAGCACACACCACGGCCTGGGTGGTGCATGAAGATGAGGTAAAGACGGCGATCCGAGGGAAACGGCCGCAAAACGCGCTCCTTGCACTCATCGATGTGGGCAACTCACTGCTCAGAGACCCCGGCGAGCAAGGCGGCCCGCCCACCGCTGTGTGGATTGACACGACTGGCCCATTGATTCGGGCTCGTTTGACCAGTGAGCGCAACACCTTGCGAGCCCTGTTGTCCTTTGCACAGGAGCAGGCTGACCAACATCAGGCGGGTCTGTCAACGCTGCAGGACGTTGCTCGCCAAATCGCCGTCGTCCAGAACCTGATGCCGGCGGCTACGGTCGATATCACTTCTGAGCGCGGCGGTAAAGCAGAGCGCAGCCTGACTGCTATTCACAATGACACTGATATGTCTGATCGTGCCAAGGACGGTAAACTGGAGAAGCAGGTGTGGGTCAACTTCGATTACGACCAGGTAGTACTGGTTTCCCAGCGCACGCCCAGCAAGTCGGATGTATCGGATGCCGTTGTCGGCGCAGTCGAGAAAGGGTTTATAGCGCAGGTGGATGCGGACAGGCTGACCCTTCCACAGAAGGAGGCGTTGTTCTGGGATATGCATGGCTCCGGTGTATCGGGCGACCTGACCGAGCGCCTGGCCGTGATGCTCAGCCAACACCGCTACTCCATCAACAAGGCCTATCCGTGGCTCAGTGAAAACAGCGCCAGTGCGGTTCCGAAGCGGCGCAGACCGACTGAGACTGACTCCAAGGGGCCGTCAATTAAGCAGCGCAAGGTTAGTAAGAAAGTTAAACAGGCAACCGGGAAGAAAGGTCAAATGGATAGTGGGAATGGCGACATGGAACCAGAGCAAAAGCGGCTCAAATCTATTCCGGACAATACCCATGATCAAGCGCCCGTGTTGAAGAACTACCCCGCAGCATATGCCACGATTAACACCTGGCAAGGCATCTTGCAAAAGCTGGAGTCGAAAGGCGAAAATGTGGAGATCCCTGACTACGATGCGATGGCACTCATCGAGCGCATGCACGCCCTCTACCCGTTCCCGGATGGCCAGCCCGACTCACAGGAGGTGTCAGATAGCGCGCAAGACCTGGACCGTGATCGTAATCATGCTGAGGCGCGCGAGTACGGGTTAAAAGCGAAGGATATGTCAGCCCTCGATAAAATGGGGGGCAGAAAATCGAACCGCGCTAAAAAGCCGAAAACAGACGCCATTTACGATTTCGACGTTTAAGATTGCACCCTGGGGATGCTGGCCATCGCGCGCAGCACCATGCAGGCGGGTGCGCTGACACTCACCGTCAGGGCGGAAGGATTGCCAGTTGCACGGATCGCGCCCCAGTGCTCACGATATGGTTGATGATGCTCGCGGCGCGCCATCCCAATGCTTCTCGTCCGGCAGGATGGAGACGACGTTGCCAGGCCGGATCGGCGCAATCCAACCGCCCCAGCCCTGACACCGTCCTCAGGTGTTGAGTCGTGACTCACTCAACGCTTTCACCATCTTCGGATCACGATGGTCGAAGAAGCTGCTCCGCTTCGTGTCCAGCGCGACAATCGCATCCATGTCCCAGGTATCAGTACCGGTCGCCAACCACTGTGATCTGTGACATGGCCCTTTCAATCTCACTGAGATCATTGGACGTCAATTCGACGGCAACCGATCCGATGTTCTCCTCAAGCCGCGCAAGCTTGCGCGAGCCCGGGATGGGCACGATCCAGGGCTTTTGAGCCAGCAACCAAGCCAGCGCAATCTGCGCCGGGGTAGCTCCGTGCTGTGCTGCGATCCTCTCAAGCAGATCAATGACCGCCCGGTTTGCCTTGATCGCCTCGGTCGTGAAACGGGGATTGCGGCTTCGGATATCGGAGCTGTCGTAGGTCGTATTCTCATCAATCTTGCCTGTCAGGAAACCCCGGCCCAGCGGGCTATACGGAACAAGACCGATACCGAGTTCTTCGCAGGTTGGCAGGATGGCTTCTTCAATGGTTCGCCACCAGATCGAATATTCGCTTTGCAAGGCGGTGATGGGTTGAACCGCATGCGCGCGGCGGATGGTTTCGGCATTGGCTTCGGAAAGCCCGAAGTGCTTGACCTTGCCTTCCTGAATCAGATCCTTGACTGCGCCAGCCACATCCTCAATGGGCACATTCGGGTCAATCCGGTGTTGATAGAAGAGATCGATGGATTCGACCCGCAGCCGTTTGAGCGAGGCCTCGGCAACCTGCTTGATCCGCTCGGGCCGGCTGTCCAGGCCGCCGCTGGGACTCGGTCCCTTGATGGGGTCGAGTTTGAACCCGAACTTGGTGGCAATCACTACCTGCCCGCGAAAAGGGGCAAGCGCTTCACCCACCAGTTCTTCGTTGGTGAATGGACCATAGACTTCAGCCGTATCGAAGAACGTAATGCCGCGCTCAACCGCCGCGTGAAGAAAAGTGATCATCTCCTGCTTGTCGCCAACCGGGCTGTCGCCAAAGCTCATTCTCATGCAACCGAGCCCGAGAGCCGAGACTTCCAGGTTGCTGTTCCCAAGTTTACGCTTCTGCATCTCTACCTCTCCTGATCTTGTTGATGGCACGCCTGGGGCGTGTGCTCATGCATTACCACGCATACGCTTCAGGCGCCGCGCCACCAGGGACCGGCCAGATGGCGTCAAGTTGCTTCACCTGCTCGGACGAGAGCTTGACCGTGAGCGCGGTTAGCGCGGTGGTGAACTGTTCCATGGTGCGCGGGCCGATGATCGGCGCCGTCACCGGTTCCTTAACAATATTGATTTCAGGTCAGTTATCCTCCATATACAGGAAACATACTGGCACTTCCGTAGTCTTTAATCTGCTCCATATTTATTAAGAATTCCATATCTTCTTTTGCAATCACAAAATCCACTTCTGCGTTGTCTTTCATATGCTCTGGATTTGCAGTTTTCGGCAATGGTAGAAGGCTAAGCTGAAGAACGTACCGAATAGACAATTGTGGAACGGAAACACCATATTTCCCGGCAATTTTTGCCACTTCTTCATTCTTTAATAGTTCTCCGTGCGCAACTGGTGAATAGGCTTCTACAAGCATGTCCTTTTCCTGAGAATACTTAATCAGCTCTTTCGGTGTGTTGCTGATATGTGCCAGAATCTGATTTACCATAGGTTTCACAGAGCTGGATTCAAGGATGTTATCGATGTCTACCTTTGCGAAGTTCGAAAGGCCAATAGCACGAAGTTTCCCGGCTTTATATGCTTCCTCAAGTGCTACCCAGGCTTCACGGTTTCCTTCAAAGTAACGATCTTCTCCATGATATTTTGTCCATGGCTGTGGGCTGTGAATAAGCATCATGTCAATATAATCAAGCCCCATTGTTTTAAGAGATTGGTCAATCGATGCCACAGCTTCTTTATATGACTTTACTTCGGCGGCAAGTTTTGTCGTCACAAACATATCTTCTTTTTTCACGCCACTTGCGCGAATACCATCTCCCACGCCGCTTTCATTGCCATATGCCTGAGCGGTATCAATATGTCGATAACCGATTTTTACAGCAGCTAACACTGCCTCGACGACATCTGCATTACTTATCAACCATGTTCCAAGCCCTAGCTTCGGAATCTCTACGCCATTCGATAGCGTATAGTTTTCTTCTAAAATCATATTTTCTCCATAATCTCACCGGTGGCTAACAGGAAAGGGTATACTCGCCCAAAATAGCGATGGCACGGCATAGGCTGTTTAGAGTTCGGCTACTGCAGGGATGATTTCTTTAGCAAAGGTTTCCAGCGGTTTAATATCGCACACATCCTGCATGTTGAATATTGCATGTGTGAAGCCCATCCTGGCGAGTTCTTTGACCCGCTGTATGACGCTCTCGACAGTATCACCACCGGAAAGATGCACGGTGCAGAGGGATGTTTTCTCAACAGTGTCGTAATCACGTCCCAAGGCTTCACAGTGTTCCTTGAGTGTATCTATTGCCTTTTGCATACTCTCTGTGCCGACCCAATCACCTATATTGCAGGCATCCGCATATTGAGCCACCATTCGCAGTGTTTTCTTCGGGCCTGTACCGCCAATCATGATGCGTGGATGCGGGTTTGAGATCGGGCGGGGATTATTGGTGATTGCAGGAGCAGAAAAATGCTTGCCTGCAAAGGAGGTCTGATCACTGGCCCAGAGCGCTTTCGCCAGTTTCAGATTGTCTTCCAGTTGCTCGAAGCGCTCGGGCGTTGAAGGATAGGGGATACCATAGCCGATTGCTTCGTCTTCGTACCAGGCTGCGCCAATGCCGAAGTAGGTACGACCGCCGGCAAGAATATCGAGTGTGCTGATCGTCTTCATCAGAACCGAGGGGTAGCGATAAATGACGCCCGTGACCAGTACGCCCAGATAGGCTTTTTCAGTCAGTCCGGCGATATATCCGAGCGTGGTGTAACTTTCCATCATCGGGTCGGTATAGGCTTCCCCGAACATCCCCTTGATTTGATAGAAATGATCCATGACCCACAGGCTATAAAAACCTGCTGCTTCTGCGGTGGTGACGATTTCTTTCAGTTTGGGTCGGATGGCAGCCGTACCGCCGGGGTACTTGAACGAGGGAATTTGTAGTCCAATGCGCATAGTAGACCTCCTATTATTGATCGGTATGTCAAAACATCCTGAGAAGCGTGGCGCCGATCACTTCGCACGCTCGATCCTGGCGGTGAAGTCACCAGTCTGACTCGCGATGGCGTCCATATCAATGTAAGATTAATAGTTGAGATATGCTAACACGACACGAAGGAGTAAAAATGAATCAGGAAATTCTAAATGCGCTGAACGCGCAGATTGGACATGAGTACGAGAACTATATGCTCTATGAGCAGGCTTCAGCCTACTGTGACGACCGGGGACTGGATGGAGCGGCGAAGCTCTTCCGCAAACAAGCCGATGGAGAGATAGAGCACGCCCGCAAGTTTACTGATTATGTCCGCGACGCGAGAGGGACGGTGGTCATCCCCACGATCAAGGCACAGAAGAGTGAGTTCAGCACTGGCGAGGAAGTATTTCTCGCAGCCTTTGAACGTGAAAAGGAAACGACCGCGAAGATCTATGCGCTTCGCGATCTGGCCTGGAAAGCGGGCGACCACGCCACTTTTGAAATGCTCACCTGGTTTGTGAATGAGCAGGTTGAGGAAGAGAACCTCACGGATAAACTTTTGAGTGTGGTTCGGGGATTTGGGGAGAAGAATCTGTTCCTGATCGAGGCGTACATTTCTCATTTGAAATAAACAGTAACCTTTTTATCAATCGCTCGACCATCCACTCGCCGCCGGAGGATGCTTGGCTGAATATGAACCCAACTTTAACCCCGCACCCGCTCCAGCCTGTTGCGCTCAAAGACGTTGTGATCGATGACGCATTCTGGTCGCCCAGGCTCCAGACGTTGCGCGAAGTGACCCTGCCGGACGTGTTGAATAAGTTCGAGCAGGCCGGGGCGATGGCCAACTTCGACCGCGTGCGCGATCACCAGACCGGCGGGCACGCCGGCCCGCCCTGGCACGATGGACTGGTCTACGAGACGATATGCGCGGCAGCCGACATGCTGCGCGTGGCTGACCGCAGTGACGCCGCTCTCGAAGCCTGCCTGGATGGCATGATCGAGCGCATCACTGCGGCTGCCGCAGCCGATCCCAACGGCTATCTGAATACCTACACACAACTGGAGATGCCCGCTTGCCGCTTCGGGCAAAACGGCGGCAACCAGCTCTACCAGCACGACATCTACAATGCCGGTGCGCTGATTGAAGCAGCCGTGCACTACTACCGCGCCACAGGCAAGATGGCGCTGCTCAAGGTGGCCGCGCGATACGCCAATCACATGGCCGACGTGATGGGGCCGGCGCCGAAGAAGAACATCGTGCCGGAGCACCCGCTGCCCGAGGAAGCGCTGATTAAACTCTACCTGCTCTTCCGCGAGCAGCCCGCCCTGCGCGACCGGATGGGGTTTGGCGTGGATGCAGAGCAATACCTGCGCTTGGTTGAATTCTGGCTGGAGCACCGTGGCGATTATGAGGGCCGCGCGCCGCTCAGCATGGCGCCGTGCGGCGCAGCCTACGCGCAGGATCACCTGCCGCTTTTGCAGCAGGATAGCGCTGAAGGGCATGCTGTCCGCGCGGCGCTGCTCTACACGGGTTTGGCGAGCGCGGCGCTTGTCAACGGGCGCGACGACTATTACCACGCGGCGCTGAAGCTATGGGACAATGCCGTGCACCGCAAGATGCACATCACCGGCAGCGTCGGCTCCAACCAGGCTTACGAAGGTTTCGGGCCGGACTACTACCTGCCCAACGACGCCTACCTGGAGACGTGCGCCGCTGTGGGCATGGGCTTCTTTCACAACACCATGGCACTGGCCTTTGCCAACGGCTGCTTTGCAGATGAACTGGAGCGCACACTGTACAACGGGGTGCTTACCGGTGTGTCGATCAAAGGCGACGCCTACTTCTACGAGAACCCGCTTGAGACGGAGGGTCGAGAGCGTTGGGGCTGGCACGGCTGCCCCTGCTGCCCGCCCATGCTGCTGAAAATCCTGTCTGCGCTGGGCGGTTTTATTTACGCCCACGACGAATCCAGCCTGTGCGTGAACCTCTTTATCGGCTCTCGCGCCACGCTGAACCTGCAATGCAGGACGACGGTGCGTCTCACCCAGCGCACCACCTACCCCTGGGACGGCAAGGTAACCCTTACGCTAGACCTGTCGGGACCGTGTGCGTTCGAGGTGGCTGTGCGCGTGCCGGGCTGGTGTGCGCAGGCACAGGCGAGCATAAACGGGCAACCTGTACATGCGATGCATGCGATGCAGGTGCGTGATGGCTACCTGCGACTGATGCGGGAATGGCATGCGGGCGACACGATCGAACTGCATCTACACATGCCTGTTCAGCTCATCGAAGCGCACCCCAGCGTGGAAGCCACGCGCGGTAAGGTGGCCGTCCAACTTGGACCGTTCATTTACGCCGTGGAGGGGCTGGATAACGGCGGCGTGACCGATGTTACCCTGCCCGCACACGCGCACGCGCACCTGTCAACTGAAAGCTGCCCCAACTTATTGGGCGGCATCACTGTCGTGCACGGCGAAACGGAGCAGGGCGGCCAATGGACAGCCATTCCCTTCTACGCAATTGCCAACCGCGGCAAGAGCCCGATGAGGGTCTGGCTCAGGCGGGCCAGTGACTGGGCCGAAAATCGCTCCGTGCCCTGGGACGATGACAGGCTATACCGCGTTGCGCCCTGAACTATAACCACCCCGGTGCTACCCAGTCACGCCGCCAGCAGCCACGTTGCTGGCGGCAACGCCCGTATTCACCTGGGCGATCCTGTTGATACCCTGCGGCGCCGCGCCGGGCACCAAAGCGCTCTGGATGCCGAGCGTTTACGCTGAAGCCGCCATGCATCCATCGTGTATGAAAGTTTCTTGTCCATGACGGTATTGTCGAACCTCCGATATTCATTAGGACACGAAAAACTGCGAAGAGGGTATTGACATTGACCCACGGTCAAGGTTTTACGATAAGCGCTGAGAACCCGCCTGATGGAGAAAGTCGATGTGAAACCCATTACGACCTCCTTACCGTCAGACGAAAAAAGGAGAGATGTAAGAATGGATCATAATCCGAATGAAATGCCAGATAAACGGCTGCTAGATTTCATCACGGCAACCGCACAAAAGTGCGGTATTCCTGGCGTTGCCGTCGGGGTGTGGGCAGACGGCCGTGAAAATTACGCGTGCTATGGAGTGACGAGTATCGACAACCCGCTGCCCGTCGATCGGGATACACTGTTTGTGCTTGGTTCAGTCACCAAGACCTATACAGCCACTGCGCTGATGTGCCTGGTTGCGAATGGGCTGATCGAGTTGAAGGCGCCGGTGCGCCGATATGTCCCCGATCTTACGTTGGTGGACGAGCAGGCTGCGACAGCGATCACCGTGCTGAACCTGCTCAACCACACCGCGGGTCTGGACTGGAGGGTCAACGTCGACACCGGTGAGGGGGACGACGCCCTGGCCCGGGAAGTGGCGGCCCTGCCCGAGTTGAAGCAGATTGCACCGCCTGGCGTCCGGGCTTCCTACAGCCAGGCCGGGTACGATCTGGCTGGGCGGATTATAGAGAAGGTCACGGGTCTGACATATGAAGAGGCGATCGCTTCGCTCCTATTCGAACCGCTGAGGCTGTCGCACAGCTTCTTCTCGCGCGATGATGTCATGACGCGGAGGTTTACCGTAGGGCACAACCTGGGCGAGGACGGAAAGCTCTACATCGCGAGGCCGTGGAGGCACTGGCGCAGCGACAATCCAGGCGCAGGGCTGGTGTCCTCCGTAGAAAACCAAATCCGCTGGGCCAGGTTCCATCTCGGTGACGGCAGCGCGGAAAGTGGGGTGCGTATTCTTCCTGCCGAGATGTTGCGTCGGATGAAGGAGCCATCAGTTGCATTGCAGGGCAGCTCGCTGGGAGACGCCATTGGCATCGGCTGGTTCCTGCGTGAAGTGGGCGGTGTTCGCACGGTTGGGCACGGCGGTTCGGCCAACGGCCAGTTCGCCGAACTCCTCACTGTGCCGGAGAGGAACTTCGCTGTAGTCGCAGTATCCAATGCCGGCCCAGACATCGGCATGGCATTCAACAAGTCCGTTGTGCGGTGGGCGCTCGAACATTACCTTGCGGTGGTCGACTATGATCCGGAGCCGCTTCCCCACAACGAGGTGCAGGCCCGTGAGATCGTTGGAATCTATGAAAACGACATGATGACACTCACCATCGGCAGCGATGGGACCGGGCTCACCGTCGCATGCGGGATCAAGCCGGAGATTCGTGCGGCGGCGTCTACCGAACCACCCCCCGATCTCCCACCGTCTGGCATAGGCTTGCTGCCCGGCAACGGGGAGGGTTATATCATCACTAGCGGCGGCTTGAAGGGGCATCGCGGTTTCTTTACCCGCGACGAGCGTGGCGCCGTTGTGGGAGTCGACATGGCTGGCCGGTTGTTCAAACGATCGCAGACAATCCCTGTGTAGTACCCTTTACCCATGATCAGTACATGGCGGGAGCTCGGGCAATCGCCGCGAGTTGGGTCAAGCCTGAGCCTGCAAATCGCTAATGATCAGTGGTTGTTCACCGCTGTATCCGATAACCGTGAAATGTTTTGATCCGCAATAGGGATAGGGATAATGAGTGCGATGCGCGGAATCACCATCAGTCAGTTGGCAAAATACGCGGGTGTGACGATCAAGGCCGTCCGCCATTACCACCGTCGGGGATTGCTCGAAGAACCGCCGCGCGACCCATCAGGGTACCGGCGGTACAGTGCCAGGCACGCCATCGACCTGGTCAAGATCAAGACGCTCGCCGAGGCAGGTGTACCGCTCGCTCGTGTCAAGGAACTGCTGGCAGCCAATCCCAGCCAGTTCACGGCGTCGATTACAGAGATCGACCGCAAATTGCAGGAACGACTCGAGGAACTGAGCCGTATTCGCGAGCGGATCACCCAGCTTAGTAGCGGTAATCGCCTGTTCGTCTCGATAGAGGTTGCCGATTACCTCGACTACCTGCGAGAGATCGGTGTGAGTCAACGCACGGTGCAGTTGGAACGCGATCTGTGGATCCTCGTTCAGTCGATCTCACCTGAGGAGGCGGCGATCTTGATCGAAGACAAGCGCACTGCAATCAATGATCCAGAATTCCGTTCCATCTATCTCGCGTATGATGCAGCCTTCGACTGGTCCCCCGATGATCCGCGCCTCCAGGCACTGGCTACTCAAGCGAAGAGGTGGATCGCCACCCAACCTCGCAGATATAAAAGAAGCGAGACAGTGGTTCTGGATCCAACAATCGTACAGCTTGTTGCAACATCCTTTGGTGGGATGTCGCCAGCCTGGGATCGTCTCGGTGAACTCGCCAAACACCATTAGGTTGACGATCGGCCTAATGACGCGCGCGAGATCGGGATGAGCGTATCGGGCTTTCACCGGCACTTCAGGGTTATTACCGCCATGAGCCCCTTGCAGTTCCAGAAACGGCTGCAGGAAGCCCGCCGGCTGATGTTGGGCGAGCACCTCGACGCGGCAAGCGCCGCCTATAAGGTGCGTTACAACGATGCCTCGCAGTTCAATCGGGAGTACAAACGGCTCTTTGGCCTGCCGCCGATGCGCGACGTGGAACGGCTGCGGGAAGCTGCCATCCAGTAGGTGTTCGTAGTGCTTGCATGGCACATTTGACCGCTTGAACCTACGGTAATCCGTTGCCGCCGCAAAGGTGGCGAGGATTTCGTGGTTCCTCTGTCTTCCGAGAATGGACTACGACACGTTCGTCAAGCGTCGCGCGGCCTTCGAGCGGGTCATATCCATCGCATATCCAAAGAGGGGTGGACGCCGGCGCCGCTGCATGCGGATTAACACTACTGAACGAATCAGCAAGGAAGCCGCGACCTACACTCGTAACCAAGCGGTGCGGGCGTTGGGTCCGGAGGCGGAACGGCAGGGACTGACGGAGGAGCAGGCAGTCGAGGAGATGAAGCAAATCCGAATTGGTCAATAGCCCATCGGCGATGGAAGTGGCGGTCAACATAGATCTGTGTCGCCACGAGACGGACGTGCCGATTCCGGTGGCCGCTATCAAGGCGAAAGTGCAATATGCGCATGTGCGACCGGCG
>CAIXPS010000474.1 GCA_903921365.1 uncultured bacterium | reverse complement strand
CCTCGCCGCGATCGAAAGGCAGTTCAAACGTCGCGCAGGCCACGTGCGCGGCCAGAACGCCGAGGTTATCCGGCGAGGTGCGGGCGTGTTCGGGCGATTGTTTGAACAGGTACTCAGGATGCGCGGCCAGGTACTGGTCAAGCGCGGTTGCGCTCGTCACCATCACCGCGGCAGATGCGTTGCGCCGCCGCCCGGCGCGACCCGCCTGCTGCCAGAAGCTGGCGATGCTGCCCGGGTAGCCAAGCATGACACAGGCGTCGAGTTCACCGATATCAATGCCCAGTTCGAGCGCGTTCGTAGCAACCACGCAGCGGGCAACGCCGTTGCGCAGGTCGGCCTCGATCGCGCGACGCTCCTCGGGCAGATATCCGCCGCGATACCCGACGATGGGTGAACCAGCTGCCTTGCCTTTGGCGCGCCTGGCGCGGCCGCGCAGAATCTCTTCGATTGCCGGGCGCGCTATCGCGACATCCACCGGCATTTGCAGGTTGCGCAGATAGGTGAGCAACACCTCGGTGTCCTGGCGCGAGCGGGCAAAGCAGATCGTCTGCGCGCCATCCTGAACAAAGCGCGCTGCGATATCGCGCGCGACGAACACGCTGCTGCGCCGGATACCCAGTTCGGCATCAACCAACGGCGGATTCACCACCAGGACATGGCGTTCACCGTGCGGGCTGCCATCGTCATCGATCAACGTCACCGGCGCCTCGATCAGCTTCTCAGCGTGCTCGCGCGGGTTGGCGATCGTGGCCGAGGCGAGAATAAAGGTCGGAACCGACCCGTAGAACGCGCACAATCGCTTGAGCCGCCGGATCACGTTGGCCATGTGGCTGCCGAAGATGCCGCGATAGGCATGCATCTCGTCAATCACCACGTAGCGCAGATTCTTAAAAAAAGCCGCCCAGCGGGTGTGATGCGGCAAGATGCCGAGGTGGAGCATATCGGCGTTGCTGACCACCACGCGCGCGTCGCGGCGGATGTCGGCGCGCTTGGACTGCGGCGTATCGCCGTCGTAAATGGAGATGAGAGATTGGAGATTAGAGATTGGAGATTGGAGACTCGCATCGCTCGTTTGGGCAAGCAGGGAGGTGAGATGCGAGTACTGATCCTGCGAGAGCGCCTTGGTGGGAAAGAGACATAGCGCGCGCGCATTGGGTTCGGCCATCAGCGCGTGGGCGATGGGCGCGTGAAAACACAGCGACTTCCCGCCAGCAGCACTGGCGACGACGACCACACACTGCGTGTGGCGCGCCAGGGCGGCTTCAATCCCATGGGCCTGGTGCGTGTAGAGCGACTCGATGCCGCGCCGTTTCAACGCCTCGACCACGGCGGGATGCAGCCGCTCCGGAAACGGCGCGCACTTCGCGGGCTGCGCGGGCGCGCGCTCCCAGGCGGTTACATTGCGCATGAACTCGGCGTCGGCACGCAGAACAGTCAGGGTTTCGAGCAAAGACATGCCCTAAGGGTAATGCGGAATGCGCAAGGCGTAAAGGGCAACGATCCGATCCGTTCATCGTAGGGGCAATCCCTTGCGGTTGCCCCGGACGTAATCGACACGACAACGTCATTTCCGGCGACGGATTCACATGCGCCGTCGTTTCGTGGTTGGCCACGGCCGGGATGTGCCAAGCCACATTGCCATCACATCTCGTGCCGATTATGTTTCGATCAGGACTTCGAGCGCAATGGATATTCCTCGTCGCGAGCCCACTGCAACGGGTTCGCAAGGATGTATTCGCGGATGCGCTGCAACGCCTGTTCATTGCGAATGATGTTGTCGTAATAATTGTGTTGCCACAGGGGTGTGGCCGGCATCGCGCGCGCCCGGTTGATGTGGCGCGTTGTCACCGATTTGAAATTCTGGATCATCGCACCCAATGAATTCGGCGTCGTGCCTATTGGCGCGTCGGGTTGCGCAGATGCATCCCCCGCCTTGTATTGTCCGCGATCGACAATCCATAGAATTCCGTGGATGTGGTTGGGCATGATCACAAACGCATCCAGTTTCGAGAATGGAAAATGTCTGGGGATGGCCTGCCAATAGGCCTGCGCGATCTCGCCGTATTCGGTCAAATGCATCGCATCATCAATGATATCGCCGAATAACGTGGCGCGCCCATGCGTGCACTGCGTGCACAATGTGACAAAATACGCGCCGGGTTGCGCGTAATCGTAACCGGATAAACGAATCGAATGGCGGTTGTGTCCGTCCACACCGATATTGTATGGGAGGTTCATCCCGCGCGACATCGGCGCCACAACGCCATTTCCGGCGACGGGTTCGCATGCGCCGTCATTTCGTGCAGGCAATGTGGCTCGGCACATCCCTACAATGAACGGAGCTTCACCCCGCTCGCGCCTACCGACTACTACCGACACGTGATCGTGTTCCCACAACAAACGAGCCCCGCGTGATACTCATCACGCGGGGCTCGTTCCTCTGAGGCTTGCGGGCGCCGATCAGCAGATGCCGTGGAACTCGTCCATGTCGAGCGTCCACTCGGCTGACTCATACACTTCTGGAACCGGGAAGCCGTTGAAGGGCGACCCGACGCCGTAGACATACGCGCCGCAGTTCTTCATCACCAGCCGGTCGCCGACCTTGAGCTCGCACGGTGAGCGCATCTCAAAGAGCGTATCCACCGAGTCGCACGTCGGACCGGCCAGACGATACGTGGTCATGCTGAGCGGGCGCGCTTCCGACACGATCGGGCGCACCGCGGGGCGAATCCCGTCAGGGATTTCGTACAATCCACTGAATACGCCGCCGTCGAGGTACAGCCAGGTCTGGCCGTCCGGGCGTTCGGCGATGCCGGTGATTTCGAGCACCATGTCCGAGGTGCTGGCGCTAACGCCGCGCCCCGGCTCCAGCAGCATGCGCCGCGCGCCCGGCACACATTCGCCGATCACGCGGTTAACCGCCTTCGCCACATCTGTGGGCGCCGGCACTGGCCCGGTGTAATGCGCCGGGAAACCGCCGCCCAGGTCGATCAGGTCAAGGTCGATTCCGGCGGAGCGCGCCTGGGCCCACGCCGGCGCAACGGCCTGCAACGCATCGGCCCACGTCTCTGGGCGAATGCACTGCGAGCCAACATGGAAGGCCATGCCGACCGGGCGCAACCCGCGCGCGCGCGCCAGCTTCATCAGCTCGACGGCCTTGTGCGGCTCCACGCCGAACTTGTGCGTGAGCGGCCAAAGCGCGCCGGTATGCGGCACAGTCATGCGAACGTACACTTCGAGCGGCAGGTCGAATGCCGCGAGCTTATCGACTTCGCTTTCAGAGTCAAACGCGAACAGCCGCACACCATGCCTGATGGCGGACTGGATATGGGAAAGTTGCTTAATCGGATTGCTGTAGAAAATCCGATCACCATTGACGCCAATCTTGACGAGCGCCTCAACTTCGGCGCGGGAGGCCACTTCAAACCACGAATTCTCAATCCGCGAGATGGGATCGAGCAGCAGCGGGTTCGGATTTGACTTCATCGTGTAGCCGACGATGGCGTCAGGAAAAGCCCGCTGAATTGTCTGGTAATTGGCTACAGCCTTTCGCGGTGTTACCACCAGGGCCGGAGTCGGTACTTGCCAGATCGGGTGCCCAACCGGTGTGGTCGGGTATGAGATTGAAAACGTCGGCTGCGATGGTCGCTGCTGCGATGGTCGGGCAAAGGGTAGGTGAGTCGGATTCGCGCTCACGACGCGATTATCAATAGACGATCCTTTCATTCTTTAGCTAACTATAATCTCCCTGGTTACGCTGCACCACTCGAAAATCGGCCAAAAATATATACCCTATTGCCTTTCACTGCAAGACATAGAGGGGCTCACAGGAGGGATGTCTGTAAATTTTAAGGTTGATACGATTTCTGGCGCGCCAGTAGAATTGAGCAAACGGGCTTAACAGGATTGACAAGGTTAACGAACATGATGGAATCATATGAACACTGGCGTATTCGATCTGTGGCCTATACATCGCGAGTCTGGCTCGAACGATTGTTCGACATGCTGGTGCTCTCCTGTGTGGTCGTGCTCCCGGCGGGGTTGCTGTTTGCGCTGTACCAGGCGACTTCCAGCACAACGCTCGGCGTGGTTGCCGGTCTGATCGTTGCTGCGGGCGGCGCGCTCGGAGTCTATGCGCGGCTGATCGAGCCGTTTGTCCTGCGGGTCAAGCATATCCAGATCCGCGCCGCCGGCGCAGCATCCAACGCCAAACCATTCAAGATCGCCTTCTTCTCCGATATTCACGTGGGCTGGTTGAAGCAACGCGACTGGGTGCGCAAGGTGGTGAACCTGGTGAACGCCCAGCAGCCGGACATCGTCCTGATGGGCGGGGATTTCGTCAGCAACGTGGATCCGACGCTCGTTCCCGGGATGCTCGCGCCGCTGCGCCAGATCAAGGCGAGGCTGGGGGTCTATGCGGTGTTTGGCAATCATGATTACGGTTTGCCGGGGCTGGACTTTACGGCGCAACTGGAGACGATCTTCCAGGAGAACAACGTTCGCCTGCTGCGCGACGAGTGTGTG
>CAIXPS010000473.1 GCA_903921365.1 uncultured bacterium | reverse complement strand
GTCTGACTTCTCGGAGAAGTCAGACATCTGATGGCGCAGGTGACCATGGTCGAGGACAATCACCCGCTCGCACACTTTCTCTATATTGGACAAGTCACGAGCAGCAAACAACACCGTGACGCCTCGCTCGTGGTTGATGTAACGGATGCACTGGTTGATGCACTCCTTATCAGCCCCATCAAGACCATCGGTCGGCTCATCGAGGAACAGGATGTCGGGTTCGTGCAACACCGCCGCGCACAAATCAGCTTTTACACGCTGGCCGAGTGACAGTAAACGCACCGGCGTCGTCAATAACGAGTCAAGTTCCAGCAACGCGCAAAACTTATCAAGATTGCAACGGAAACGCCCAGGCGGCATTCTATACGCATGTTGCAGCGTTTCCAACGACTTGAGCACCGGCAAGTTCCACATTAGCACAGTCTGATGGCAGAGAACTGCGCCGATGTGTGCGGCACAGCTATTCTGCTCACGCCACGGCACATATCCATTGACCAACAGAGCGCCATATGAGGGCACAAGCAACCCCGTCAACATATTGATCAACGTGGACTTGCCCGCGCCGTTCATCCCCAGACAGCCGACCAGTTCGCCGGGCTCAATGCTGAAGCTGATACCATCCACAGCCCGAACCATGCGATATCCCGGCGACATAAGCCCAAGCAGCGAGTTGCCAAGCCCATCGTAGTGCCTTTTCACCATGTAGTTCTTATGCAGATTGTCAACCGCTATGATGGACATGGTAATCCTGTCTCTTTATGGCGAAACTATTATGTCAGAGATGTAAAGCGCGATTCATAATAAAGCCGACATAGGCTGACAGACGTACTTCAGTGTAGCTGTAGAGACTGAGCAACCCGGCCCAGCCACAGTCAGAGCAAGCATAACGTCGTGTATGCAAACGCATTAACTGTAAAATCACCCGATCGAAAAAACGTCGCTCGACCAGGTGAATGTGCTTTCCACAATTCGGACATCTTGGCATATACATTCTCAATGTTTCATTTTCCACAAAATCTCCTTTCACTTGCAGCCCACAATCCTGCTTCAATTAATACGCAATTATTCAGTATTAATAGAGCGCTGCATTTTATTCTCACAGCATTATCATAGCATCACATCATCAGATATCACACTATACTTAAGGATAGGAAAAGGAGGAAAAAGTCAGCGTCCCTGACTTTATTGTTTTTCGGCTGAAACGCGGGGGCGCAATTAGTTCAATTGCAGTGCGTTTTGCGCGATCTCGATGTGGCGTACGGCAAGATGCCTGACTTCTTGAAGAAGTCAGGCATCTTGCATATCACCGCGCCAGATGAATCGCTACTACCTCAGGACGTTCATCATGAACACTTGGTAAACCAGCGGTTTGTCCACAATCAGCGCCGATTCGTTGCCCGCCCGGTCATACGACTTGACATAGATGTGCGGTATCTGATACATCGTCGCTGGCACTGGCCACTCGATCGTTGTGGTTGCTCCGCTCAGCGTGTGCGTCACCGGGTCGGTGAACGCGGCATCGTTGCTCAACACCACGATCCGCACACCGCTGTTCTCGTCGCTACTGCCGATCTGCACCGTCACCGTCAGTCCCAGGTTCGCCTGCATCGCCCGCAGCATGCCCGGCGAAACCGCCTCGAGCACATGCAGGATCGGCGTCGTCGGCGCGTCCGGGTCATACGTGATGTTGGCCTTGACCGGCCCGTATGTCTTCCCCTCTGCATCGCGGAACTGCGCATAGACAGCGCGCGCGATGCGCAGGTCGCCGTCCGTCGCTACCACCCAGTCGGGCTGCACCCCGGAAATTCCCGCGCTGATCCACCCGCTGTTGTTCAGGAACAACCCGTCGTTGCTGAAACGCACATCGGTCAGCGCGATTGTGCTGCTGTAACTCAGCGTCACCGTCGGGATGCGCGTGAACACTGCGCCATCATTGATCGTCAGGCTCAGCGTCGGGTTCATCGTCGTGTCCGCCGAGACGCGCACAATCGCTCCCGATCCATCGTCCAACATCGCCTGGTTCGTGATCACCGTGTCGGGCAACGTGCCGGCATCCATCGCCACTGCGAACACGATCAGCACCGGCGTCCCTGAGATCACCTCGCCCGTCCACAGCGCCTGCCCGCTGGCATAGGTCGCTGTCCCCGTACTCGCGCTCAGGCTGCCAGCCACAAACGTCACGCCTGCCGGCAGCGGGTCGGTCAGCATGACCGTTCCAGTAACTTCCACCGCGTTGCGCAACATCAGTGTGTAGGTCAACCCAGCACTGTTGCGCGTCACCAGCTTCTGCGACCGCGACAGGTCAGCGCGCGGGTTGGCCGGCTGTGTCACCGTAAACGCCAACTGC
>CAIXPS010000472.1 GCA_903921365.1 uncultured bacterium | reverse complement strand
GACAAGATCAAACTCCCTGATGAAACTGTAACCCTTGTTGCTTTTTTTCAGAACGCGTGCAAGTTGTGACCCAGCTGGGGGAAATTGAGGAACACAAAGCAGGTTCTACTCCCTGGCAAGCCGAAATATGAAGGATGACCAAAATACAGAAAGGAATATTTCATGCACAAACTAGTCGTTACCGTCCTCTTTTGCCTGATCGTCACACCATCATTTGCTGCTGACTCGCCCAAAACCGAGGATCAAAAGACGCTCTATGCCCTGGGTCATATTATGGGCAACCAGCTTTCCGTATTTGGCCTCACCCCCGGCGAGTCGGAATACGTGAAAGAGGGGTTTGCGGATGCCATTAACGGCAAAGCCTCAGGAGTGAACATCGAAACCTATGGCTCAAAAGTTCATCGACTTGCCCTTGCACGCAACAAGGCTCTGGAGGAGAAACAGATCAGCATTGGTAAAGAGTTTGTAGACAAGGCAGCCAAAGAAAAAGGGGCAGTAAGGACTGAATCCGGCTTGGTCTATCTCTCACTGAAAGAAGGCACAGGCGCAATTCCGAGCGCGACTGATACAGTAATTGTCAATTACCGTGGCACACTGACGGACGGAAAGGAGTTCGACAGCTCCTACAAACGTAATAAACCAATAGAATTGAAATTAGGTAGTATAATCAAGTGCTGGACGGAAGGGATGCAGAGAATAAAGGTTGGCGGCAAGGCAAAGCTTGTGTGCCCGTCTTCAATCGCCTATGGCGAAAAAGGCTCTGCCGGTGGTAATATACTTCCAGGCGCTACGTTGGTTTTTGAGGTTGAACTGCTCGATATTAAGAAATAGTTCGTCATCTGGCACGTTTCCTTCACTCTGTTTCGTGGTTTAACGTTAAGGCTGAACTGACACTGTGCGCAGTTGTGGGATAATGCCGGGGTCCAGCCCATTCATCCTGCCCAGCCCGAGCGCTTCCAGAGCCTCGCGCATCCGGTTTGCGTCTGATATGAGTTGTACTACATCCACCCACATGCACGCGTCCGATACATTGCCCAGGAGTTTTACTCCTCCATTTAGAAGACTGATTGTGCCGACGTAGTTACCATTACGCCAGTGATGCAGGGCCACCGCAATCTGAAGGACTCCCTGGAAGAAGTCGCGTACCTCTCCCTCTTCGCCAATCCATAACTCTTCCAGCGTTTCGTGGCACTCAAACCATTGGCGCGAATTGAACTGGCGGATGGCCAGAAGAAGTTGACCTGGCGGTGATTCTTTACAATGTCGCATACTGATCCTGTTCCGGCTCGGCCATCAGAAGTCTGTTTTTCGGCGTAATATCAATCGGGATTCGCTGCGTGAACACCCGGTACCCATGTGAGCGTAGTCGGGATACACGGACTGCGTCCATTGCCAGCGGGCCATCAATCCATCCCTCCAGGCCGCCGAGATCGGCGTCCTGGAGGTCGTGACTGCGGCGATGCTCGGCCCGCTCCAGGCGGGTGGCCAACAACCCGAGGGGATCGCGGGTGCGGGCGGTGGTGATGATGCGGGCACGAATGTCGCTGCCCGGATCCCACAAGACCGTGCCCACCGGCAAGCCGGTCTCGTCGATGGCGTCGGCGAAGGGACCGTGGTCG
>CAIXPS010000471.1 GCA_903921365.1 uncultured bacterium | reverse complement strand
GTCACTACTCTTCGCTACGCTATAGGCAGGCGAAGATCATTGCCCCACTCGCCCCAGGAACCGTCATACAACGAGCCCTCGATACCAGCCATCTCCATGCCTGCCAACAGCAACGCCGCTGATACGCCGCCATTGCAATACGTGATGATAGGCAGTTTGCCTTCACCGGCGTAGCGAGCGAATTTCAGGCGCAACTCCTCAGCCGGAGCCAACTCCTCATACGTCCCCGCCACCACCTCCAGTGCCGGCAGGCTGACTGCGCCAGAGATGTGTCCAGAACGCTTCGCGCGTGACAACTTGCCTGAAAACTCATCACTGGTGCGAGCGTCGAGTAAGCACACGGCATTCGCCGCCACAGCAGCCAGGACATCATCCGCTGTCTTGCGCATTTCAGGCCGTAGGTGCGGGTGGAAAATCGCCTTTTGAGGGCCGGTCAGTTCCGCCGTTGTCGCCCTGCCCTCGCCCACCCACTTGTGCCAGCCGCCGTCCAGGATGCGAACGGCATCATGTCCGTAGTAGCGCAACGCCCACCACAATCGTGCTGCCAGCGCCGAACGGTGGTCGTCATATCCCACAACCAGCGTATCGTCACCCACGCCAATAGCTGACATAAATGCCGCAAACTTATCCGGCGGCGCAATCTGGACGGGGACCGGATCATCCAAGTCAACGATATCGACTGTCCAATCGACGAATACTGCGCCTGGAAGATGCGCCTGCAAATACTCCTGCCTCTTCGGAAAGTAATGGGGCTTGGGTTGGTCGGGGGGCAGGATCAACCCGCGAATATCGACGATCCTGACGCGCGGATCAGTCAGATGGTCATTCAGCCACTGGGTCGTAACGATTGGCGTGTCCGGGTAGAAATCGCTCATGGATGTTGAGTTTATCACCGTTGATCAACGCCTCTCACCGCGCGCAAAGCGCAGTTTCAGCATATTCTCCGCATATACTGGGATGGTAGAATCACCTGTCAATAAAGTGAAGTCAGAGCCTGCGCCTGGAATGCGCCGGCGCTTATTCAGAGGTAATACAAATGTTGCAGCAAGATAAACAGACAGGCGCAACCAATGGCGCTAATGCCAACGGGGCTAATGCCAATGGTCGCCATAAAGAGATTGGGACTATTTCCCTGAAACGCGGTCTGGCTCAGATGCTCAAAGGCGGCGTGATTATGGACGTCGTCACACCGGAACATGCCAGGATCGCCGAAGAGGCTGGCGCTTGTTCTGTGATGGCGCTGGAACGCGTTCCCGCAGACATCCGCAAGGATGGCGGCGTGGCGCGCATGAGCGACCCTGCCATGATCGTCAGCATTATGGAGACTGTAACCATCCCTGTTATGGCCAAATGCCGCATCGGTCACTTTGCGGAAGCGCGTATTCTCGAGGCAATCGGCATCGATTACATCGATGAAAGCGAAGTCTTGACGCCGGCTGACGAGGAAAATCATGTCTCTAAGCACGATTTCTCGGTGCCGTTTGTCTGTGGCGCCCGTAACCTGGGTGAGGCGCTCCGCCGCATCTCCGAGGGCGCCGCGATGATTCGATCGAAGGGTGAAGCAGGCACCGGTGACGTAGTTGAAGCCGTTCGCCATGCGCGCGCCATTCTCGGCGATATCCGCCGGTTAAAGGGCATGCGCCGTGACGAGTTGTATACATACGCCAAAGAAATTCAGGCGCCCATCTTACTTGTCGAGGAGACTGCGGATCTGGGACGGCTACCGGTAGTGCTATTTGCCGCCGGCGGTATCGCTACCCCCGCCGACGCAGCGCTGATGATGCAAATCGGCGTCGACGGCGTATTCGTGGGCAGCGGTATTTTCAAGAGCGGTAACCCCGCTATCCGCGCCAAGGCAATTGTTGAGGCCACCACTCACTTCAATGATTGGAAAATCGTTGCCGAAGTGAGTAAGAATATCGGTGAACCCATGGTCGGCATCAACGTGTCATCACTGCCAAAGGAAGAGCTTTTAGCAACACGAGGGTGGTAAACGCACTTCACGGCATGGATCGCCCTGCTGTAAATAGTGGCGATCCATGCCGGTGAGCGGCCACCAGAATCAATGAAAATAGGTGTTCTGGCATTACAGGGAGACTTTGCTGAGCACAAGCAGATGCTTCTGCGCCTTGGAGTCGACGTTGTTGAAGTGCGCCTGCCCAGGGATCTCGAGTGTCTGGACTCAGTGATCATGCCTGGCGGCGAGAGCACGACTTTCGCAAAGCTAGCTATGCGGTTTGGCTTGATGACTCCCCTGCGCGAATTCGCCCACCAGGGTAAAGCACTCTGGGGAACTTGTGCAGGGCTGATCTTTCTAGCCAAAGACATCGGTCGCGACCAGCCAACACTTGGCTTGATGGACATTAAGGTCAAACGCAACGCATTTGGGCGACAGATCGATTCTTTCACAACTGATCTTCAGATCGAATCGGTTGCTGGCGGACCCTTCATCGGTGTGTTCATCCGCGCGCCGAGCATTGAAAGCGTTGGCGCAAATGTGCGGGTTCTGTGCGCCCTTGATGATGGAACAATTGTCGCCGCGAGACAGGACAATCTCTTAGCCACATCGTTTCATCCTGAGTTAACGCAGGACACTCGCGTGCATGAGTACTTCGTTAACATGACTAAAGCGTGCAAACCAGGATATCCAGATGTCGATGATCCGGCTCTTTGATATCCGTGATGTGGCAACGGTGCAGCGCCTTGGCCCTTTCGGACGGCCGTTGGCGTATGAAGCCGTCGCTGTCGATGGCCTGTCCCCTCTGCGTGATGCAATGCGCGCCTATGTTGCAAGCGGATATGATCACGCCATCACGCTGGTCAGGCGCAATTCAGATTCGCGCGAACTGGATGCATTTGGCCTGATGCACCTCATACCGGCCAAGGGTTCCAGCCACAACGGGACGAAGCACGCGGCCATGGTTGTGATCTCCCCCAGCCCGCAATCCGATGAACTCTCCCTGGTCTGGACGGAGCTTGCTGAAGTCTTTATCATGCAAGCCGGTGAACATGGCGTCGAGAGCATCATCGCGGAAGTTCCGGATTCCGGGCGTGAAGCCGAGGCATTGCACCGCGTGGGCTTTTCGCCATTGATGCACCAGGACATCATGAAACTTGGCGCGCTCCCAGCCGAAATGACAGCGCCCGACGTCATGGGTCTGGCCCGTCAGGAAGCCAGCGATGAAGCCTATATCCGGCTGCTGAACATGCGCGTTGCGCCGCGAATTCTCCAACAGGGGGATGGCGCAACAGACCTGACCCGGTTGATGCACCGCACCGACTGCGGCTTCATCCTCATGCGCAACCAGGAGCCCATGGCGCACATCTCGCTGCAACAGGGACGGCGCGGCCTGGGGATGCGCGTTCTCTTTCGCCACGAGGCCGAAGAGCTGGCAGAGCCCGCGTTACAATATGCCCTGTCCAACCTGTGCGACCAGAGTCGCCGTCCGGTGTACTGCATGGTTCCGTCGTATCAGAGTTGGTTGCTTCCTGTTTTGGACAAGTTAGGGTTTATACATATCACATCAAATATGATCATGGTCAAACATACGACTGCGCGCGTTCGCCAGCCTGTATGGTCAGTGCAGCCCAACCAGGCGCACTCAAAACTGGTTAAAGGAGACACGAAAATACATCATCACAATCCTGAGGATGTTCTCTGAATACCGCCAAACTGTAATATGAATAAGCAAGAGCTACGAATCACAGACAACCTCGACGCTCTCTTCGAGGTGCTGCCGCCATCCATTGTCACGACATTAAACCAGATCAATCGCTTTAACGAACTCATTGAAGTTGTGATGGACCTGGGTCGCGCCCCTGAATCGCGCTACGCGTCGGTTACAAACGCCGAACAAATCCTGCGCACTGAGGAAGTCACAACTGAAGACATCGACTATGTGCTGCAACGCATCACCGTATTCGACGAAGACAACCGCGCCGGTATCGCGCGCACGCTGCACCGCATCTCCGGCATAAAAAACCGGCGTGATGCCGTTGTCGGACTGACATGCCGCGTCGGACGCGCCGTGTATGGCACAATCGGCATCATTGAAGATATCATCACCAGCGGCAAAAGCATCCTGTTGCTGGGTCGTCCGGGTATCGGTAAGACGACGATGTTGCGCGAAGCCGCGCGCGTGCTGGCCGAAACCAAGCGTGTGGTGATCGTCGACACCTCAAACGAAATTGGCGGCGACGGCGACATTCCACATCCTGCGGTCGGTCGGGCGCGCCGCATGCAAGTCGCTACGCCAAACCGCCAGCACGAGGTAATGATCGAAGCTGTCGAAAACCACACCCCCCAGGTAATCGTAATCGACGAGATCGGGCGATTGCAGGAGGCAGAAGCGGCGCGCACGATTGCGGAGCGCGGCGTGCAGCTGATCGGCACTGCGCACGGCCAGACGCTGGAAAACCTGATGGCCAACCCCACCTTGAGCGACCTTATCGGCGGAATCGAAAGCGTCACACTCTCGGATGAAGAAGCGCGCCGGCGCGGCACGCAGAAGACGGTGCTGGAACGGCGCTCCCCACCCACCTTCGACGTGCTGATCGAAATCCAGGATCGCCATCGGCTGCTTGTTCACATGGATGTCAGCGACGCCGTCGACAGAATCTTGCGCGGTAAGCAGGCCACTACCGAATTGCGCGCGTACGACGCTGATGGAAATGTTCAGATTGAGGCGCGGGTTGAAAAGGAGAGAACAGGGCCGACCGCAAAGGAACAACCGCGCAGCGACCTCCCCAGAGTCACGTATGGCAATGCGCGGCTGCCACGCATTCCCAGCGCCCTTGAACGGGATACTGACTCGATCCCACCGCCGCGCGGATCTCTGGCTGACTTCGATCTTCGTCGCCAGGCTGAATCTGGCGACGAAGAAGAAGGCGAGGCAGCCTTTCCTGAGACTTTCCGTGAAACGCCAAAGGTAATGCTGTTGTATCCGTTTGGAATACCAAGGAACCGATTACAACAGGCCGTGCGCGAGATGGGTGTTCCTGCGGAGTTGGTCGATAGCCTGGATGATGCAAATGTGATGATCACGGCCAAGCCCTACTATCGGCAGAGGCCCAAAACAATTTCTGAAGCGGAGCATCGCAATATCCCGATTTTTGTGTTGCGTTCCAATTCTGTCACGCAGATGGAGAGTTGCCTTGCGGAATTGTTCAACTTGAACAGCGGTGACGTCAACCCACTTGATGATGCCATGCGCGAAGCCGAAGAGGCTGTCAAGCGAGTGAAGACAGGCGAGCGGCTGGTAGACCTGACGCCACAAAACGCCTTCATTCGCCGTCAACAGCATGAGCTGGCGCGCGCAGCGGACGTGGTCTCGCACTCATACGGCAAGGAGCCCAGCCGGCGAGTGCGCATCTTCAGGGACTAGGGCAACGCTCTGTGTTTATCACGCTGGAAGGCCCAGAAGGCGGCGGAAAAACGACGCAGGCGCAGCGTCTTGCTGCGTGGCTGCGCGAGATGGGCAAGAACGTGCTCGCTGTGCGCGAACCAGGCGGCACTCAAATCAGCGACGCCATCCGCCGCATCCTGTTGGACTCCAATTCCAGCAATATGGACGCGCGCGCCGAACTGCTGCTCTTCTGCGCGTCGCGCGCGCAGCTCGTCAGCGAGAAGATACGGCCCCACCTGGCGCAGGGGGGAATCGTCGTGTGCGACCGGTTTGCAGACAGCACCCTGGCTTACCAGGGATACGCGCGCGGGCTAAACCTGACCTTTCTCCGCTCGCTGGTGGATTTCGCGACATCCGGCTTGACGCCCGACTTAACACTGCTGCTTGACATCGATGTAACTGCCGGATTAAGACGGAAAGCGGCTGACGAGGAGTGGAATCGCCTCGACGCTGAAGAAGTGGATTTTCACGCGCGAGTGCGCAATGGATACCACACTTTGGCAGCCGCTGAACCCAGGCGTTGGGCGATAATCAATGCGGATCGCGCGCTCGATATCGTTGCAGACGAAATTCACCACGTGGTTAGCGCCGCGCTGACCACGGTAACGGATATGCGCGAGTAGCGCGCCAGTGGAACGAACTACAGTCTCGGTTCTACGCCAACGCGCTCGCACAACTCGCGATATCCATCGACGCCCAGCACCATCGACGTTTCCTCAGCATACACCTGGAACACCGGCTGGATGACGGCGCAGTCCTCGTGACAACCGCCGCCGTGTTCAAAAAGGGAGTTCTCTGAGTCCAGTATCAGCCACTTAGCAGCGCCATCAGAATCGTATTCATCGACCAGCGGGAACAGGCAGCAGTAGTATGGCTTGAGTTCCCACGGCTTCCTGCCTGTCGCGATGGATGCCGCCTGGATGGCGCAGTATCGGTCTTCGGGGCGAAGAAAGACGCACGTCATGCCGCCTGGATGCGAGGCATCCACAACCGTGGTCGTGCCGATATACTCGCCGGATGGGAACGCCGTGTCGTCGTTGTAGTATTCCGCAAACCACGTCGTGGCATCGCGGCGTTCCACCGGCATGTATGGCTGGATCAGTTCGGCATTCGCAAGGATGGCGCGCGCCTGCCCCATATCCACCCATACGCCATCCGCGCAACATCCCGCCTTGCACGTCACAATCTGGCAACGCGTGATGGGTTTGCGCTCCAATAACGAAACGCCAATCGTCCAGCCCTTGACCACAACACTTTCAGTAGACACATCCATAGCGGCTGATTATAGGCGCAGGCGCTACGGATAGAGGCCGCGCGTGCTGGTCGCATCAGCCACGCGCCCGATCGCGAGTGCAAGCGCCGCTGTGCGCATGTCAACACCCATCTGCTTCGACGAGTCATACACATCATGGAAGCTGCGCAGCATAATGCGCTCCAGGCGGTGATTGATATCGTCCTCCTCCCAGAAGAGTTGCTGCATATCCTGCACCCACTCAAAGTAGGAGACGACCACCCCGCCGGCGTTGCACAGAATGTCAGGGATCACAATAATGCCCTTGTCATTCAAAATGCGATCAGCGTCTGGGGTAGTGGGGCCGTTGGCGCCCTCTGCCACCATGCGCGCCTGTACTGTGGCGGCATTCGAGCGGTTGATCTGGTTTTCCATCGCCGCCGGGATCAAGACATCGCACTCCATGGCAATGAGTTGAGCGTTCGTGATGGGCTCTGCCTCGCTGAAGCCGGCGATCGTGCCATGCTCTTTGCGGAACTGCCGCAGCTTGGGGAGATCGATGCCCTTTGAGTTGTACAGACCGCCTTCAATATCGGTTACGGCAATGACTTTGCACCCCATTTCATAGGCAGTCATTGCAGAGATGGAACCCACATTGCCATACCCTTGCACAGCAACGACGGCGCCATCGAACTTCCAATTCATGGTCTTAAACGCCTCGCGCACGGTATATAGGACGCCGCGACCGGTCGCTTCGTTTCTGCCCGCACTGCCTCCGATATTGATTGGCTTGCCGGTGACAACAGCAGGGACGGAGTACCCCCGATGCATGGAATAGGTGTCCATCATCCACGCCATGATCTGGGGATTGGTGCCCATATCTGGCGCGGGAATATCCCCTTCGGGGCTTAGCAGTGGGGCAATCTCAGTAGTGTAGCGCCGGGTCATCCCCTCCAACTCATGCAGAGTCAGTTTCTTAGGGTCGCACAAAACGCCGCCCTTTGCGCCGCCAAACGGGATATTGACAACCGCGCACTTCCAGGTCATCCACATCGCCAGAGCGCGCACTTCATCCAACGTGACGTTCATGCTATAGCGGATGCCGCCTTTAGACGGGCCGCGCGCGGTGTTGTGGTGTATACGATAACCAGTAAACACCCGGATCTCACCATTGTCCATTTTGACAGGGAAACTAACAGTGAGTTCGCGTTTACAGACTTTCAGAAGCTGGGCTAATCCAGCATCGAGATTGAGGAACTGAACAGCATGATCAAACTGTGTGATTGCTGTGACATAGGCACTCTCCTGAACAACGGCTGCCGGCTGCTCAATTACGCCGGCAACACCGGCGCGATTCGAGGTCTTCACGGACATCTCAGGAGGCGCGACGTTTAGTGTCGCCATACGCTCACCTTCCAGAACTAATTTGATATCGGAGCGCATCACGGCGCATCCGTAACTTCATTTTAGTCTGGTTGTGAGATTGCGCAAATACGCAACTATGCGCGCTGTTTCAACTGCTCAGCAACACCGCAATCAATAAGATCGCGAAAGCAGCCGGCGCAATGAACACCAGGCTATAGATCAGCTTCTCATAGCGAAGGTGCATAAAGTACATGGCGACAAGACTGGCCTTGACAAACGAGATTGAAAGTAACAGTGGCACGGTTGTCGCGCGCGGCAGACCGGCCAGCACCGTAATACCCACTTCGATCAGGGTGAATACTGCGAGGATCGCGAAGACGATGATCGGATTCGTGGTTTTGCCGTGCGCGTTCACCGTCTCAAAAGCAGCGTGTGTATCAATAGGCTTTTGCATGTTAGATCAGGTACACAATCGTAAAAATCAATATCCAGACAAGGTCAACAAAGTGCCAATACAACCCGAACATCTCAACGGTTGTGTAATTTCTGGCGGTATAGACACCCTTGCGCGCGCGCATCGCCACCCAGACCGCCCAAATGACTCCGACAAACACATGCAGGCCGTGTATCCCAGTGAGCACAAAGAAGGCCGTGCCAAAAGGGTCTCCAAAGCCATATTTTTCACCGAAGATGAGGTGCTGGTACTCATTTGCCTGTCCACACAGAAACAGGAACCCGAGTAATGCGCTGACCAGCAGAAAAATAACCAGATTGCGCTGCTTATTCTCCCGAATACCCTCTATCCCAAGGACGACCGTCAGGCTGCTGCTGAGCAGCAGGAACGTGTTCAGACTCACCAGCCAGATGCTCAGGTTGGCCGATGACGGCCAGGTAGCCGCATTATGCTTTGTTACAAGAAAACCACCAATCAACCCGCAGAAAATCAACAGTTCCGAACTCAGAAACAACCAGAAACCGAATTTACGGTTTACCTGGCTTTCAACATGGGCGCTTCCACCGGCGCCGGTCAATACAGGAGCTTGATTCATGGCGCGTATTCTAACATTCTTATGACAGTTTCTGACTGCTTATGTGTTTATGTGTTCGCCGCACACCATCGCCCGCCTTATTGATGTAAACTTGGTCAACGTAAATGAATTGAAGGAGACAGTATGCGCGAAATCACCGTTGCCGTAGTACAGATGGACACGAAGCTGGCAGAGCCCGAGGTGAATCTGGCGAAAATGTCAGAGTTTGTCCGCAAGATCACGAGCGAGCAGAAAGTGGACTTGATCGTATTCCCGGAACTGGCAACAACCGGCTACGAGTGCGGCGTGAAGTTCACACAACTGACCCAGCGGGTGCCTGGGCCGGCTGCGAATGTCATGGCGCAACGCGCCAACGAAACCGGAACCCACATCGCATTTGGCATTGCGAGCAAGGAACGAGTTGAAAGCATTTTGTTCAACTCTGCCGTGCTGGTCGGGCCGGAAGGCGATGTTATCAGTCACTATCGCAAGATCCACCTGCACGGCGAAGAGCAGATGCTTTTCCGCCCTGGCTTCAGGCTGGAACCCGCCGAGACGCCTTTTGGCCTGGTAGGGCTGCAGGTTGGCTGGGACATGATGTTCCCCGAGGGCACGCGGTGTCTGTGCCTTGATGGCGCGGAAATCATCCTCGTCAGTGCGGCCTGGGACAACACGCGCGCCGCAGAATGGCGCACGTTTATCTCGGCGCGCGCCGCAGAGAACGCCTGTTTTATCTGCGCTGCCAACCGCGTCGGAGAAGAACCCGCCACAACGTTCTGCGGTGAGAGCATGATCGTTGGGCCACGCGGCGATGTGATCGTCGACCTGGATGAAACAACTGAGGGGTACATCATCGCCAAGATCGACGTTGATGAGAATCGTAAATTGCGCGAGGAGACCCAGATATTCCAGACACGCCAGCCGTTAAGTTACCGCGGCATCGTGCGCAAGTACTGAGTTAAGGGCAGCCGTGTAGTGAGATTGCGGTGCGCAAGTACTGAGTTAGTGGCAACCGTGAAATGAGAACGCGGGTGGATGCATGCATATCCGCCCGCGTTTTTACTGTCCAACAAAGCGCAACACATTCAAGATCGAGTCCACCACATTTCTGCTGTTGCCTGCAATCAGACCATCACGCGTGATTCCGCGTTCATCCTCAAACTCGAGCCTGATGGCCGGAAGTGCGCCAAACGAAGTCGCAATCGTTGTCAGGGTGACGACGCGCGCGCGGTGAATCGTAACCGACCAGACATCCCGTTCACGAGCAGGCGCCAGCTTCGCTTCAGCTGGAATCGCCCTGAAGGATACGGGGACTTCCCTGAGAACGACATCGCCGTATGCAGCGCCCAGGCTGCCAAACCAGAACAGAAGAGGCGGAATTCCAAGCTTTTTAGCCCCAGCTTCCTGCATTTCTGCGTTCGCGACCGCGGTGAAGGGAATCGGAATCGCGTAGTCGACACGACGCACAAGCCAGGTGATCACCCCACCCACAAGGGCCAGTCCCAACAGGATGACACTCACCCACCCCAGCATGTCATAAGGCGCCAATGATGGCGGATCGGACACCTTGAGGTAGTAGTCGGGAAGAGCATCATCGCCTCGCAAAAACTTACCGACAAGGGTCACCGGAGTTTTATCGTCACCTGCAACCGGCAGGTTCTCATCCAGCAGGATGACGGGTTCGGGTGAATCGGTTGGCAGAAATGGAATGAAGCGCAAACTCGATTCAATGACGCCAATGAGCTTTGTCTGCACCTGGTACGCGCCATTGATCAGAATACTGCCCGTTGTCCGAACATAACGATCCGCCACAGTAGCTCTCAGATGCGCCGCCGGTAACGGGTATATCGTGAGGTCCTCGGATCTCGCCGAACGATTGACGACTACAGAAGCAATCGCAATCGCAAGTATGGCCAGGACGCCGGCTTTAGCCAGACGGCTATACCCAACTACATAGCTGAGTTTCGATAGTCCGCTTAATCCTCTAACAAACAGGTTGACCATACTTTACTATTCTGCCACTAAATTGGCGCCTTTGGTTCACCTGGATTCATATCGCTCTTATTTTCTTCTTGTTTTAGCCCGCCGATGGCTAAAAACGACGTGACGGAGGCGACAACGCCGACCAATTGCGTCACACGGAACCCAGCCAGCAAGACAGCTTCTGCTCTATAGGCATCGACAATCACGCGCGTGAACGCATACAAACCGATCAGCAGGAGTACTGTGACGCCGTCTGGAAAGCGGCGTCGCAATGACACAAACAGAACTGCAGCGATGCCAAGCAACGAAATGAACTCATACACCTGTACTGGGTGTCGCCATGCATCCCAAAGATAGATAGACCAAGGCAACTGTGCTTCTGTGCCGTAGGCGTCCCCGCTCAGCAGCGCGCCGGCAGCCATGCCTGCCAGAAAGAGCGCCACGCCGGGCGCAATCACATCCAGCAATTGCCAGGTCAATAGGCGCTTGCGCCGGAGATAAACAACTGCAAACGCGACTCCCGTCACCCAGCCTGCAATCGGCAGAAGGGCAGTTGTTCCAGGCATCAGGGCCGACAATGGTTCGCGCGCATACGCCTGCAGGTTCAGCAGCACATAGCCCGCGCGCGCGCCGAGGACACCTGCGATCAACCCATAGAACCCGGCATCGGATACGGCATTGCCGTCCATTCCACGATCAGCCCCGATTCGACTGCTGAGCATCAACCCAAGCATATAGCCCGCTATCGTCGCCAACAACGGCGTTTGAATGGTCAATCCGAAGACACGCAATAATGGCAGCATAGTTCAAAGACCCTTCTCTTTCGGGTAGATTACTGACCCAGAATGGCGTTGATCTTGCTCTCAATCAGTGGGCGGGTCATCGGCCCGCCATAAACGATGTCGCGGATCACGCCGGCTTTATCGATAAAGTATGTTGTTGGCAACGCGGACACCCGATACTGCTGTGACACAAGACCATCCCTATCCAGCGCCAGCATGAACCCCAGGTTCTGTTCGGTCATGAACTTAATGGCCACCTCTTCTGATTCCATCTGGTTGACACCAAGCACAATCACATCACGACTGCCGTAGTCCGTGTTGACTTGATTGAGCGCCGCCATTTCTGCCCGGCAAGGCGGGCACCAACTAGCCCAGAAGTTGACAACAACCACCTTGCCCTTAAGACTATCGAGTGTGATGGCGCTGTTACCGGGCGCGCCAAACGTCACAGCCGGCGCAGGCGCCCCTACACGCGTGGACGCCTGTAGCGCAGGCATGGCTGAGCCTGTATCGGGGCGCGAAATCCATGTCCACGCTAAACCGAGGACTCCAAACAGCACCGCCGTCAGGCGGGCTAACTTTATCAGCGACATCTTCACTTGCACCATCATAAACCAGGGTGCTAAAATCAAGTTTCACCATGAATCTTTTTAACCGAGTCTTCACAATTGTGTCACTCGTGGTGCTCACCCTCTTCGGCGTCGCCACACTCGTGACTCCCGGCGCGGTATTGTTATTCATCAACAGCACCGCAAGTTTCATCCACGTCAGCGTCTTTGCAGGCGCTTCAGATGCAGGTCGCATTGCAGTCCGTTTACTGCTCGCGATCGTCTTCATCGCAATGGTCCTGATGCTCATGTGGCTCGAAACCCGCAGAGGGGGTTCGCGCCACGTCGATGTGGCAAAGTCGTCGGGAGGTCAAATTCGCATACACACCTCGGATGTCGAGGAGCGTATCGCGCAGCAGGTTGATGCCATTTCCGGCATCCTCACGTGCCGCGTGCGCGTCAATGAACGAGACCGCGCGGTGATTGCCAAACTTGAAGTTCAGTCGGCTCCGGGCGTCGACCTGGTTGCCAAAGGCGAGGAAGTGGCCGCTATCACGCGCATCGTGGTGCAGGACCAGCTCGGTCTGAAGTTGAAAGAAAAACCCGTCGTGACGATGAGATCCAGCAAGCCGAAGCCCATCGCCGAGACGCCGGCAAAGTCCAGCAGAAATAACGCCGTTAACACGAATGACGCCCCAGGCTCGGATAAAGCATGAGCCTGACTGTAACGCCAACCAGCCCCGCCCTATTGCTTGCCCAGGTTGAGAGCATCCTGTATGCAGCCTCTGAACCCGCTTCGATTACCGCGATTGCGTCCGCACTGGACGCCAGCCAGCAGGATGTTGAGACTGCGCTTGAGGACCTCAGCACACTCTGCATGGCCCGGGGTGTGCGCATACAACGCCATGGCAATGAAGTGCAATTAGTCACTGCGCCGGAGTTTGCGGAGAAGATCCAGAAGTTCCTGGGACTGGAGGCAACCAACCGGCTTTCAACGGCGGCGGTGGAAACACTGGCCATCATTGCCTACAAACAGCCAATCACCAAACCACAGATCGAGATGATCCGCGGCGTCAGTTGCGACGGCGTGATGAAAACGCTGGAAATGCATAACTTGATCAAGGAACTCGGGCGCGCCGAGACCGTTGGACATCCGATGCGATATGGGGTGTCCTTTGAATTCCTGCAGCACTTTGGCTTGCGCGGCGTTCATGAACTCCCCGCCATCGACAAGTTGGAAGTCCTGCCGGCTGGCGATGAGTCCAGCGTTGATGACGGGCAACTTCTGCTTGATGTTGAGCCTGTCGTTGCAACGCCACCGGATACCGCAGGGCAGGAAGCTGGCGCATGAAGCCACAACGCTACTTGGCAGCGGCCGGTTTCGGATCGCGACGGGCCTGTGAGAAGATGATTCTGGAAGGACGTGTTACCGTCAACGGCGCCCCGATGACGTTTAACATGGCAGTCGGCGCCGAAGACCGTGTCATGGTTGACGGGAAACCGGTCATTGCCAGCGACGAGACTGTTTATATTGCGCTTAATAAACCCCCCGGGTATATCTCTGATCGCGGCATTCCGCATGAAAGGAGCGCATTAGATCTGGTCATCGTGCCACAACGGCTCTTTGCGGTTGGACGCCTGGACAAGGATGCAACAGGCTTGCTGCTGCTGACCAACGACGGCGAACTGGCGTTCAAGTTAACCCATCCCCGTTTCGAACACGAGAAGGAATATCGCGTCCTGGTTGAGGGACGCCCCGATGAAAGCGCATTAGGACAATGGCGCGCGGGCTTGCTGCTTAATGGCGACATGACAGCGCCTGCTCAGATCACTATCGCTGACAATCCGGCGAACGAGACACTGAATGAGACATGGTTGCGCGTCGTGTTGCACGAGGGGCGCAAACGCCAGATCAAGCGTGTAGCCAAGTTGATAGGGCATCCGGTAAAACGCCTGATTCGCGTGCGGATCGGCAATATCCTCCTGGGTGACTTGCAACCCGGTGTGTGGCGCAGACTGACCATTGAAGAAATCCGCGGTATGAATGCCGAGGAGCACCAGACATAGACATGAATATCGCAATCGACGGCCCGGCTGCATCCGGTAAAAGCACGCTGGGTGAGGCACTCGCCAAATCCCTGGCGTATCTCTACTTTGACACGGGCGTCATGTATCGCGCGGTGACACTCGCGGCGCTGCAACGCGGCATCGCGTTGCAGGACGAAGCCGCAATAACCAGGCTTGCGCAGGCGCTCAGTATCGAGGTCACAGCGGCCCAGGCGGCGGATACGCGCCAGTATACGGTTCTACTCGATGATGTCGACGTCACCTGGCAGATCCGCCAACCGCAAGTAGATGCGAATGTATCGGTTCCATCCAAATACCCCGGTGTGCGCGCCGAGATGGTGCGCCAGCAGCGCCGTATAGCGGCCAATGGCAACGTGGTCATGGTCGGTCGGGACATCGGAACGGTTGTTCTTCCTGAAGCCGACTTAAAAATCTACCTTGTCGCATCCGTCGAAGAACGCGCCCGGCGACGCCACATGGAGGAGTTAAGCCGTGGACTCACGAGCAACTACGAAAGTGTGCTGTCAGACCTGCGTCATCGCGATCATCTGGACTCAACGCGCCAGACCTCGCCATTGAAACCCGCCGACGACGCCGTCATCATCGACTCAACCAATCGGACGGTTGCCGATATCGCGCGTGAAATCCTTACTTGGGTTGCGCAGAGATCAAACACCAGGGATGGGGCGCAAGTCAGCAGCAGCAAGCCCTGACACTTGGGCGTAAAATTCTCGCAGGTAGTGGAACGGAATTCAAGGAGAACATATGAGGGTCAGGAAAGCAGTAATCACCGCGGCAGGCCAGTCTCAACGCACTCTCCCACTTCAGACGCTTGTCGATCGTGATGGTCAGCAGAAGTCGGCCTTGATGGTCATCATCGAGGAAGCGATCAGCGCTGGGATCACCGAGATTGGCGTCGTGGTGTTCCCAGGCGACGAGGGCGCCTATCTCGCAGCGGCCGAAGCCCATGCGGGCAAATTGCACTTCATCCCACAACCGGAACAGCGAGGCTATGGATATGCGGTTTACTGCGCCCGGCACTTCACTGGCTCAGAACCTTTCCTGCATCTGGTCAGCGATCACCTGTATATCAGCAGCCTGCGCGAAAACGACCAAACCAGGACCTGCGCTCAGCAACTCATCGAGGTAGCAGAGGCAGAAAACTGCGCAGTCTCAGCAGTGCAGGCAACTCGTGAAAACATGCTGCCCTACTACGGGATTGTCGGTGGTCGCCGGATCGCTGGTCAGCACGGCCTTTACACCATCGACAACGTGATCGAGAAACCAACCCCAACGGAGGCCGAGCAATCGTTAATCGTGCCAGGTTTGCGCGCCGGATATTACCTGGCGTTCTTCGGAATGCATGTGTTGACGCCGGCGCTGATGTCCATCCTGGAATCGCAATTGACGGCTAACGGCCAGCCAGGCAAATTACAACTCTCTGCTGCGCTGGCGCAACTCGCCGCCCGGGAGCGTTACCTTGCATTTGAGGCGCGCGGCAGGCGCTATGACATCGGCGTGCACTATGGCATGCTCATCGCCCAACTGGCATTAGCGCTGAGCGGACGGGAGCGTGATGAAGTACTGGCACAACTCGTCGAACTACTAGCGACACGTGAACCATGAGCCAATTAGTCGATATCATCACCGCGACCGACCCGGCCATACGGAACGAGTCGCTTGACGCCTTCTGTCGACCCGCCTCCCTGGCCGACTTATTGACCGAGTGCGCTGCGCTCGACGACTTCCGGCACAAGAGCGATAACCTCTACGAACGCGTGCGCGCGTTGTTTTTCCTGTATGCAATACACCGCTTTCACTTGCCGCGCAAAGCGGGCATGCCCACTCGTGGAAATATCCCTTATGCAGGCTACGATCATCTGCTGAACCGGCGCTTCGAAGAAGCGATCGGGATTTTCATCGAGACGCAAGCGCATCAAGGGCCGAGTGATGCGATTTCGAGCGCTCTGGCATCCGCCTACCATGCCCTTGGCTTCCAGACGCTCGCCAACCAGGTGCGCCGCAGCGTCAGAACGGTGCGCGGTAACCAATGGATGTTCCGCGTCGGCCATCCTGCCGACCATCCGTTGCGCATTCGACCGGAACTGCTGACGAGACAAGGCGCCAGTGGAGCGCCGGACCAAAAGGCTGAGTCACTGGGCGCCTTCCCGATCCTGCGCGAGCGCACTCCTGTTCGCATGGACCTGTCGCACAGCGGCTGGAGCGATATCTTCTTTCTCGGCATGGACTTCCCCGAGTGCGCCCGCGTGCTCAATGTCTCGATTGACCTGGCAGTCGTCGGGCGCGACGCGGCGCCAAGGCCGCCTGTCGAGTCTTACCTGCGCGTCATTGACCAGCCTGTCCTAAAGCTCGCCAGCGTCGACCTGGGCGCTGCGGCCACAATCACCGATCTATCAGAAGTCTTCGACTTCGCCAAAGATTACCTTGGGCTGTTAAAGGCGGCGATTATCGCGGCAGGCATCATCCCGCCCGGCATCGAAGGTTCCGGACAGAGCCTCGAACAATTGCTGGCGCAAGTTGTCGGACCGGGACTTGGCCTTGAGATCGTCAGCAATGTGAATAACATCCCCAAGGGCTCGCGCCTGGCCGTGTCCACGAACCTGCTGGGCTCATTAATCTCAGTCTGCATGCGCGCCACCAACCAGGCCAAGTCGCTGACAGGCCCGCTGCAGGAAAATGAGCGTCGGTTGGCGGCGGCGCGCGCCATCCTCGGCGAGTGGCTCGGTGGTTCCGGCGGCGGCTGGCAGGATTCGGGCGGCGTCTGGCCAGGGATGAAGTTAATCGAGGGCGTGCTCGCAACGGAAGGCGACCCGGAGTATGGGATCAGCCGTGGGAGACTGTTGCCGACGCATCACATTCTGGATGAGCAGGACGCGCCGCAGGATGTGCGCCAGAAACTTCAAGATAGCCTGGTATTGGTTCATGGCGGGATGGCGCAGAATGTTGGCCCAATCCTTGAGATGGTCACCGAGAAATACCTGCTGCGATCCGAGGCCGAGTGGCAGGCGCGCGCGCAGGCCATCCACATCCTCGATGAGATACTCGCGTCACTGCGCAAGCCGACATCTGTCGATGCAGTCGCGAGTGAGGTAAATCCGGTTCAAGCCATCGGCGCAGCAACGACGCGCAACTTCTTTGGGCCGATCCAGACGATCATTCCCTGGACAACGAACCTCTTTACCGAGACACTCATCCAGCGGGTTAAGGATGAGTTTGGAGACAAATACTGGGGCTTCTGGATGCTTGGCGGCATGTCTGGCGGCGGTATGGGGTTCATGTTTGCCCCGGATGTGAAACACATTGCCCAGGTTCGTCTGCAGGAGATCATGAGAGCGATCAAACGCGAGCAGGAGCACGCGCTTCCATTCGCCATGGAACCGGTCGTCTATGACTTCGCCATCAATCAGAACGGCACCTTCGCAGAACTGCTGAGCGATGACAATGCCTTGATGCCGCTGGGTTACTACAGCATGATCGTGCCGGAACTGGTTCGCGCGGATGTGCGCAAACTCTCGGTCACGCAACGGGAAGAACTGGATCGTTTTGCTACCGCTTCGCGCACCCGACCCGAAATGCGGGGGATGGCGCAAGTCCTGTTCGACCGCCTGTTGCCCCGCGCCAGAATGGCCGGCGAGGAACGCCAGAACCTTGGCTCCTTGCTCGCACAGTCAGGGTTTGATCAGGCGCAGCACGAACAAATTCGCGAGGCGTTGCGCGCGGGCAGAATCGGGTTGTCGCAAAACCGGTTACACGCCAGCACCACGATTCAGGACGTTCAGCCAGCAGATATCCATGACGCATCGACAGACGCGGCGCCGCCCGACTATCGAGACGCCGGCATGCAGGCATTGGCAGCAGGCGCCGTTGCCGTTGTGTCGCTGGCGGCAGGTTCAGGCAGCCGTTGGACTCAAGGCGCGGGCATCGTCAAGGCATTGCACCCGTTTGCCAAATTGAGTGGGAAACACCGTAGCTTCATCGAACTGCACCTGGCAAAAAGCCGTCGAATTAGTTCGCTGTGCGGGACTCCCCTGCCCCACATCGTGACGACCAGTTACCTGACTCATGCGCCGATACAACAGTACCTCGAAGCACAGGGAAACTATGGGTATTCCGGCCCCTTGCTGCTGTCACCGGGGCGCGCGATTGGCTTAAGGTTGATCCCCATGGTGCGTGATCTCCGCTTCGCCTGGGAGGAAGTCTCGCATCAAATGCTGGACGAGCAGGCGCAGAAAGTGCGCGACAGTCTGCACCACGCGCTCATCGACTGGGCGCAAAAGGCCGGCGAGGGTTCGGACTATACGGACAACCTGCCGTATCAATGCATCCACCCGGTGGGTCACTGGTACGAGATACCGAACATGCTTCGCAACGGGATACTCGCGCAATTGCTGGCTGAACGCCCACAGCTAAAGTATCTGATGCTGCACAACATCGATACACTTGGCGCTGATGCGGCGCCCGAAATGCTTGGGCGTCATATCATCAACGGCGCATGTATGACCTATGAAGTCATCACGCGCCGGCTGGAGGATCGCGGCGGTGGACTGGCGCGCGTCGATGGGCGTATGCGACTCGTAGAGGGACTGGCCATGCCGCGCGAGGAAGATGAGTTCGGGCTGTCGTACTACAACACGCTCACGACCTGGATCGACATCGACAAGCTCCTTGATGTGTTCAACCTCAAACGATCCGATCTGGGAGACGATGAACGCGTCACTGCGGCGATTCGCACTGTCGCAGCCCGCATGCCCACCTATGTCACACTGAAAGACGTGAAGAAGCGCTGGGGACACGGGCAGGAGGATATCTTCCCGGTCGCGCAATTCGAGAAACTCTGGGGCGACATGACAGCGCTGCCGGAGGTGGATTGCCAGTTCATGGTCGTGTCGCGCATGCGCGGGCAACAACTCAAGGATCAGGCACAGTTGGATGGGTGGCTGCGGGATGGCTCAGCCGCGTATGTGGATAGTTTGTGTCAGTGGCAATAACTTTCGATTCTTGCTAGAATAAGATCAGCTTCAACTATAAGTGGAGAGACATAATGGACGTAATTGATGAGTCGACCGCCTTCGAGTTCGATCGCGCGTGGATTGATTCTCACATTGGCGTATTGGCCGAGAATTTTGCAGATCACTGGATCGCGGTGAAAGGCGGGCGAGTGGTTGCGAGTGAGGTCGACCTGGGCGAATTAGTTCACAAGCTTCCCGATCTCGCGCATACCTGTGTTGAGTTCATCGACGCTCAACCGACAGTCGAGTTTGCCTGACATCAAAAGAAGAAACCCCGGCTCAACGAACCGGGGTTTCTTTTGTTAACTTTGTTAACGCGCTTTTGGTCTTCGATTGCTGATTCATCAGTGAAACCAGCTTATTCCTCAACTCGCTGAAGAACCGGCGCACCGGTGGTATTCGAACCGCCAAGAGCATTGCCACGACAAACGCATATTGCAAGGGCAGGCGGATATCGGCTTTCACCAGCCACACAAAGTGCACCACACCCAGCGGGACTGCAATATACATCAGGTAGTGCAATTTCTTCCAGCGCTTGCCAAGCCGCTTCATCCATCCCTTTGTTGAAGTGATCGCCAGCGGCAACAACAACAGAAACGCGGTGAAGCCCACCAGCACGTAGCGCTTCTCGATGATGGTATCGCGAATCATTTCGATATCGAGGCCGTAATCGAGCACTGCGAAGATGAACAGATGGATGGCGACATAGAGAAAACCATACAACCCAAGCGGGCGGCGTAGCCTGACCACCTGCTTAAAGCCAAAGATCGTATTCACAGGCGTGACTGCCAGCGAAAGCACAAGCAACACCAGGGCAGTCAGCCCCGTGCGATAGGTGGCCTCCTGAATTGGATTTGCGGTGAGCCGATGATTCGCCGCATCCCAGAGCAGAACCGCCAGCGGTATAAGCGCTCCAATGTGCGTCACGATCTGTAACGGCGTGAATTGAATTCTCGGTCTGGGCCGTGCCCGCTCGGTTGTGGCTGTCATAGGAAATCAGTAGCTGGCGATCAAATCCATGCCATCGTATAGGTGGGCGACTTCGTCAGCATACCCGTTAAACTTCAGCGTCTTGCGCCGGCTGGTTTCACCAATGCGGCGTTCCGTTGCCTGCGACCAGCGAGGGTGCGGTCGATCAGGATTCACATTTGAGTAGAACCCATATTCGTCCGGCGCCGCGTTCGTCCACAGAGAGATCGGCTGCTCTTCCACCAGGCTGATCTTGACAATGGCCTTGGCGCTCTTAAAACCATATTTCCATGGCAATGCGATGCGTAAGGGCGCGCCGTTCTGATTTGGCAATGGTTTGCCATACAATCCGGTGACTATCAGCGCCAGGCTGTTCATGGCTTCATCCACGCGCAATCCCTCGATATAGGGCCATTTGAAGTAGTTATCTCTCTGACCAGGCATCTGGTCCGGCGCCATGATGGATTCGAAGCGCACATATTTCGCCTTCGATTGCGGGCCGGCTTCCTTCAGGAGCGCAGCCAATGGAAAACCAGTCCATGGGATAACCATTGACCAACCTTCCACACAGCGATGGCGATACACGTGCTCCTGTTGTGGAAATTTCTTCAGCAGGTCATCCATTCCGTAGGTCTTCGGATTGTCAACCAGACCGTCCACCACTACCGACCATGGTGTTGTTTTGAAATTCGTCGCAAGATCTGCAATGGGCTCCTTGAGCTGCGAAAATTCATAGTAGTTGTTGTAGTGAGTGATGTCATTCTCCGACGTTGGCGTTTCCGCGGGAGGATTCGGGTTTGCCGTTGGCGGCGCAAAGAGCGAATCAGGGCCTGCTGTTGATGTGGGTCTGTTATCGGGCGTAGCGGCCACGCCACAGGCCGCCAGTGCTACCGAACTCAAGGCAATTGCCCCGATTCCTATCATAAACTTGCGCCGAGACAGATAGATATGCTCGGGGGTGATTTCAGACGACCGTATTTTTACCATCACATTACTCCTGCTTCAATCTCCAAACTCTCCAAACTCCTGCTCCAAACACTATAACCAACCCAACTGAGTGAACACTAAGCACACTATTAACAGATTCTTACGGCACAAGGCCGCCAAATGACTATGCGACAGTCGCGTGGACGGGAACGAATGGTGTGACATTCTTGCGGCGCCACAGCAATCGAGCCGCCACCGAGTCGCCACCGAGTGAATTCGGCGTCTGACATGCCATGCCACAAAACCGGCTCAAAACCGGTTAAGATCGGACGTTCCCGAACGCGCTTATGACTATTAAGAAACACCACCGTACACCGTACCTGGCCGACACACGGATCCGCTCCGCACCTACGTCGTTAATCCACGTAGCGGCGGACCTGTGTGTCCGCCTGATGTGGCGCATGTAGCCGGGCGGACACATGGGTCCCGATTCGCGCCTACGTCATTCATCCGCGTAGCGGCCGCTACGAGCCATGATGTTGCCGCCTGATGCAGCGCATGCAGCCGGGCGGACACACGGGTAATAGTCATTCATCCACGTAGCGGCCACTACGCGCCGTGTGGCCGCCTGATATGGCCCCGTGTGACAGGCGGGAATTCATTCGCGGCACTTGCAGTCTATTTCGAATAGATCTGCGGGTTAAGACAGTTCGGCGGCATCTTGCCTTCCAAACCTGCCAACAGGTTATCCGCTGCAATCTCAGCCATGCGACTGCGCGTCTCAAAACTCGCCGACGCAATATGCGGGACGATCAACGCATTGTCGAGTGTGTAGAGCGGATGATCGGATGGTAGCGGTTCCGGATCCGTCACATCCAGCCCGGCAGCAAAAATCTGATGCGCCTTGAGCGCCTCATACAGCGCCATCGTATCCACAACAGGGCCGCGCGATGTGTTGATCAGGACGGCGCTGGGCTTCATCGTCGCCAATGCGGCGGCATTAATGTAGTGGCGCGTTTCGGGCAACAGCGGAACGTGCAACGACAGGAAGTCGGACTGCGCCAGTAATTCCTGTTTCGACACAAACTGCGCGCCAAGCTCCTTTTCAGCCTGTTCGTTGCGCACTGCGTCGTTGTAGATGATCTTCATGTTGAAGCCCCTGGCGCGCCGCGCGACAGCATAGCCAATCCGGCCAATCCCGGCAACCCCCAGGGTCGCGCCGTAAATATCCTGCCCCAGCAACAACATCGGCCCCCAGGTTTTCCAATGGCCGCCCTTGGCATAGTCGCGACCCTCCGCGATGCGGCGCGCGCACGAAACCAGTAACGTAAAGGCCAGATCAGCCGTTGTCTCAGTCAGGACGCCCGGTGTGTTTGTCACCGGAACGCCTCGTTTCGTCGCGGCCGGCACATCGATGTTGTCAAACCCGACCGCATAGTTCGCGACGACCTTCAGGTTTGGTCCAGCATCAAACAGCTCACCATCGACTTTGTCGGTCAGCAAACTGACCAGGCCGTCGCAATCGCGCACGCGTTCAAGCAATACCGCCCGGGACGGCGGGAGTTCATCCTGCCAAACCGTGGCATCGCAATTGGCCAGGATTTTGGCTAACCCACGCTCAGGAATCACACGTGTAACAAATACTTTTGGCTTTGCCATCGGTCACCTCTTATTTCAAATCTCACCCAACAGGATTACGCCTGGTCAATCCACCGCTTCAACTGCCCAAGCCCGGCGTGAATATCATCGACACTGATTCCAGAATAGGCCAGGCGGATATAAGACTCTTGCTCACCCGGTTGAGGGCGACCAAAGTGCTTGCGCGTGCAGAACGACACGCAGGCTTGTTTCAACGCCGCGTTCGCGAAGTCTGTGACATCTGCAAAACCCATCTTCTGCATGATTTTGGTCACATTCGGGAACACGTAGAACGTCGATTCCGGCCTGTGAACCGTTAACCCCTCAATCTGCTGCAAGCATTCCACCGCGGCATCGCGACGACGGCGCAACTCGGCAAGGATTTGCTGCGAGCCAGTCTGATCACCCTGTAGCGCAGCGATCCCCGCATATTGAACGAAGTGAGTGGTGCACGACTCGTCGTTGGTGTTCAACCGCGCGATAACCTGCGCGATATCTTTCGGCGCAATCGCGGCGCCCAGCCGCCAGCCAGTCATCGCGTACTTCTTCGAGTAGGTATACAGGATCACCGTGCGTTCCTGCATCCCAGGCAGGGAAGCGATACTCTCACTCGCACCCGAATAGCGCATCTCGAAATACGCTTCATCGGACAGCACGATCAGATTATGCGCAATCGCGAGTTCCGCGAGATGTTCCATTTCCTTGCGGCTGGATTCGGTGCCGAGCGGGTTCTGTTGATTGTTGTAGATTAAAACACGCGTCTTTGGCGTAATCAGGCTTTCCAGATAGTCCATGTCAATATGGAAACTGGCCTCGCCTTCGACAAACCGATAGGGGCGCGCGACCCCGCCAAAGTATTCGATCTGCGACTCGTAGATCGGGTAGCCGGGGTTGGGGTAAAGCACCTCGTCGCCAGGATTCATAATCGCCTGGATGAACTTTGTGACCACCGGTTTGCCGCCGGGCTGAACCACCACGTTCTCCGGCCCAAAGTGAATACCGCGCCTATGTCCGGTATCCTCGGCGATCGCTTGTCGAAGCGCAGGGATGCCTGCTGCCGGCGCATAGCCGGTTTTGCCATTCGCGATGGCTGCCCGCATGGCTTCAACAATGTTCGCGGGTGTCGGAATGTTGATGTCGCCCAGATGAAAGGAATATACCTTATGTCCCTGCGCCGACCAGGCTGCGGCGGCTTCGGATACGGCAAATGCGGTCTCGGTTCCCAAATTTGATAAACGTGTTGCTAGCATCATGCTGCCTCAATCTGCCTCAATCTACTTCAATTTACTTCAGTGTCTTGCTCAAAAATTGAATTGCACTTAAAGTGTAAGTATGGTGATATCCTATCACGGTACTGGACTCCGCCAAAGGAGCACAGACCTATCATATCGGAGTCAGGCAGAAGTCAAACAGGAGCAGCAAAAATGGTAACGATTGAGCATGGCGAGTATATCGGACTGGCGTGTGGCTGGATCAGCAACGGCCAGATCCGCGTGGCTGTAACGACAGATCGCGGCCCGCGCGCGATGTTTTTTGGATGGGAGGGCGGCGAGAACCTGTTCGCAGAGATTCTCAATGTGGCGATCCCGTCGCCCAATGGCCCATACTATCTGCTGGGCGGCCATCGGGTGTGGCACGCGCCAGAGTGGAGCGTCAGGACCTATTGGCCTGAGACGCAGCCTATCACCGCCGAACAAAAGCCGAATGGCGTTAAGGTGACGCTTGCCAGCGATGGCAGCCAGATCGAGAAAGCGCTTGACTTCGAAATGGACGCCGACCGACCGGTCGTGAAGGTCACGCACACGTTGCGGAACACCGGCCTCTGGCCGGTCGAACTCGCCCCGTGGGCCATCACGCAGTGCCGGCTCGGCGGGACCGTCCTCCTGCCGCAACCCGTTGATCCTGCGGACTCCGAGAGTCTTCTGCCGAACAAACGCTACAGCTTCTGGCCTTACACAAGCTTCAGCGATGGGCGCATCGAATTCGGGCGCGCGATCACATTGCTCCACGCCAAGGCTGCCCCACCCACCAAGCTTGGTTATCGCAACCATGCCGGCTGGGCAGGCTACTGGCTCAACGGGACGCTGTTCACAAAGCGATTTGACCCGCGATTGGACGCCAACCATGTGGACTTCGGGTGCAACTGCGAATGCTATTGCAACGACGCATTTGTAGAGATAGAGACGTTGGGGCCGCTGGCCGCCCTGCAACCGGGCGCAATCGTCACACACACGGAGACATGGCAACTCTACGCGAACGTGCAACAGCCTATCGATGAAGCGACGGCCATTGCAATCGCGGCAAACCTGTAGCCAGCGAATAATTTCGGCGTCAGACGTAGCCGCCGACCCGCGTGTCGGCCAGGTGCTACGTGGATAAATGACGTAGCCGCGAAGCGGGACCCGCGTGTCCGCCCGGCTGCTTGCGCCACATCAGGCGACCACATGGGGTCGCGGCTACGTGGATAAATGACGT
>CAIXPS010000470.1 GCA_903921365.1 uncultured bacterium | reverse complement strand
GCCAACAAAGATACATGCTTGATAGGGATGGAAGCTTGCGGTGGCTCACAACACTGGGCTCGCGAGTTGATCAAGCTTGGGCATCAGGTCAAACTACTGTCAGGTAAATTCGTCAAGTCGTTTGTAATCGGAAACAAAGGAGATGCTGCTGATGCCAAAGCTATTTGGATAGCGGTTCAGCAGCCAGGCGTAAAGCCGATTGCAATCAAAAGCGAGCAGCAACAAGCAATTTTAGCTTTGCATCGCATGCGTCAAAGTCTAGTAAAGATTAGAACTATGCAAACTAACGCGCTACGTGGACTGCTGACAGAGTATGGAGAAGTAATGCCTATTGGTAAGGCTGCTCTGAACAAAGGAATTGCGACGGCACTTGATGCAGTTGCCAAAAGATTACCAGGTATTGTGATGGAAGCCCTGCATGCCCAATGGCATCGAATCGACGAACTCAATAAACAGATTATAGAGATTGAGCGCAAATTACAAAGCTGGCTCAGAGTCGACAGTGCAGCCAAGGTCATCAGTGAGATTCCTGGCGTTGGATTACTGACGGCAACAGCGGCAGTGGCAACAATGGGCGATCCAAAAGCGTTTAAGTCAGGGCGTGAGTTTGCGGCTTGGCTAGGATTAGTGCCAGGACAAACGGGCACAGGTGGCAAGACAAAATTGCTGGGAATTAGCAAGCGCGGCGATACCTACCTTCGTACTCTTTTAACGCATGGTGCGCGCAGTGTACTCACCCATGCCAAACAACCCAACCCGTGGATTGAAGATTTACTCAAGCGTCGGCCATCGAATGTTGTAGTCATTGCGCTGGCCAACAAAATGGCGCGAATGATCTGGGCGATCTTGGCACATAAGCGCACTTACCAGCAGAATTGGCACAGTGTTAAACCTGCTTAATTTTTAACAAATATTGAAAACAAACGCATGAAAGGTTGCAAAGAGTAAGGGAAATTGTGTGATGGCAAACAGGTCAGACCGTGAACTTGCTAAACCTGGTCAGAAAACTGGACACCAATAGTCCGCTTTCCGAATGAGGAGCAAGTCAGCGAAATAACCATCGAGGCCCGCAGGAAAATACCTGCATCAAGGTCGGATATAGAACTGCAGCCTTATCTTGTTTATCAAAACACAAATTACTTACTTGGCAAACGGAGAGCGTCCATATAGTTTTCTGAGCGGCAGGGCGTTATACAATGATTACCTCTTCGTGTTTTCATTGATTATGTTTCCTCTTTCCATATTGATTTCAAAATTGGTCCCCGCTTATGTCTATGTGCTGGCAGGATATGTCGTCAAGCGTCAGACACCGCTCCGAGAGAAGTTGATTGCGAACTGCTTGTTTTATGTCTTCATTCCCATCACGGTATTGAAAGGCGCTTTGTCTTCGGATGCCGGTCATTTTTTCATTCTTACTGGGCTAGCGTTGGCAACGAGCTGTAGTTTGGCTGTCGCCGGCTATGCCCTGCGTCGTCAGTTTGCAGATCGTTTGGCACCGGGGATGGTTTCCTGTTTATTTAGTTATTTGAATATTGGTTGGTTTGGCATCCCTATCGTGCAGGCCGTGTATGGGGCCGAGGGTGCTGCCATCATGACGGCTTTTTATGTGGGTGGGATGTTATTTGGAAATACGATTGGCTATTCATTGGCGACCGCTGACGGCCGTTCTTGGTGGAGTGGGCTCTCGAAGTTGACCAAGATCCCCTCTATTTATGCTGTCGTGATTGCCGCGGGGATTCGGTTGTGTATTCCCGGTGCGGATCAGTGGTTATTAAAAGAGGGCGGATTCGTGCTGAGTGCTGGCACGCTGATGACGTCGATATGTGGCATGGGCTTGGTTGGGATGAGCATCGCTCATACACAACTC
>CAIXPS010000469.1 GCA_903921365.1 uncultured bacterium | reverse complement strand
GCCCTGCGATCTGGACGTCACGCTCAACCGCCACCTGATTAAGCCCTGCGATCTGGACGTCACGCTCAACCGCCACCTGATTAAGCCCTGCGATCTGGATGTCATGAATTGCCAACTCTTTGAGTCGACTAATCAAATCCTCTTCTGGCGGAACTCCCAGTAAAGATGCAATGTTATGTGACTGATTTAATGGTATTGCCACAGTATTGTTAAATGACTTAACGTTCAATTCCACTAACTCTTCTTCACCAACAATCAATCTAAGGCCTGATTCATTTTCTTGCGGTGACAATTTACGAATGACGCAAATTGAGTTAATAAACTCAATTGAGTGAATGTGAGTTAAGATTTCTTCTTCAAAGACTACATCATAATGACTAGCAAAACCTGATAACAATTGTTGTCGATTGAGTTCTATGCCCCAATGTTCCTGATTTATAGTATCGGCTAAGCGCTTAAAAAAACTTAATGACGAGAATGTACTGAATAGCCCACCCTCAAACTCTTCCCAATAACTACAGTGCAGGTCTTCAACAACATAGAGTCCACCATCAACAATATGGGGGAAATATCTCGCAAATGATTTAATAATATCGGAAGATCGATGTGAGCCATCATCTATGATGAGGTCATATGATTTTGTTTTAGAAAGAATCTCTTTTTCTGTGATATCTAAGTTTGCATCACCTACAACTAAGGCGATACGAGAATCGCTATAAGTTAATTTCTTACAATCATTATTGATGTCACATCCAACTAATCTATTTGCATTAATGAAATATTTAGCCCATATTTCTAACGATCCACCATTCTGAATGCCAATTTCAAGCAATCGCACATTACGTTCTCTAAATTCAGAAAATAAGCGCTCATAGCTAGCTAGATAAAGAGACCATTTATCAGATACTTTTCCGTGATGCTCGGTATAAAGCTGCTTAAGTGTTTTATTGTTCATTTAAAATCTTTAAAGTAACTTGTTCAAAGGGTATGCCAACTAAACCCCATCGAATTTTACTAGAGGTGACTGTTAGAATAAGTGCATCATGTAAGAAATGATGCTGAATATGGTCGTATAGTGTTCCGTTAGCAACAGATGCCATTACCGCGTACTGCCCATTTGGCAACATAGGCAAAGTAAAATCAAACTCAGCAAAAAATTCTTGCCCAGCCCGAGCTAATACAGGATTTAAATCAGTAAACGGAAGCGTGTTTTCACCAAACAACTCTTGACCCAGTCGGTCTCGAACAGTAAAGCCTAGTATAGGGTTGTTTAACTCTTGGTTGGCTTTAGCCTTTATGGTGACTCGCACAGGCTCGCCACCAGCTAAGGCCTCTTCTAAAGAGCCGTCTAATCTGGCGAGTTGTATTGAAAGTAAATCGGCTACCCCAGTCTTCCACCCCTTAGCTTCAGGAATATTTTGTTGCACTGTTACATTTGATTGATCGTCTATCTGCGCAGGCGGAACAATGGCAGTTTTTGGGGAATGCTCACCCTCTTTTATCTTTGGGGCATTAACACTGTTAAGCTTGGCATTGTTGCCATATGTTTCTTGCAGGGTATATTCTAAATAAGCTTCGGCTACATCCTTTGATGGTCCAATCATTCTGGCAACCCCGTGATCAAGCCAGATTCCGGTCTTGCATAAATTCTTTACAGACCCCAAATCGTGGCTCACGAACAACAGTGTACCCCGTTTCTGAAAGTCCCTAATATAGCGCATACACTTTTGCGTAAAGACAGCATCGCCTACAGCAAGCGCTTCGTCTACTACTAGAATATCGGCATCAACATGCGCGATCACAGCAAAAGCCAGCCTAACTACCATCCCGCTCGAATACATCTTTATCGGCTGCTCAATAAACTGCCCAATGTCAGCAAAGGCAGCTATTTCATCAAATCGTTCGTCAATTTCCGCATTACTTAACCCAAGTACAGAAGCATTCATATATACATTTTCACGCCCAGTAAATTCTGGGTTAAAACCTGCACCAAGCTCGAGTAAGGCTGCAATTCTTCCATTAGTTTTGATGGTGCCGCTGGTTGGATGCAAAGTACCACAGACCATTTGCAGCAACGTTGACTTTCCGCTACCATTTCTTCCGATAATACCGACCGTTTCTCCCTTGCCAACTTCAAATGAAACGTCTTTCAACGCCCAGAATTCATTAAAGAACGATGGTGGATGCTGTGGTTGATCTGCTGGTGGTAAGCCAGCTCTAATATATGTCAATAATTTCCGTACTGGCGAAAGTATTCTAAATAAGCGTGGAAGCAGGAACTGCTTTAAACGGTCGCGTGGAGAATCATATATCTGATAGCATTTACTTAGACCGCTAACTGAAATTGCCACCTCTTTAGAGAACATCTGCAAAGCCCTTCCTAGTTTTTTGAAACCAAGCAAAACCAGCCCAAGCAATCAACATAGCCACTATCGTGTAAATCCAAATTCCAGTCCAATTCGGTGTATGCCCCCAAATCACAACTTCACGAACCTGCTCTATTATAAAGGTGAGTGGGTTAGCCATAATGAATGGACGAAACCTCTCAGGTACAGCCGTTATTGGATAAAAAACTGGGGAAAGAAACATCAGTACGGTAGTGATAAGGCCGATTGTTTGACCCACATCACGAAGAAAAACACCAAGGGATGCAAGTACCCAAGCTATGCCAAGACTGAGTATTACTAGAGGCATTAGCACTAATGGTATAAAAACAACGGTCCAGTGCAAGTAGCCATTAAATATAATAAAGGCAATCAGCAATACGCCAAGGCTTATTAGGCTATGAAACAAGGCCGCCCCCATGGCAATTACTGGCAATATTTCAATGGGGAATACCACTTTTTTGACGTAATTAACATTGGAGGTAATCAATCCAGGCGCACGATTAATTACCTCTGCAAAAAGATTCAGCGCAATTAAACCAACAAAGAGCACCACTGCGAATTGTGTTTTGCTATCATCCCCACCCACACCAACCCATCGCGACTTAAATATCTCCGAAAACACAAACGTGTACACCACTAGCATGAACACCGGATTAAAGAAAGACCAAGCCAAGCCCATCACCGAGCCCTTGTAGCGCCCCGCCACCTCGCGCTTCGTCATCTGTACAATCAACTGACGGTTGCGCCAAAGACTCCTTACCAATGACATGAGTGATGTTGGTTGCGCCGCATGCGGGTTAATGGTGATCGATGTCTGGCTCATACAAAGTATTCCGCGGTTGCTAAGGCGCTGGCCAGCTTGTCTTTACCTGACAGACTGGGTTCGCCACTAAAGGGCCACTCTATCGCAATCTGTGGATCATTCCAAGCGATACTGCGCTCAAAATCAGGTGCCCAGTAGTCCGTGGTCTTATAAAGAAACTCGGCCGACTCCGACAGCACCACAAAGCCGTGTGCAAACCCCTCCGGCACCCATAACTGTTTTTTGTTATTGGAGGAGAGTATTTCACCCACCCATTGGCCAAAGGTGGGTGAGCTCTTGCGTAGGTCCACCGCCACGTCAAATACCTCACCCTCAACCACACGCACCAATTTACCCTGTGGTTGTTGGATTTGGTAATGCAGTCCGCGCAAGACATTCTTGGCCGACTTACTGTGGTTGTCCTGCACAAAGTTGACTTGGC
>CAIXPS010000468.1 GCA_903921365.1 uncultured bacterium | reverse complement strand
CCGATCTCAACCGTACAGATTTTGATAAGCATATCGTAGTAGAAGAACGCCGCCAAGCCGTTGCTAAGAAGGTCACTGAATTCCTCAAAGGCAGTGATCGCTTCTCAAAGACTATTGTCTTTTGCGTTGATATAGAGCATGCCGAGGGCATGCGAAGAGAGCTCGCGAATATAAATGCCGATTTGGTCTCCGTTAATAGCAAGTATGTGATGCAGATCACCGGCGACAACAAAGAGGGTAAGGACCAGCTCGATGCGTTCATAAACCCATCTGAAACATATCCAGTGATAGCGGTAACATCCAAATTAATGACTACCGGCGTGGATGCTCAGACTTGTAAACTCATTGTGTTGGACTCAAATATTGGCTCGATGACTGAGTTCAAGCAGATCATAGGGCGTGGTACCCGAATCAACGAAGATTTCGGCAAGTACTATTTCACGATTATGGATTTCCGCAATGTCACAGCCTTGTTTGCGGATAAAGATTTCGATGGCGATCCAGTTCGCATAAAAAACTCAGTTGAAAGCGACGACATTTCTGATGCTGATAGCGAAACTTATGATGCGCCGATCACAGATGACGTTACAGGAGAAGCGCTTGGCTTTCTTGAGTCCGAAAGGCCAGATGTCACAATTGATGTTGATTCAGATTTATCCGAGCGCCGTCGCAAAGTCACGGTTAATGGTGTAGAAGTTATGATAATTAAAGAACGTGTCCAGTATATGGACCATAACGGAAAGATTATTACCGAGAGTTTGCGAGATTACACACAAAAAAATGTTCGCAGTACTTACGGTTCTTTAGATGCATTTCTACGATCATGGAATCAGGCAGATAAGAAACGCGTCATCATCGAGGAACTAGAAGAGCATGGAGTTATCTTTTCCGCATTGAAGGAGGAGGTAGGATCGGCCTTTGACCCGTTTGATCTAATCTGTCATGTAGCTTTTGAGCAAAAGCCTTTGACTCGAAAAGAGCGCGCAGAGCAGGTTAAAAAACGAAATTACTTCACTAAATATGGCGATCTTGCCCGCAGTGTTATTGCTGCGTTGCTTGATAAGTATTCGGACGATGGAATATTAGACTTGGAAAATCCAGAAATTATTCGCCTTGATCCCTTAAACAAGCTGGGGTCGCCTATGGAAATAATTCACTCCTTTGGCGGTAAATCCGCTTATGACGCAGCTATTAATTCGCTGACCAATGAACTTTACAAGGTAGCCTAACCCTGTGCCAAATATTTCATCTATCATCAAAAATGTCCGCAATATCATGCGTCAAGATCGGGGTGTCTCTGGCGACGCGCAGCGTTTGGAGCAACTTGGTTGGATGCTTTTCTTAAAAATATTGGATGAAAAAGATCAAGAACTTGAGCTGATTCGTGACCAATATAAGTCCGTTATCCCAGAAAAATTTCAGTGGAGGAGTTGGGCTAATAACCCTGAAGGCGTCACGGGTGATGATCTCATTGCATTCGTTGACCATCCTACCGATGGCCTTTTCGCTCACCTTAGCAAACTAAAAACCTCCTATTTTCCGCAGCGGGCTGAACTCGTGCGCGAGGTCTTCGACGGCTCAAACAACTATATGAAGTCCGGCTATGAGATGCGTAAGGTCATAAATCAATTAAATGGGTTTGACTTTAACAATAGCGACGATCGTCACATCTTTGGTACGGTGTATGAATCCGTTTTACTAGAATTACGGGATGCGGGAAATAAAGGGGAGTACTACACGCCACGTGCAATAACGCGTCTTATGACACAGATGGCTGCCCCCAAGCTTGGACAGAAAGTGCTGGACCCTGCTGCTGGTACTGGTGGCTTCTTAACTGCTGCCATTGACTACATACGGAGTAACGAGGTTCACACGCTCGACGACGAAGCTGTTCTCCAGGGCTCAATCATTGGCTGGGAACTAAAACCAGTTTCCTATGTCTTGGGCCTTACCAACCTAATCCTCCATGACATTGATATACCAGACTGGCATTATGTCGATAGCTTAAAGACTGAATACACCGCAATTAGCTCGAAGCAACAGGTTGATGTAATTTTGGCTAATCCACCCTTTGGTGCCAGCATTGCCGATGGTGTTGAAACTAACTTTCCAGCATCCTTTCGCTGCCGCGAATCAGCTGATCTGTTCATTGTGCTCTGTATACAGCTTCTTAAGCGCGGAGGCCGATGTGCCATTGTTCTGCCGGATGGATGTATTACCGGCGACGGCTACAAGGAGCGCATTCGCGAAAAACTCCTCACAGAGTGTAACCTCCACACAATTATTCGTTTACCTCAGTCTACTTTTCACCCGGCCACCGTTTCTACTAATCTATTATTTTTCGAAAAAGGGACGCCTACAAAAGAAATTTGGTACTACGAGCATCGCCTACCGGAAGGGCAAAAGAGCTACTCAAAGACTAAGGCCATCCAGTTTGACGAGTTCACACCAATGATTGAGTGGTGGGATAAGCGCGAGCAAAGTGATGTTGCGTGGAAGGTAGCGGTTGGAGATTTGAAGAGAGGGTTTGATCTGGATGTTAAGAATCCGCATCAAGTAGAAGAGGAGGTTAGTGCTAATAGCGGTGAAATTATT
>CAIXPS010000467.1 GCA_903921365.1 uncultured bacterium | reverse complement strand
GCCTGGGGCGGAGAAGACTTGTTATCACATTTTGATAGCAATTCGGCGGCGCCATCCGGTCAGAAAGTCGCAACTAAAGCGCTTAAATCCCGGCGCATAAGCTTGACGCCTTTGCCGGCAATCCGCCTGCCCGTGACGGCTTTGCGTCCCTTGTGGATTGCAGGTTTTATCCGCGCGCGGCAGTGTGGCGCATGTAATTATGGCTTTGGAGAATGGAATATGAGTGAATCAAATGGAAACCCCAATATTGAGGTACAGAAGTACGGCCAAAGTTTCTGGTATGACAACATACAACGCGGCATTATTAAATCTGGTGAGTTGCAAAAGCTGATTGCAGAATACGGCGTGCTGGGCGTGACTTCCAACCCAACCATTTTCGAGAAGGCCATCGCCAATAGCTCGGATTACGACTCTCAGTTTGCGGAACTCGCAGCGAAGAACCTGGATACCAAGAGTATTTACGAACAGCTCGCGATTGCGGATATCCAGGCAGCAGCGGATATCCTCGCACCAGTGTACGAGCAGACCGCCGGCGTTGACGGCTATATCAGCCTGGAAGTCGCGCCCGACCTGGCGCACGACTACGAAGCCACTGTTACGGAAGCGCGTCGCTTGCACAAAGCCGTTGGACGCAAGAACTTGATGATCAAAGTGCCTGCCACACTCGAGGGCATTCCAGCCATCCAGACGCTGATTGGGGACGGCATCAATATCAACGTCACGATGATCTTCTCATTGGATGGCTACGAGGCCGTCGCGCGAGCGTATATCGGTGCGCTCAAGGCGCGCGCAACGAGGGGTGAATCACTCGATATCGCGTCGGTGGCGTCGTTCTTCATCAGCCGCGTGGATGTGCTCGTCGATAAACTGCTGGACGAGAAGGTCGCAGCCCTGCCCGAAAATGAAAAGGATCTGAAGGCTAGACTGACAGCGCTCAAGGGCAAAGCCGGTATTGCGAACGGCAAACTGGCCTACGAGATATTCAAGCGCATTTGCGCCGAACCCGAGTGGCAGGAACTCGCCGCCAAAGGCGCGCGCCCGCAACGCGTGCTATGGGCGAGCACCAGCACCAAGAATCCCGCTCTGCCAGACACCTATTATGTTGACGCGCTGATTGGTCCGGCCACAGTGGACACCGTTCCCCCAGCCACTTTGAAAGCCTTCCGCGATCACGGTAAAGCGACTCCGACGCTCGACACCGGTTATGAGGGCGCCCACCAGGTGATCGATACGATTGGCGAGGCTGGGATATCAATGCCGGCGGCCTGGCAGAAGCTGCAAGATGATGGCGTCGGTTTGTTCGCAGATGCCTTTAAAGCCCTGTTGAAATCGATCGAAAGCAAAAAGGCCGAATGGCTGGCGCAGGGAACCGCCAGCAATGTGGGCATCGCCTACGGGTACATGGACGAACTGGTCAAGATGAAAGCCGCGTCGCGCATGTGGAACCGCGATGCGTCGCTTTGGACCACCGATCCCGCGCACATCAAGGTGATTGCCAACCGGCTGGGCTGGTTGTCGGTTATCGATACCATGCAAAAGCGTCTCGTCGAGATCGCCGCATTTGTCGACGACGTCAAGGCGTCCGGGCTGACTGACGCCGTAGTGCTTGGCATGGGCGGCAGCTCGCTCGCGCCCGACCTTTTCAGCAAAGTGTTTGCCGGGGATGACAAGCACAACGGCCTGCGACTGCATGTTCTCGACACCACCGACCCGACCAGTGTGCGCGAAGTGGAGAAGGAACTCGACCTCGCCAAAACGCTCTTCATCGTATCGAGTAAGTCTGGCAGCACGGTTGAAGTCAACTCCTTCTATAAGTATTTCCGCGCCAAGATCGATGTCTTTGCCGCCGATACCGCCGGGCAGCGCTTCATCGCCATCACAGACGACAGCACCGGATTACAGGGACTGGCCGCTGCGGAAGGTTTCCGCAAGGTATTCACCAATCCCAGCGATATCGGCGGGCGTTATTCCGCCCTGTCCTATTTCGGGCTGATTCCTGCGGCGCTGAATGGTGTGGACATTGCCCGATTGCTCCAGCGCGCGATACAGATGGCCAACTGGTGCAAGAGCGACAGCATGATCAACCCAGGCGTATGGCTGGGGGCGCACCTGGGCGGACTCGCGCTGGCTGGGCGCGACAAGGTCACCTTCCTCATTTCACCTGCGATTGCGGCGTTTGGCGCGTGGGTCGAACAGCTCGTTGCAGAGAGCACCGGAAAACAGGATCGGGGCATCGTGCCGCTGGTCGGCGAGTTGGATGGATATAAGGGCCCGATCGCCAAGCTGACCGAGGATCGCGTGTATGTGAACCTCAAACTGGGCGACGATCCGACCTTTGACAAACTCATCGGGTCGCTCAAGCGTGTCAAGGCGCCCGTCATCGAATTGAAGCTCGATGATGCTTACGATATCGGCGCGGAGTTTTTCCGCTGGGAATACGCCACAGCTGTCATCGGCGTCGTCACTGGCGTCGACCCATTCGACGAGCCAAACGTTGCTGAGAGCAAGGTCAACACGAAGCGCCTGCTTGATGAGTATGAGGCGCACGGCGCATTCTCCATCGAGCAAAGCAGCAAGTCGGCAAATGCCCAGATCAATAAATTCCTGCGCAGCGCCAAACCCGGCGACTATGTGGCGCTACAGGCCTATGTCCCCATGATTCCAAGTGTAATCGCCGAATTGACCAAACTGCGCGCGGCACTGGGTGTGCGCAGCGGTCTGCCGGTGACACTCGGCTTTGGCCCGCGCTTCCTGCATAGCACGGGGCAGTTGCACAAGGGTGGCGCCAATAACGTTATCGCTGTGCAACTGACCTATGACACCGAAGAAGATGTGCTGATTCCAGGTGAACCCTATACGTTTGGCACGCTGATCCGCGCTCAGGCGCTCGGTGATTACGAGGCACTGCTGGCGCACAATCGCCGTGTGATTCGCCTGCACCTGGGGCGCGATGTCATCGCCGGGCTGAAGAAAGTCACACAGACGCTGAAAGGCGCCGCGCGCAAGTCACGCGGAAGCGCGAAAGCCGGAGGCGCAAAGGCGCCGGGTCGCAAGCCTGGCTCGCGCGCGCGCGCGAAACCCGCTGCCAGCACGGCAAAGTCGCGGCGCAGCCGCTCAAAAACAAGTTAAGAGGTATAAAAACACCAAATGGCATCGATTAATCAGCGCTTTCCGGATGCATGCACGATGGTCATTTTCGGCGCGTCAGGCGACCTGACGAACCGCAAACTAATCCCCGCGCTGTATAACCTGGCTGTGGATGGCTTTCTGCCCAAGGCTTTTGCCGTCATTGGTTTTGCGCGCAAGCCCAAGACTGATGAATCCTTCCGCAGCGAGATGTATGAGGCGATTAAGGAGTTCTCACGCAGCAAACCGATCAACGAAGCGGTGTGGGCAGAATTCGCTCAGCGCCTGCACTATGCTCAAAGTGATTACGGCAACCCGCAGGACTATGAGAACCTGAACACCCGCCTGCAGGAGATCGACAAAGCCCACGGCACGCAAGGCAATCGCCTCTACTACCTGGCGACGCCGCCGGAAGCGTATCGCACCATCATTGAGCACATCGGGCACAGTTCGTTGTGTAAGGACTGCGTGGGAACCTGGGCGCGCATCATCGTCGAGAAGCCGTTCGGGCATGACCTCGATTCGGCGCGCGACCTGAACACGCATACGCACCAGTTCTTCCGCGAGGATCAGATCTATCGCATCGATCATTACCTGGGCAAGGAAACGGTGCAGAACATCCTTGTCTTCCGTTTTGCCAACGGCATTTTTGAGCCCATCTGGAATCGCCGCTACGTCGACCACGTGCAGATCACCGTGGCCGAGGATATCGGCGTGGTCAACCGTGGCTCTTATTACGACCATGCCGGGGTTATCCGTGACATCATCCAGAATCACATGCTGCAACTGGTGGCATTAACGGCGATGGAACCGCCGGTGGAATTCTCCGCCGATGCCGTGCGCAACGAGAAAGTCAAGGTGCTGAAGGCGTTGCGCATGGACACCACCAAGGGCGACGGCACGATCCGTGGTCAATACGGTCCGGGCAAAGTGGGCAAGACGCTGGCGCAGGGCTACACACAGGAGGAAGGCGTTCCGCCCGATTCCACCACTGAAACTTATCTGGCGATGAAGCTGTTGATCGACAACTGGCGCTGGGCCGGTGTGCCGTTCTACGTGCGCAGCGGAAAGCGCCTGCCCAAGCGCGTGTCAGAGATCGCCATCACGTTCAAGATGCCGCCGCTGCTCTTGTTCAGTGACACAATGGGGCAGCAGATCGAGCCAAATACGCTCGCGTTGAACATTCAACCTGACGAAGGCATCTCGCTCAAGTTCGGCTCTAAAGTGCCGGGCAGCGGCGAGAACATTCGCCCGGTCATCATGGACTTCAAGTATGGCACGTCCTTCAATGTGGCGGCGCCGGACGCCTATGAGCGTCTGATCCTCGACTGCATGCTGGGCGACTCGACGCTGTTCACGCGCAGTGATGAGGTTGAGGCTGCCTGGTCGCTGCTCAAGCCGGTATTCAAGAACTGGGAGGACGGCAGCGGGTCGTTCATCGAGTTGTATCGCGCCGGCACCTGGGGGCCAAAACAGGCCGAAGACTTTATAAAGGCCGACGGCCAGCAGTGGCGCGTGCTGTAGGAAGAGATTGGAGATTTAGCGACACGTGATATGTGACCAGTTCATTCCGGGCCACGTATCGCGCGTCGCATATTATTGAACATGTTGTGCACCACTTTGGTATCCACCGACGCGACAACCCTGATGCGCGATGCTGCGGAGCACTGCGATAGGCTGTGTCATGAGGCGCTCGCCGCGCGCGGTGTTTTTCATATGGCACTGAGCGGCGGCAGCACGCCAAAGGCGCTGTTCAATCTGCTGGCTGCGCCGGCGTATGTCGGGCGGTTCGACTGGTCGCGCATCCACCTGTGGTGGAGCGACGAGCGCTACGTGCCGCTCGATCATCCCGACAGCAACTACTGCATGGCGCGCGAAGCATTGATCAGCAAGATCGCAATTCCCGCTGGTAATATCCATGCGACGCCGGTACAACTGTCGCCCGATGGCGCCGCAGCTCAGTATGAGTCCGACATCATCCGGTTACTCGGTTCTGCCGCGGCGTTTGACCTGATCCTGCTAGGCATGGGCGACGACGGTCACACCGCATCGCTGTTTCCCGGCGCCATCAGCGACTTTCCGCCAGACCACTTGGTGATTGCGCACTATGTGCCCAAAGTGGGCATGCAACGCATCACCTTCACCCCGAAGCTGATTAATGCGGCACACCACGTCGCGTTTCTGGTCAGCGGCAAAGGCAAGAGCGCTGTTCTCGACCGTGTCCTGCATGGGTCATACCAGCCCGATGTGCTGCCCTCACAACTCATCTCCCCTGTTCCCGGCGAAACGACCTGGTTACTAGACCGCGATGCTGCCGGCGCCAACTTCTAGTCGCCGCCTGTAGGGCATGGGCGCCGTCCCGTGCCATCCCGTCCCCATCTGCGGCGTGGTTCAATTGCCTAACATCGCAACTGGTACTACACTTCATGACAATTACATACAGTCACATACAATCACATCGCGGCGAATTCTATTCGCAGGAGACACCCAGGATGATCAAGAATCTACCGCTTACACAACCGAAACCAAACGCTACCGAATTCATCGACCTGATGATGGGTCGCGCGAAGAGCAAGCGCGTCCCGCTGGTCGAATACCTTGTTGACGACGTACTGGCAAAGCCGATAACCACCGACCTGCTGGGCCGGCAATGGGTTGTCGCGGGCGCGGATCGCGACTCGCAAAAAGCCGCGCTCGATAACTTCGTCCAGTTCTGGTACCGTCTGGGTTACGACTTCGTGCGCTTCGAGCGCGGCCTGGCCTTTGACGAGATCAAGTTCGGGGCGCCCGACCCTTCACTGGGTTCGGACAAACAACGACAATGGCCCGACGAGCACCACGGCACGATTATGACGTGGGACGATTTTGAGCGCTATCAGTGGCCGCGCGTCGAGGACTTCGACTTCTTCCCCGTCGAATACATCAACAGCCACCTGCCCGAAGGCATGGGACTGATCAGTTGCCACGCCGCCGGCATCTTCGAGCACCTGTCCTTCATCATGTCGATGGAAGGGCTTGCGCTGGCGTTGTACGATGCGCCCGACCTGGTGCAGGCTATCAGCGACAAGATCGGCGCCCTGTTGATCAAATTCTATGAGCACCTGCTCGATCTCGATCACCTCATCGCCATCTTCCCCGGCGACGATATGGGCTTCCGCACCGGCACGCTGATTAAGCCGGACGCGTTGCGCAAGTACTGCCTGCCGTGGCACAAACGCGTTGCGGAGATGACCCACGCCAAAGGGTTGCCCTACTTCCTGCACTCGTGCGGCAACCTCGGCACCATCATGGAAGACCTGATCTCCGACATCAAGATCGATGGCAAGCACTCCTACGAGGACGGGATCATCCCGGTGCAGGATTTTCAGGCGAAATATGGCGACCGCATCGCGGTGCTGGGCGGGATCGACCTGAACATCCTCGCGGCCGGCACGCCAGAGGACGTGCGCAAGCATGCCCGCTTCCTGATGGAAACCTGCGGCGCGCGCGGGCGGTACGCGATTGGCTCCGGCAACTCGATTCCCAGTTATGTGCCTGTGCAGAACTATCTTGCGATGGTGGATGAGGCGGTAGGTTTTTGAGTTACGGTTTTGCGTCCCCTGTAGAAAGCGTAGTGTCAAGTCCTAACACATCGCTCTCCGCCGGCATGGTTGCATGTAGTCCGAACGGGAAGTACCAGCTACCTTGCTGTGGAAACGCGAGTGTGCGCATGCGATGGTGCACCAGAGTGACGCCGGCTATCGTGAAGGGATCACACTGTAATCCGGCGATCCCCGCAACATTGTTTACCAGAGACTGGTACTCCTGTGGCGGTTGGCGTTTGAGTGCGGCAATACTGCAATGTATATCGCCGTACTTAGCGGAGTCGGTATCCCACTCGCGCATGCGCACATTGCAATAATCCGGCAAATGCTTTGCGAAGCCGCGCAATAACTGCTCGCGCTGTTTTCTTGCAGGTTCATCTATGGTTTCGCCCCAGGCAGTGAATATTGCACCGTTCAGCGCCAGGCGCGTGAGAACCACTTTGAACGGAGCAATCTGTGATGTGATGTCGTCAATCGCATGCAGGACATCCTGTAGTAGCCGCCCCGGTTTGATGAATGCCGCAGCGCTAACCGGCCCGCCCGGATCGCTACGGGTGAGCGTGCACTGTGTGCAATGCAGTTGCATCCGGTCAGCATATTCAATCCATTCGCGACTGCGCCGGATGGCTGCATCCCCTTCGCCCCACAGTCGCGCTATCGCCATCTGCCAGACCTGCATGCACGCCTGCGCCTCAGGCGGTAGAAACGACGCCAGCGTCAACCCCCAACGCCGCTCGAGGTTCTTAATGATCTCGTCCAACACGGGTTTATCTTCAGAAAGTCGCGGATTATTGGCTGATGTAGTTATAGTCATAGTTATGGTTTTGAATGGATATTTACTGCGTCTGCGGTAGCCCTATTTGCGGCATAACGAGGCAGAAACTTGCTTCGGGGAACGGTCACTGTTAAAAAGCCCCCAATGTGGCTCCACAGGCAGCGATTTTTTCCAAAGCTGGTCAAACGACTCGAAGTAAACAAAATGTGCAGGTGATTGTTGTAGGGCGGCATAATATTGCGCTTGTTGCGGCTCGCTGATCGCCGGATCACCTGCACTTGGGAGTCCCACTTCCTTGAAGAGCAACGGGCGACCATTCGTCAGGCGCGCCACATCGCTATAGACCTTTGTTGTCCATGCAACCGCCGCGGCAGGCTCCTTAATGTTGCTGAAGTATGGGTGTGCATTCGGAAATACCCAGTCGCCGAGCGCAAGAAACGGGGGATATCCATAATCACCCACCGGTTGAGTTGTAGCAACAGGCAGACCGGTCAGCGCGCGAACCTGACTCAGCGCTTCGGTCAGGGTGATGACGCTATAGCGTGAGAATAATCCCTCATTGCCGATGGCGTAACCCACAGTAATGGTATATAACGCGGCATTTCGGATGGCCAGAAGCTCCTCTTCCGACGGCGGCACAGTCCACACCCCAGCGATCAAACCGCTGAAACCCGCTTCTGTCGCCAGCTGCGGGAGCTCGCGCCCTGTGATCCCATCGCTTCCATAGGTGACCAGCCCCGTAAAACCTGCCGCGCGTAATGTGCGCAGATCCGCGCGTAATGACTCCAGTGTGGGGGTAATCAACGGCGGCTTGGGACTATAGTGCGTCGGCGAGAACGCTACCCAGCACAGACTATACAGGCTGTCACTCAGGTTGCGGCGCGCCACAGGGGGTGTTGGCAAGACTTGCGTTGCTGTGATAACCACATCAGGTGTTGGTGTTGCCATCGTGATGACGACGTTCGGCTTAAGCGCTAACGGCGCCGTTGTTGGGGGCGCCTCGGGCTGACGGCATCCCACCATCAGCCCGAGTAACACCACAAAGGCGAACATCCGAGACGCCCGCCGCGAACTATTCATATCTGATATCCTTGTGTTCTATCGTTATGACACTGAGGTTGGGGTTTTCGCCCACGCCAGCAGACCAACCAAATCCGCCGATCACGTAGGTGAGATCATACGTTGCAGCCTTGAGGGTGGGTCATTTTTTGCGTGTCACATCGATGGATTGCGCTTTGAAGCCTTTCGGCAAATCGGGTTCATCTATCCCATCCCACCTCTTATTCTTAGCCGCATTATCAAGATAGTCCGCGAACGCCTTTGCAGCAGTTGGGTCGGCGATGCCTGCATAGATCGTGAATGTTTTACCCTGATCCTGTGACTGCCCTACTGTTGCCGAGACGCTCCAAACCAGATTGGTTACGGTTGAACCAGACTGAGGGTGATAATGCTTAGTATCGCCGGGTACGATCAACACCCAGACCTCCTCACCTGTGGCTAAGGGCTTCTGTAGCGTGCCTTCCACCAGCGTGGTCCCGGATACACTTTCTTTGCTTTTGGGGCTCGTGATACAAATAGCATCTTTGCATGGTTGCGCTGGCGGTGTGTCTGTGACTTTCACTTCGCCCGGGGCAATATTAACCGTCGTTGCCGTTGCAGGAATTGGAGTCTCGGAAGGCACAACGGTTGAAGTGGTGGGCGGTGGGGCTGTATTTGCTGTAATATTAACATTGTATGATTCCGTGGTCTGTCCAAACGTACCATTCACCTCAGCAAAGATCCTGGCCGGACCAAGCGGGGAATCAACGGCAGCTGTGCAGTACCACGCCCATCTCACCGGGTCTTTGCTCGTAGCATCGGTCCTCTCGCACCGAATCCCATGATCGGCGGTTACATTTACAACACTTGCGACGTTCTTCAGTGTTTCCGGAGTCAAATTGATGTCAACCGATACGGTAATACCACGCGACATGTTCTGACCGGATGCATTTGTTGTTATTCCCACCTTCGGCGGTTGGGGCGTTGGCGTTGGTGTCGGTGATGGACATGCGGTAAGAGCAATACACACGAACCCGAGAGTCAGAATGGATTTGAGATTTAACTTAAGCATGATGTGTTTCCTGGCGCTATTTATTTTGTATTGGTAAAAGAGCGCGACTTAGGATCAAGTCCTATTTAATAAATGTTGCAAACTCGATTGGCAATGAACCCGCTCGGGTGGAACACATAACGTTCATTTCCACCCGATACCGCCCGTGGGGCAGGTCGATCCACTCGCCCTCCAATGTCAGCGGTGTGCGATCCCCCAGTACAGCGGAGACAATACCGACGTGCGGTGATTGAGTCTCTGACAATTGCTGCCCAGTTTTGCTGCCCAGTTGCACCTCGACCCATGGGAGCGCGTCGCCAGGCTGAAACGTGTGTAAATCAGCGGTGATCTGACCATCGGGACAGTAGCACGAGCGGCGCAGCGACAGATCCAGCCCCAGTGTCGCCTGCCCGGATTGCGCGGGATAGACTGCAGAACCCAGAATGTCCGTGCGCTTACCACTCTGCACGATATAGCGGTTAACGACTTGCGGCGACGGCCCCGGACCACCCCAGCATCGAGCCTCCGCTTGCACAACCCCGCCAATGACGCCGCCTGTGCAGACGGCAAAAATCAAAACCTCTGTTGTCAGCGCCGCGAGCAACTTCAATCGGTAGGCTGACCAATGCCGCCCCATCGATTTTGCTGAGGGGTTATCTTGCGGCGGGACCAGTTTTGTCATAGCTTACTCTCCTATATGCCATCCTTTGCAGTCCAACGCAGGGCTTGCAACAGCGTCATGGGATTCACGGGCAAACTCTTGGTTGCGATCATCTGCCATGTAGCAAGACGGTCATCAGCATACTTAAAAATCGGCCCGTTGACCGGCCGGTAGTACAGCACTGGGCAGAAGAAGTCGAGGCGCGGATTGTTAAGATTGTTAACCTCCTGGCGCATGTCGTGAAGGCCTTCATCAAAGTCGAGTTGGCGTGTAAAGAGCGACTGCGCCAGCCGGCTGTAGATCGCGCGCGTCGTGCGCGTGGCGGTATCCGGCGACACCTTCATCTGCATCGCCACCAGGTTGGTTGTGCCGTGCAGCAGGAATAGTGGAGCGAATCCATTCATCGCGGGTGCAACGGCATTTGGCGCGGCAGCAATGTCGCAGGCGTTCAGCACGACCAATCGCGGCGCGCGACCTCCATGAAAAGTGATGCTAGCGTACGCAAGCGGAACGCCGGGACTGAGAACCAAAGCTGCGTTTCCATCAGGCATACTGCCATGTGCGTAGACATGCAGGCAGTGCCACTGCCGCTCATCCAGCATTGTATTGAATTGAGCCGCCATGCCACCACTAAATTGCGCTGTAACAACCCATTCAAGAGCTGTCGCACCCTTACGCACGTGTCCGCGATATACCGCCGATGGATTTCCGTCGACGCCTCCGACGCCGATCAGGAAGTGCATATCAAGCAATCCACATCGGATCATCCCGCCGAGTGTTTCCTCTAAGGCCAGGCTTTCCTGCGCAAGCGCGCCAGCTGCGAAAGTCACCCGACCATCCATAACGTTGATTGTGCCGAGATTCAGGTTAGGGGCTGCAGGATTGGAGAAAACGACCAGCATTTGCAACGCCTGCTTGTGCGCGATCTCCAATGGGGCAAGCGGTTCCAGGCGCAGGTCGCGCACAACCGAAATACCAATTGCACTACTTGCAGCCACAAAGCCAAGCGGCGCGCCACCGTAGTCATCAGCAGACCACAATGCTTCAAACGGGATGCCCGCAGCGGTGGAGTCAGTACACACCATCAGTCGCCTTGTGATGGACTGCGCCTGGTTTGGCGCTACTCCCGCCACTCCCGCAAGTTGCAGCATGCCCGAAAACGTTTCATTTGGCAAAAGCTGTATACAATCGGAGCCGACCGTCTGAAGCTTGTTCGTGAGTATTGTTCTTGTTGCAAGGCCTGGTGTAATTAACCAGTTACTAAGAGGAATAAATAGGCTAGCGTAAGGTGGAAGGATTATTAGCTGACGCCCCGTCGGTAGTCGGTCATGTAAGTGCGACGGAGCAATTTGTGAGAAGTTCAGTGGGGCTGCCCCTGCCAACGCAGGGGCAGCCCCACTGAAGGTAGTTGTTGCCACCTCAATAGGGTTCATCATGGTTCATTTATCCCGGGTTGGAATATAGCTAGTAAGTCATTGCAGAGCTCAAGCGCTCTGCCGGGGTCCGTTTCTGCCAGCACCTTTGCGGCCAACATGCGTACTTCTGGAGAATCCTCTGTATCAGATACGATCAATGTCAGGGAAGTCGTCCCTTCTAATGTGTCCACGCTGAGATCCCGAGCCCCATTTATAAGTGGACGATTCGAAACGAGACTCGCGCGAGTTTTACGCCTCTCACCTAGCGCCGCGATGGCCGCCAGGCGATCAGCAACCGGCGCCTTCATATTTTCGATTACAGTCTGATTAAAAGTCATGATTGATTTATTCTCCTTTGCACTGTTGCGCTCATGAACATTGCTTGAACGCAACTGATAATAGATGTCGTGTCTCCGGCGCCAACGATGCGGAGTCGATCCTGCATCGCCCCATATACCCAGCGCACCGGCACGAACATAATGGCGCAGTCCTTATTCGTAAGACCGTTCTTAACATTGACGCCGTAGAGTTCAATACTTCCGTCAGGTCTGCGAACTGCCGCCCGCGCATAAAAGGCGCGCGCGGTATCCAGCAGCGCCCATAACCCTGTTTCTTTCACCTGCGTCATTGTGTCGCGGTCCTGGTTAAGGTTGATCCCACGCGACATGAGCATGCGCAACACCACCCACTTCGCGACGATGCCAGCGCGGATCTCGACCATCCGTTTTTCCAATGAAAGTGTTCCGTCGCGCACAATGATGTCCATATCAGTGTCGTGGACATATAGTCTCGTCAAACCGAGCGTCGTCAAAACTACCGCGGCCTTTTCTGCCATCTGATAACCATGCGGCTGACCAAGTAACGAACTATCAAATACTTGCTGGCGCGCTGATTCGGTTTGCCTGGCCGCGTCGGTAAGCAGACCCAAAGAGTATCGGCATGTGGCCTGATAGAGTTGGTCAAGTTCCTCGCCACAACTCACGCTATACAACTTGTTGCCGGCAATTACCTTGACTAACCAATCCAAGTCTTTTTCGCCAGATATTTCGATATGTATCTTGATGCCGGCGTCACTAAAGAGCTTCAGTTCTTTCTCAGCCGTTGCCTGTGCAGCGGCATCGAAACTCTGCAAGCCGGCGATAACGAACAAGTCGTATGGGGGCAAATGCTCTTGCGGATGCGCTGCCTGCTCCGCCAGAGCAGCGCAATCGGCAGGCGACAATGCAGGATTAATGCTGCTGTCGAAACCGAACAAGCCATTGACACGTAATAACCTCGAGCCATCCGTACTTGCCAGGGTGCGATCCACGTAGCTATCCACACTGCGACTGGCCAGGTAGTAGCCGAACTTATTGATGACGATTACCCGGTCGGTGCGGACCGGTGTGACAGAGTTCTCGCTCAGTGCGTTGTACACGACCGGTGCGCCCGGCGCAAATTCGATCACATAGTTGTGCACCTCAGGGTGTGGTGGACCAGTGCGACCTTTGAGCGCAGCAGGGGTGCACCGCGTGAGTTTCGTTGCGCCTGCTGGACGGTCATACCACAGAATGTTTATGTCGGGTTCCAGAATGTCCAATAATCGCGGCGGCACAAATGGCATCAACAAGTCGACGTTTGGCTCGCCCAGTTTCAGGAGATTATCTGCACCCGCGGCCGCCGCGCCGCCAGTGTCGGGCTTCACCCCGGCAGCAATGGCGAGTTGCGCGAACATGTCCATCAGATTCCAGCGAGCAGCATCGCATGGTATATTCACACGAACTTTGCTGAGTGGTGTCTTGCCGGCCGCTGTCGCGCGCACATAGCCAAGCAGCGTCTTTAGCACATCGGAAGCGGTCCGAATGTCGGGCGGCAGTGGTAGCGACAGGTTGTTCTGGATCGCAGCATCGACAGCTTGAACGAATGCATCCAGTTCACCACTCAGGTTGCCCAGGGATTTGCCTTCAGCCGTGGCCACAACATTCATAGCATTAGCGAACCAGGTCGTATTCATCATAATGGGGTAGTCCAGCGAACTGCTATACCCTAACAGGATGCGTTTACTCGTCGGCTTATAGTCTCGGTTCTTGCGGAAACGTCGCGGCCATACTTCGCGGAACAACCCATCGTAGGCTGAACCAGATGGTTTCAGTTTCTGTTGAAATCCGAAATAGCAGTCAAAGAAGACCGCTAAGAGAATGGCCTCTCGCTTAGCTATGTCCGAAAGTACAGTTGCAGGGAGGAAGACGGCCATGATACGTTTGTCAATCACACGGAGCTTTATCTGTATGGCGGGATCGAGGCCAGCCATCGTTGCAGCCCACGTTAGCGCTTTCGGAAAGCTGCCGATGGACTCAAGAATCGCGGCCGCCGCAATTGCCTCATACATGATTTCCGCGAGTTCAGCCAGCGCAGTGGGACTGAATGCGCCTGCGCCAAAGATAGTCCCTTTCAAGGCATAGCAGCCTTGCAGCCTCCACTCGATTTGCGCTAAAAGAGCGATGATATCCTCAAACGGTTCGGACTGGGTGACGGTACGCCAGGCCGGATCGGCCAGAGCGGCGCGAGCTTTGCTAAGCCATTGATCCATCAACCCGGCCATCCGTTGTAACTGTGCCTGCGTTTCGGGAAAGTCGGGCGGCATCGGTGGACACGGCAACGCAGCCAGATTCTGGTTGATTTCGGCAAGAACACTATGTGCGACCATGAGCGTATCGAGCATATCGGAACCTCCTGAGTAACTTTTTGCCCTGCCCGCGTTTTTTGTATTAGTGGGTCCAGGGCACGAATCCCATATCGAAATGCGCCGAATACTTCGGCACGTTCGACCCTCTGTGGAAATTCAAGTGTAGCGATGTTCTGTTTTTCTGGAAAACGTTTGCGCTTGTAAACAAATTATGATTATCTATTTGTATGAATGATTGTACCTATGAATCGCTCTTTGTCAATACCCATTTGCTACTTGACAAATCGAATCTAAAGTCTTAATATGAGTGCGATAATTGTTTGAATGTTCAAACATATGACACAAAAGGTTTATAAGATTCACCCAGAAGGAGTAAATGCGATGTCAGAAACCACAAATCCAATCAATTTCAAGATTCGCCATGGAATTGGCACAGCAATCGATGTGCTACTCGCCCCGATGGCTGTAGCTGCTATTGCCTCCGAGCCGATTGAGGAGGGCATCCGCACACTGCTGTCCCAGGCGGGCGCGCCGGCGGACGTCGTCGCTGGAATCTGCGAAACGTTAGCCGACCCATATTGTGTGATCGAGGTGCGCCAGGGCGACTCCGTGCGCGTGCTCACACGGCGGCAGGGAATTGACCAGAAAAACGTTCAACTCAAGCCGCCAGTGCAAACCATCGAAATTGGGATCGCGAAGGCGCAGTCGGGGGGATAAGCGTTGGCCCGGCAAGCACTGGCGCGCAACAGGCGGCATGAGTTCGCGTATTGGCGGGCAAGGGTCACTCTCTTGTGAGTGGCCATTGCTTCTGACTTAGTGAGGTTTCTATGGACAATGGAGTGTTGTACGCGGTGATCATGATGCTGGTAGCGTTCATTCTGGGAATGGTTGCCGGGGTGCGGTTGAGCCGCCCGATCCCGCGGAAGTAGCTATGACCATGCAGCAGTTTGTTCGTCGCACCGACTCAGGTGAGTTGCCAGGACATGAGTTCTTCACACTCGCATCGGAGACTCCGCTGGCCGTGTTGGGAGGCGTCATTCATTTTCTGGCGGTTGGTGCGCCCGACGCGAGAGATTGGTTCGCCTTTGAAGGCCTGCGCTTTGCTCTGCTGCCTGCGCAAAGTCTGAGCCAGATGGAGATCGGTTATGTGGCGACGTTTGCAGATCGGCTGGAGGCATTCAAAGCTGCCTACCTGCATAAGACCGTCGATCAGCGCGTTGAATCACTGCAGGAACTGCGGCGCAAACTGGACAGTCTGCGCGCGCCGCAGTTTATCGTTAATGAGTTGATACCCCGGATGCGCCTGCTCGAAGGTGAGACATCGATTGTCGCACTACTACCCGCGCCTGAGGCGCCATCCGCCCCACTCGCTGCCCCGGCGCCGACCATTGATCTGCTGGGGACCGTTGTCGGGGCTTACAGTATGATTCTGGACGACCGCGTCTTCGACCTGTCTGCCGTATCACCGCGTTTGCGCTCCGATCTGATCGTGCACTTCGGCAATGAGCATTATGGGCTCAGTTGCCGCTCACGGCTGGTAAAGACGGTTGAGATCGAGTATCAGACTGCTTTAAAACACGCGTTGCAGGAACAGGCGATCGCAGAAATCCCTGAGCGGATGCAGGCGCTACGCAGGCTTGAAGTTGAAACGCGCAATCTGGAGGCCGGCTTGGCGACAGGAGTGCTGAGCACCGATCACAAGCTGTATCGAGGGCGCGAATACAGTATCCTGCGCGCGGGAGATACTTGGTATGCGTGTATTGAAGTGCCGCGTTATGTGGTCGAGGATGGGGGCGGCGCGCTGTATCGCTTTGACGCCACACGCATCGGCGTACTGATCCCGACAAACCCGGCGGATGCCATGGGGGGCGGGAAAGCCGTCGTTCTCACCGCGTACGAACATATGTTTGTGTCGTCAGTTAGCCCATATGCGTCCATTTGTATGGTAAAGCCTGTGTCCTACTATGAGGCACTGCGACGATTGCCGCCCGCTGATGCAATTTGCACATACCTGCTTGATGCGCGACGCACGTTGACATCCGGTCATCACGCCGGGAACGACAGCACACCGCACCATTCGATTGACTCGTACTCTGACCGTATTGTCAGCCGGGCGGATGCCGAGCGCGAGGGCTTACCCATATTTCCCTATCGTCGCGGGCTTTAACAGGCGATTTCGCACCGCGATGAACTGCGAGCGACCCAATGCAATACATGAACACTTTCATCCAGTTTTTAAATCGAGGAGGTTGAAATGCAATTACCTGAAGACCACCAAAGACTAAGGATTACAGACCAGGCGCTGCTACAAGTGAACCGATATGCCCGCCTGGTCAACCAACTGCATCCGGGCTGCGAGTGCATCGGCTTCCTTCTGGGGGGACAGGATGACCTGGTGGATAGCGTCATGCTGGCGCCAGGTCAAACTGTCAGTCATGTCTCCGCGCGCATCGATGCACAAAGTGTGCTGGCGTGTGGCCGTGAGATGGAACAAATGGGTAAACAGCCGAAAGGCTGGTGGCACAGCCACGGCCACATGAGCCCCTTCCACTCCGAAACAGATAACGAAAATACCGTCGCAGTTCTGATGCAGATTACTGCATCGAATCGCACCTGTCTCGAACACCAGATGGAAGTCCGCATGGGAGAATCGGGCCGCATGAGCATCGTTGATGACACAGGCAGCGTAGAGCTCAATTCTGATGCCCCCGAGTTGCTCGAACGATTGGCTTTGGCGGGGATGAAGGCGCGCCGTATTGTCCCAGCGGGATATGCGTACAGTCTTGTTGTCAATGCGCATGATTCTGCCACGCCCCATGCGGAGGTATTCACCAGCGCATGGTGTAGCGGTTGCAATATGCCGAGTATCCAGCAGTTGGAAGTGCCGCTTGAAGTTGTTTACACTGTCGCCTCGGATATGCAACTCATCGCGGAAATCGAGGCAAAGGTCTGCTGTGCGCCGGTGCGGATACTGGCAGCGCCGCAAGACATTCCTGCGGGCTGTGCCGCCGTGGTCGAAGTTGGGGCTGAGACCCCCGCGCGGGTCGGATTGTTCTCACGATTGCGCGCGTCTGTGCTCCACTTTTGGACCCGCATCGCCCGTTTACCCGTCGCTGCCGCCCCCGCCGTCGAAGTCGTAGTGCGTTCTGGCGCGTCGGGGGGGGGGGTGTGACAGATACCCGTTATGCCCGCCAGACCGTTCTTTCGCATTGGGATCAGAATTTACTGCGCCGGGCGCATGTGATTATCGTTGGCGCTGGCGCCCTGGGTGGTTTCATCAGCCTGGGTTTAGCTGCGCTTGGCATAGGCACATTGACGCTGGTTGACGATAGTATGATCACATCCGACGCGGCGTCGCCGGTTGGGGTTGATCGCTTCCGATTCCTCGTCGGCGCGTCAGCCGTATCGCGGCGTGCGGCAACACTCGCCCTCATGCTGGGCGCAATAAACCCTGAAGTATCTGTGCGTAGCATCCCGTTGCGGTTGCGTTACGATGCAATGGCGTTATCTATGCCTGCCTGCCATGCACTCATTGAAGCGAGCGGCGATCCGGTGTCACAACGCATTTGCGCCCGGTATGCGCGTCAGAAGGGCATACCAGCGTTTATGGGGGTCGCCGGGGCATCGGGTGGCGCTTGCGCGTTTGTCCGAGATGATGAGAACGACATTGTCGTGACGGCAGAGGGCACCCCGGACATAGGTGTGTGTGAGGTCATCGCCGGCGCGATGATCGAGGAAGTACGCAAGCAGTTGATGCCCCTGCCGGGCGATGGCGCCGCCGTGGCCGGCCCGTTCTCCTACGATTTAAACCAGCAAACGCGTTTTGGGACGACTACTCACCCGCCGTCCACACCGCGTCTCGCGACATCGTTTGGCAATGTGCTGATTATTGGTGCGGGCGCACTTGGCACTTACGTCGCACTCGGTTTAGCACTCTCCCATGGCGACTCCATCTCGCGACTCACCATCGTCGATCCCGACATCGTAGAGGAAACTAACCTTAACCGTCAGGTGTTGTATCACGATGCAGTTGGGCAGCCAAAAGCAGTAGTACTGGCGCGCAAGCTGAAATTGTTGCAACCAGGTCTTAACGTAATGCCAGACGTTGGCATGGTCGCTGCCGGTCACGTCGAAGCGGCGGACTTGAGCTTCCTGTGTGTCGATAACTACGCAGCGCGCGCACAGGTGAACCAGTGGGCCGTGAAAGCTGGGCGCCCTTTTATCAACGGCGGAACCAGCCCATTCGGCGGACACGTCGAGGTGTGCGCGCCAGGACATACCGCTTGTCTGAACTGTCGACTCGATGTTGACCGGCTGGCGCGCGAACAGGCCGGCCGGCGCGTCCGCTGCGGAGACGCCGTTGAGGCGGGGATCGTACAAACCAATATGCTGATCGCCGGGCTGATGGTCTGCGAGGCGCAACTGGCACATTCGGCGCCGCTGGCGTCGGCCATTGAATACGATGCGCGCGCCCCGGCACGCTTCGGGCTGCGCTCAGCCCGCGCGGCCTGCGATTGTGGTCAACAACTCGTCGATCAGAAAACAGCTCAACAGGAGATGCAGAATGACCATAAACCCGGCTGAGTCGACTAATCGTGTAATCGCCCTGGTGTCACGCGCCGGGACTGCGCTGGCGCCCTTTGATGATGAGGAGATCACACGCATCAATCCTAAGTGGACGATGGTGGCGCGCGTGTTCATCAGCGCGTTGCGCAACAAGACGGTGCTGAGCCGGCTGGCGGCTGCGTCATCTGTAAATGAACTAAAGGGTATCCTGTTTGTCGACGCGTACCTGTCGGTTATCCGCGACGTCGCCACGCGACAACACATCCGTGACTTGATCGCGGATCCACGGGTGAGCCTGCAAACGCTCATGACGTATATGGCGCTCACGTACGCGCGCCAGAACGTCTGCGTCGATGGGGATGCCGAACTCTTGTATTACACGATTGAAGGCGCGGCGCAACAACTGGGTTGTGATCCAGCCACTCTGTATCGGGGCATTCTGGCAGGGAACACCCACGCAACACTGATCCTGGAGCGGACGGAGGTTGAGAGGCTGGCGCAATCCGGAACTCGCCCTGACAGCGGCGCGGGCAGGTTATGACTACTCTCAAAGAGCGCGCCATCGCGCGCGTAGTTACCGACAATTTCCTGTTTTACGGTTGCGCACATCTTCCTATGCAAAAGAACCGAGGGAGGCGCCTACACAGGCTTTTCACGCGCACGCGATGGCTGGCTCGCGCATTCGAGTTGCTCTGCAGCGTATTCATCCGGTTGTTACTCGGGCTGCTGGGTCTGGCGCTGGGGCTGATCATTGCATTATTGATTATGGTCATACTGACTATGGCGGTGATCCTGCTACTGGAGCCTTTCCCGGTGACCAGCAATCAGGTGATGTTCTTTCTACAAGAGCAGTCATTCCGTCACTTTCTGGGCTGGGGGCTTGCCTGGTTGTGTTGCGCAATGGCCCCCTATACCATTGCCGGCATCCCGATTCATCTGGCCGTGCGCGCCGCCGCCGGGACTGCGCATTTCTTTCAGGCGCGCGCCACCATGCGCAGTGTGAACTGGCAAAACAATAACCCCAGACCGTGTGACAAGCTGAGTGACAACTGGTCATTCCTGGACAATGGCCCGTTGCCAATAGTGTTACGGTGGTTGCTGGGGGCAACTGGCGTGGTGCTGACGCTTATCAATGGCATTGGCGGGCTGTTTGTAATTGCCATCATCAGCCTGAAAATATTCAGCGGGACAGCGGTCAAGGAGACGGCAGTGTTAGTCGGGATGGGCATCGTCGTGGGAAGCATCCTGATCAGCATTCTGGTTCAGACGTGCAAGTCGGTGTTAGGGGTGCGGCCGGCTTATCGCTTCTTTGCCGAATTGTTTAAAGAAGCAGATCTGCGCACTGCCTTCAACGAGGTATACCGTGACAACTTATTCAGCTAGCATAAATGCGACTAAGTCGAGTAGCTACACAAAGATACTCGATGAGATCATCACCACCCATCGCCTGACCGACTACGCGCAGCAGCGCTTTGCAGATGCAGACTCGGTGCGTGTGGCTATCGCAACACAATCCGGTGTAAGCCTGTGCGACTATTCCGAGCTGTTGGCGCCGGGTCAGACGCCTGCGCCCAGCCGGCGTGTGACAAATTTCGCTGATGTCGGCGCAATCTATGCAATCACGGCCATTCCCTGCAACCCGTGCCCTCGTTACGCCTACGTCACGGGGCGGGGGCGAATGATCATCGCCGATGCGCTTGGCAATGAACAGAAGTCATTAAATATAAGCAGCGCAAGCGTCTGG
>CAIXPS010000466.1 GCA_903921365.1 uncultured bacterium | reverse complement strand
TGGCCCATAAGATTGTTCAGCGCCAACCCGACGTCGACGCGCCATGGTCCCAGCGCCCTGGAGCCGCGATTGTCCACCGTGACGTAACCGCCGACAGCCTTGTATTGAAGGTGAATAATGAGGCGCGTGGCACCGCGCGGTGCCCCTTCGATGCGGTCGAACACGCCCTTGACCGTGTATCCGGGAACGCAATTGGCCAGCAGCAGGAAACGTTCCAGCGACGCGGACTTCAACGGCCGCGACGACATGATATGCCTGGCATAATCCTTCATCACCGGCGGGATGTTGACGGTATCGCCCTCGAACCGGTACTCGGCAACGTAGCCTTCCACCACGTCGATCTCGGCGCGGCCGTTCTCGATGGTCTGCTTCGGCACGACCGCAAAGCTGATGGCGTAGCCAGCCGCCACATATTTTGCAGTGATCGCGCTCGCTGCCGCATAGAGATCGGCAATCGTCGCGTCGCGTCCGATCAGGTTCTGGTATGCGTCCGCAAGCTCGCCTGACGACAGAGCCGTCGCGCCGACGACATCGACCGCCGTCAAATGCACATGGATCTTCGAAGCATCCGTCGGAGCGGTAAGGCTCTCAGGCGCGGGAAGCTCTATCTTGCCGGAAGGCAACACTTGCGGTTGGTTGTTCAATTGGCGTTCAATCGCGCCCGGCTGAACACTTGGCGGTATTGTTTGTGCAAGCGCACCAGCAGATATCAGGGAAGGAAAAACAAGAAAACTGAAACTCCATCCAACGCGGCGCAGTATCCCCACAGCACCACCCCCCATGTACGGCCACTTCGTGCCGCCTTAATCCATAATCATTGTAAGCCTATTCTCAACTACACGCTATGTTGTTCATATTGTGCTTACGCGTTGTATTACCTTCACTTTCTTCTTCTGGAGCAATTCTAACTTCTGTTTCCATCAGGTCTTTGCGGATGTAATCCACAACTTCCTCATGATTTGAAATATACGAGATTCGTTAACTTCGGAGCGCGCTCTCAGTTTCTGCCGAAGCTCTGTAGATTTTCCATCATCCCGCACAGAGCGGAAGAAATATTATTCAAGGAATCAGACATCAATAGTGTGAGGCAATGATAAATAATTGGTTTGGCAATGCGCCATCTGACGATCAGCCGCGCTGCCAAGGTGTCACTTAATCGAAGCAACCACAGCAACACATTAAACAGTGGATTGAATTACCCTGAGATGATAAAGCGCTGACAATGGACCGTCGGCTCGGCATCGCGTTCTTTGTAGCGCTCGCAATAGTTCTGCTATTGGTCTTTTCGACTAAGCGCCAACAGCCTGACCCAATCAGTGCCAGCGCTGCTTCCCAAGACTCTAGTTCGATCTGCCTCCATGGTTGTCCAACAGGCGCGCCGTTACAGGATCAGATAGTCGCTCATCACATTCTTATTCTTGCAAACAACCCTCGTACCAAATTTGCCGATTGGGTAGCCTATCGTATTACGAGGGATACTCTGGGATCACAATGCAAACGCCGTTGGGAGCGCGACCCTGACATTTCTCCCGATAATACACTTGAGCCATCGGACTATTTTGGCATCAAGAAGGCTCTTGATTCTGACAGGGGGCATCAAGCTCCACTTGCGAGTTTGTGCGGCTCTCCGTACTGGAATGAAGCCGACTATCTTTCAAACATCACACCGCAGAAAAGTATTCTCAATGAAGGAACTTGAGAACACCTTGAGAAAGCCGAAAGAGGGTTGGTGTATTCAGGTTATGCAGCGGCTGTTTACTCAATCACTGGTCCGCTTTACGAACACGACATGGGTAATCTCCCACGCGCCCATCTTAGTCATGTCATCCCATCAGGGTATTGGAAAGTAATCGCCGTAGAAGAAACAGGGGGTGTTGTCGCAACTGCTTTTCTGATGGATCAAACTCTGCCGAAGGACACATACTACTGCTCGACGCTTGTTTCGTTGCGACAAATAGAAAACCGCGCTCATCTTAGATTCTTTCCAAATCTTCCAGAACAATCACGAGAAGCG
>CAIXPS010000465.1 GCA_903921365.1 uncultured bacterium | reverse complement strand
TTCATGTCACCGGGATGGATTGCGCCGATTGCGCGCGCAGTATCGAGCGGGGCGTGGCGCGCATCAGCGGCGTGCAATCGTGCGCGCTGAACTACACCGCTGCCACCTTAAGCGTGCAAGCCGACAGCGTCACCCGGGACGACGTCATTGCGCGCGTGCGCGAACTCGGCTACAACGTTGAGGCGCCAGATGCGTCCGATGAAATCGCGCGAGCGCAGCGACGGAAGACATCGCAGCGCGGCGGTGTGATCGGGTTTGTGCAGTTTCTGATCGCAAAACGCGCTACCGCCCTGGCACTCGCGGGCGTTGTGCTGATGATTCCCGGAATCCTATTCCACGAATTGCGCATTTGGCCGGATGCGCCCACATGGCTGGTCACGATTCCTACCCTGTGCGCACTGGCCGCTGCCGGATTTTCCGTGACATTAAGCGCCTGGCGCACCCTGATGGTGAATCATGAAGTCAGCATCAACGCCTTGATGGTGATCGCCGCAGCCGGCGCAGTGCTGATCGGCGCGACGACCGAAGCCGGGCTTGTCATGGTTCTGTTCGCTCTCGGCGAGGCACTCGAAGGTTACACGATGGAGCGCACGCGTCACGCGATTGGCAGCCTGATGACCGTGGCCCCAAACGAAGCAACTCTGTTGTCTGCATGCATGGATTGCAAAGAGCACCTCGGCGCCGATGGTTATACGGGCGGAGCATGTCCGTTCTGCGGCGCGGAGGAGCACCGTGTGCCGGTAGACACGTTGCGCGCGGGCGACGTGATCATTACAAAACCGGGTGAGCGCATCGCAATGGACGGGCGCGTGATGCGCGGCATTTCTGCCGTAAATCAGGCTCCAATCACTGGCGAGAGCCTGCCAATCGCCAAACAGTCGGGGGATAGCGTGTTTGCGGGCAGCATCAACGGAGAAGGCGTCCTTGAGGTGGAGGTGCTTGGCGCGGCGGCAGACAACACCGTCAGCCGCATCATTCACATGGTGGAGGAGGCGCAGGCCAAGCGTTCCCCCACACAGCGGTTTGTCGATCAATTTGCGCATTATTACACGCCTGTCGTCGTCATTATTGCGGCGCTCGTCGCAGTGATTCCACCGCTGGTCTTTGGCGCGCCGTTCCTCAATGCCTATGGATCGCAGGGTTGGCTGTACCGAGCGCTGGAGTTGCTGGTCGTGGCATGCCCGTGCGCGCTGGTGATCAGCACGCCTGTCAGCATTGTGAGTGCCATCAGCAACGCCGCGCGTAACGGCGTTCTGATCAAAGGCGGCGCCTACCTGGAATTGTTGAGCAGAGTACAGGCAATCGCGTTCGATAAGACGGGCACACTCACCGAGGGAAAGCCTAATGTCGTGCGCGTGCATGCGACAAACTGCAATACGCGCGAACAACCGGAACAGCCGTGCGCCCATTGCGATGACCTGCTGGCGCTGGCGACCGCAATCGAACGCCGCAGTGAGCACCCACTGGCGCGCGCGGTGGTCGATACCGCACAACGCAATGGGTTGAGCAACCGGTATCCCCCCGCCGACGATGTGACAGCCATCATGGGAAAGGGAGTCAGCGGAAATGTTGATGGACATACGGTTGTGGTGGGCAGTCATGCATGGTTCGACGCCGAGGCGCCAGACACGCATGATGCGGCACAGTGTCGCGAGATAGACGCCTCGTCAGAACAGGGATATACGCCGCTACTTGTCAGCCGCGACGATCACTTTCTGGGTTACATCACAGTTGCCGATACGGTGCGCCAAAGCAGCCGCGTCGCGCTGGACGACTTGCGCGCTATCGGAGTGCAGTCGCTCGTCATGTTAACTGGCGATGGCACGGCTGCGGCACAAAACATCGCGGGACAGGTGGGCGTCACCGAAGTCCGCGCCAACCTGCTCCCGGAGCGCAAGGTGGAAGCTATCCGCGCCCTGCTGGGTCAATACGGCACTGTGGCGATGGTCGGGGACGGCATCAACGATGCGCCCGCACTGGCAACCGCCAGCATCGGAGTCGCGATGGGCGCAGGTGGCACTGCTCAGGCGATGGAGACCGCCGACGTGGTGCTCATGACCGACGACCTGCGGAGATTGCCATACGCCATTCGGCTAAGTCGCGCAGCGATGAGCACAATCAAGACAAACATCGCGTTCAGCATCAGTGTGAAGCTGCTGTTCTTTGTCATCGTTCTGATCGGGTCTGGCACGATGTGGATGGCGGTTGTCGCCGACGTTGGCGTATCGCTGCTGGTCACTCTGTACGGGATGCGCCTGCTGGGTTATACGCCCCAACAAGGCTGACAAAGCCCTTTTAAGCAATCTCTATTTAAACGCTAATAAGCAATTCCCACAATACCGAGGCCTTATGCATACGCTATGGTAAAGGCGCCGTTATGACCGCCGAACAGTACCGCTAGACTGGCGAGACGGTGGGGATGTCATGCTGATGCCAGAAAAACCAAAGTGTTGCAAGCAAGAATATCTTGACTACATCGGTCAGCAGTTGACCACAATCGGGACCGAGCGTCCTATGTGGGTTGAGTACCTGCTGGATCGTTTTCCTGAATTGACGCGTTCACAAGCCGACGAGGTTATTTTCTACTGTCTGGACAATTATGTCTACAGCCAGCCTGTTGTCTCTATCGCCGATTACTTCAGCTAATATAGTATTGACAACTGGGTGGCAATATGCTAATATCAACGTAGATTGATATGACAGAATCACGGATCGAATTTCTTGAGAACAGCATTACGTGCAACACGATCTGCACCCCCACGGTCAGCGACGCGGATACCGTGCTGCCATTGCTCAAGATCATGAGCGAGCCAAACCGCCTGAAGATATACTCGTTTCTGGCGGCGGGTGAGTGCTGCGTGTGCGATATTGAGGCGTTTATGAAGTTGCCGCAAAATCTCGTTTCGCATCACCTGGGCGTGCTGCGCGATGCGGGTTATATCCGCGCCCGGCGCGAAGGTCGCTGGGTGCACTATTCCGTCAACACGGAAACGCTTGCAGCCATCTATCCCGTGATTTGCCGGCTGTTTAACCCAGAGTGCGTCAGCGACAAGAAAAGCGCTTGCTAATAAAATCAGCGCCATGAGGCGCTTTTATTTTAGGCCAATACATCAACGTTCGTTGATACAGCGAGGGCGTCAGAAGGAAGACAATCCTGAATAAGGTAAGGAAATATAACGGATGAGCCAGGAAAAATTACGCGTGTTGTTTATATGTACCGGCAATTCTGCCCGCTCGCAAATGGCTGAAGC
>CAIXPS010000464.1 GCA_903921365.1 uncultured bacterium | reverse complement strand
GCCATCCATCTTGTCGGTCAGGTATATGGTGACGTTTGTGCTTCGACTGGTGCCGGCGATGTAGATTCGCGCGCCGGGGAACCGCGAACGGAGATCGCTCACGATGGCACGCATCCTGTCGACGCTCATGTCGGCGTCGGTCGTGGCCACGGCGATGTCATCTCCCGACAGCAAGACTCTCGAACGCACCAGAAAGTTGCTCTTGCCCTGAAACCAGGGCTGGCCGTTGCTGAGTTGAGCCTTGACCAGGCCGCTGCTGCCGGGCATGACGATCAGGACAAAATCCGGCGCGGCATTCTTGGGCGGCGTCAGAATATAGGCAATGGGTTCACCGCCATCGAGGTGTGCGCTGTCGATTAACACATCGTTTGAAAACCCCGCATCCGCGTAGCCTGCAGTCGGGTTGTCGGAACTCATCGCCCGTGCCGGAAGCGCAAGTGACAGAAGTGCCGTGACGAGACACAGGCCCAGCAATTCAGGAGCGCAAACATGCGACGTACGCTGGTGGTCTTGTTTCATGGGTTTGCTCGCTGATTTAACTCGCTTTGTAGGCGACGCTAAGTTCCCGCACGCCGGCATCGATCAAGTTCCTCGGAATTGCCGAGTAGCCGAGCCGAAAATGTGACTGACTCGCAGTGGTTGATTTCCTGAAGAAAATATCACCGGGTTCGATCAGCACGCCGCGCTTCGCACACTGGTCGGCCAACAACTGGCTGTTAAACCCATCCGGGCCTTTAACCCATGCTCCGGAGCCGCCCTGTGACGGCATGATGTGAAATTGTGGCAAATACTTTGCAAACGATTCCGTCAACACCTCGCGTCGCTCCCGGTATGTTACGTTCAATTTTCGAATAAATGCGTCATGATGGCCTTGTGCAATAAACAAGCTCGCCGTATGCGAATTGTTGGTTGGCACATGCCGCATCATCAGCCTGCGCAGTCCTCGAAGCTCGTGTATCAACTCTTTAGGCGCAACGATGTAACCAATCCGAAGTCCGTGTGCAAGTGTTTTCGAGAGGCTGCCGAGGTAAATGACCCTGCCATCTGCGTCCAGACTTTTGAGGGCTGGCAAAGGTCTGCCGGAAAAGTTGAGCTCGCTTTCGTGGTCGTCCTCAAAAAGCACTACATTGCGCTTCCTTGCCAGATCCAGAATTGCCTGCCGCCGATCCAATGACATGGTGACGGTGGTCGGGCACTGGTGACTCGGCGTTAAGTACACGTAAGCGCATTGTCCCAATGCGCGTGAGGGGATCAGCCCGTCTGCATCAACGGGCAGGGCTCTGACCTGGTCGCTTCGGAGCAGGAAATTGTTGCGCGCATCCGGATAGCCCGGATCTTCGATGCCGACCACAGTCGTTCGGTCCAGCAGCACGTTGGCCAGTAGGTAGCAGCCCATCTGTGCGCCAGCGGTCACCAGAATCTCTTCGCGTCTGGCCATGATGCCGCGGGCCGGGAGAAGCCGATGTTGAATCTGGTCAATCAATGCCTCTGAGTCGCGGTCAATATGGTCTTGTGCCCACTTTTTCACGGCTGGGACAAACAGCGCCTGATGTGCGCAGGCCCGCCAATCCTTGAGCGGCATCAGGCTGGCGTCAAACTGACCATACACAAAGGGATATGTGAAATCCTGCCAGTTGGCCGGCTTGATGATGTTGCGTTGATTTTCGAGGTGAGAGACAAATCGTGCCTCCCATTGCAAATCCAACGACGCGCCCGTCGTCTGGGCGGACTGGCCGACCTGGCCCAGCAGGATGTCGCCATTGACGATTAGTCCACTGCGCGGACTGGCGATCAGGAAGCCTTTGTCAACCAGAGCCTGCAAAGCCAGCGACACCGTATTGCGCGAGAGGTTCAAAGCATTTGCCAGTGCGCGACTGGGCGGCACCTTTGATCCCGCAGGGGCCAAACCCATCAGGATGGAATGAACTACCAACTCCTTGACCCGGCCTTGCAGCGTTGCGCTGCTGCTGGAGAACTGCGGAAAAAGCTTGGCCCAGATCCCGGCAATCTCGTGTTTGTTGCGCATGAAAATACTCTCCAGTTTAACGAGGTCGTGGACCTTCTTTGGACCTGATCAATCATTTTGGCATCAAATTTAGTTCAATCTGGACCTATCGCAAACTAACCACCCTGCTTACCATGCTTGCACGGCGATGAATTTTGCAGTCCGATCCGGCGACACGATGCTCGCAGTCTGGCTCACCGCGACATGACTTCAGGGCCCCTTGCACTAGCGTCGTCATCCAATCCACTGAAAATCCGCATCATGATCGAATATCTGAAGAAGTCCACGCCGCCTCAAGAGGCGATTGACAGCGCGACGGCAGAGACCGTTCAGCGCCTGCTGGGGGACATCCAGAAGAACGGGCGCGATGCGGTTGAGCGTTACGCCCACGATCTTGATGGTT
>CAIXPS010000463.1 GCA_903921365.1 uncultured bacterium | reverse complement strand
GATGTGCGTGGGCGTGTATTTGACGCCGCCGGCCTTCTTGACTTCGGGTTTCTCTTCGATCTTCGCCTGGTGCCCTGGCGTCAACCGGATGACCCTGCCCAGGAATTGCTCATAGACGTTGCCGAGAATCTCGATCGGCAGAACGCTGAACTCGTAGGGCGATTGCGGATAGTACAGTCGGTTCAGGATCGACTTGAAAACCTTGTCGTCAATGGTCAGTTTGGAGGTTTGACTGGCTTCCTTCGCGAAGAAGTCGAACAGCCCGGAGTTGTACTTCGCATCGGCCTTGCGGAACACATCGATCAGCCGGGGATAAATGCCATCCTCCTGCACAAGTTGTTGCAGTTGCCCGTACTGCTCAACGCCTCGATCTTCGGCCATGCGCAGGAACACGATGCGGTCGATGGTGCGCTGCACCGCGTCATTGAGTGCGTCAATGCCAATGCCCGCGTTTCTCAAGGCGATATTGCGCGCGAGGTCATTGCGCCATTGCTCGATCTCCTTCAGGAACTCGTCGTCGACCTCGCTCGTGCCGCGTTTGCCCTTGTCCGCCTGCACGTACTGGTCGAAGGAGCCATGCAGGACGGCGTCGTAGGAGAAGATGTCCCAGATCTCGCGCCAGCGATCGGGGTATTCCTCGTAGCCGTAATAGGCGATGCGCGCCACACTCGCCTTGTCCGTGTCGGAGGGGCGGTAGCGGCAGTCATAGACGCTCAGTTCCTCGAAGTCGGTGAGGAGCGACAAAGGCAGCTTTGCGCTCCAGGCATAGCGACGCAACTGATACGCGGGGGCAATATCGCTCTTGATCGAAACGCTGATCTTCTTGGCTTCTGCGTAGAACCGGGTCAGGGGACCGATGCGGAAAGCGTAGTCGGGCGCTTTCTTTTGTCCTTCGATCTCCTGCGGGGGTTCGACGACGACCGGGGAATACTGGGGCGCAACTTTTTCGTCATTGTGCACATCCCAGCCCAGAGCGATAAAGAGCGGGTCAATCAGGTTTTGCCTGATCTGCGCCTCCTTGTAGTCGCCGGCCAGGTAGATGTGCCGATTGGTCTGGAAATAGCGCACCAGTCTGGCAATTTGATCAAGTGAGTCACCGAAGCTACTGACAATCGCTTTTGGCGGCATGCGTTACGTCCCCTTGTGGATAGGATGATACTTCAGATATCCATATCTCTGGTTACGCGCCCGGCAGATGCACTGCCGGGCGCGGACTACAGGCGCAGTTGTACTGCGCCTGGAACATCATGAAGTGAGCGGGGCGCTACGATTTGAGGATCGCGTCGATCTTGTCTTCCACCAGTTTGGCCTGCGCGCGATCCAGGGCGCCGATCTGGAAGTCAGCCCGGAACTGGCCGCCGCCCGGCAGGATGCGGATATTGCCCTTAGCTTTCTCCGCCGTGTACCCCTCCGGTTCGGCGGTGGCAGGCATCGCGAACCCGCAGGCGTCCTGATCGCCGGGGCGCGAGATCCAACGCACGGTTTTGTCGAGCTGGTCGGGGCGATGCCCTACGTAGTCGGCACTGCCATCGGGGTGCACTTGCATACTGTGCGCCCAGCCGGTCGCGTCGGCGTCATACGTAAGCGTGAAGACCAGTTCCGGGTTGAACGGCAGTTCTGGCTTGAGCACGTTGTGTTGCTCCGGATGCTCGGCCATCAGCGCAACAAACTCGCGGTAGCCGTCAGGGAACTTCATATGCGACGGGATATCCTTGCGCACGCGCACGCGTTCGGGCGTGCACTGCGCACTATAGACCAGCCGCGCATAGTCGATCGGCAGCCAGTTGATGTGCGCCAGGTACATATACTCCATCGCGCTGGGACGCAGGTTGTCGATCGTCATCGAGACATTGAACAGGCTCGAACCGGCGTACAGCTTAACCAGCGGTTGCGCCACGTAGTTGTAGTTAAAGGCCACCGAGTGCTGATAGCGTCCGCCCAGTCCGATATAGTCGCCATGCTCGTCATGCCCAAGCACCACGTTAGCGCTCTGGTACAGGGCGTTGGGCAGTTCGCCATGCAGCGGGTGCGTGTCGTTCTTGCCCGGCACGCCCATCGCAGTGAAGCCGCAGTGCAGGAAGAACCCGCCGTAGGTTTCAAGATAAGGGCGTCCACCGCGCGGCTCGCTGAACATCGATTTCATCGTGAGCGCGCGCCCGCCGAATTGCGCCGACCAGATCTGTTGACCCTGGTAGGGCAACAGGACAAGCTCGCCGATGTCGTTCTTCAGCCGCAGGCCGGCCACGCCGGTGCTGAAGCGGAACACCGAAGCTGCGAGCGCGCCGGTGGACACGAGTGTTTTTTCCTTCTCAGTGAAGAAATCGGGTGAAAGATGGATGGTGGTTTCTGACATGGTTATAAATTCCTCACCCTTGGATATACCACCTATCTCAAAATCAGCAACCACCCTTTTGCGACACGCGCAAAACGCGCAAATCAACCTTTAAGCACATTTAATATGAGAAGGTTCAAACGTTGACAGGCTTAACTCCATACCGTATACTCACAACCGTTCGCTCACGTAATGCAGATCTTTGTTGTTAGATGAGTACTCTCAGTTGTCAGTTGAGTACTCTCAGCCGTTAGCTGAGTACTCTCAGCCGTTAGCTGAGTACTCTCAGCCAATTGCCGTTGCATTGCAACCACACTATTGCACCCTTGGTCGACAAGTCAAATACGTTCAGCCCAGGAAGGTGAGATCAGTATGGCACGTAATATATCTCGACGACAGTTTCTGAAGACAGTTGGTATTACCGCAATTGCAGGCACATTGGCTGCCTGCGCCCCCGCAGCTACTACGGCTCCGAGCCCCACGCAGCCCAGTGGCGCCAGTGCAGACAAGGCGACTGCGGCGCCTGCTGTAAGCACAGAAAAGATCAGTCTTAAGTGGGACACATTCCGCGCCCCCGGAACGGGCTGGAATGAGGAACGCATCAAGACGTTTACGGACAAAAATCCGAACGTCTCGATTGAGTTTCGTGGATTGACCGGCGCCACCCAGCAGGACAACTACGGCAAGATGTATGCGCAATTTGCCGCAGGCGACCTTGGCGACATCATTGCCTTCGACCCCTCGCACTTCCAGTTCTGGCGAGCGATCGACAAAAGCGTAATCGCCCCGATCGATGACCTGGTGAAGGCGGATAACACTGATATGACCCAGTGGTACGATCAATTCATCGCCTTGCAGAAGTACAAGGGCCAGATGTACGGTCTGCCAAGCTGGGGCTGGGCCGGCCAGGATACTATCGTCATCAACGCAGTCCAGTTCAAAGCCGCCGGCCTCACATTGCCCGACCCCAAGGGGCATGAAACCTCGATGGACACTATCGCGGAATGGGCGCACAAGCTGTATACCAAAGGCGGCGTCTACGGCCTGGGGATGACTTTCGACGAAAGCCACCTGGTCGTGCTCGCGCGCGCGTTCAACGGCGATGTGATTGACGCAGACGGCAAAAAGTCCCTTCTGGCCACCGATAAGAACGCGCAGGCTGGATTGCAATGGGCTTACAAGATGGCGAAGGAAGAGAAGATCATGCCTCGCCCCGCCGATGTAACCAACATGGCCGCCGCACTGCTCGACGGCAAGATGACCATGTACTGGGGCGGTTCACTTGACGCCCGCAACTTCAAGCGCGGCATAAAGGATGCGACGAAGGCAGAAGCCGCGCAGGCGCTACTGCCCAAGCGCACGGACGGCAAGTTCCCCTGCCAGATTCGCGGCGGCACCTGGAACATTGCCAAGACAAGCAAGAATCCGCAGATGGCTTACCAGTTCCTCAAGCACATCACCAGCCTCGACGGCTGCATCGGGTTCAACCTGGTGGGCGGTCAGGGCGCGTTCGTGCGCCCCGATGCGGTGGCCCAACTGATCAAGCAGGATCCCATTCACGAATGGTTCATCCCCAACCTGCAAAACGGCATCGTCGCCAACGCGCCTTCGAACTCGCGCGGGAAGGAATATAACGATGCCATCGCAGCCTATGCGACCAAGATGATGGACCCGAACGAGAATATGGCGTTCGACAAAGGTTTGCAGGACCTGCACGACAACATTCAGAAAGTTCTCGACATGGAACCGGCATAAGATCGCGCCGGCACGTCCTCAGGTGATTCGTCGACGTCGGACTTCGCAGCAACGCGAGGTCTGACGTCGTTACTCAGAAAACGCTGCCCACAAATGGCAAATGCAACAACCTCCCTGAAGGTGGTGTCTGGCAGGCGTCGCATGTCGCCTGCTCAGCGGCGTCAGAACCTGTACGGGTATCTTTTCCTTACCCCGTGGTTAATTGGCTTTTTTGGCCTGTTTATCGGACCGGGACTGTACTCGTTTTACCTCAGCTTCACTAAATACGATGTAATCAGTGCGCCCATCTTCGTCGCTACGCGCAACTATGTGGACATGTTCACAAAGGACGATCTTTTCTGGTCGTCGCTGGCGCGCACAGGGTATTACGCCATCGTGAGCGTGCCTCTGAGCGTCTTCGGCTCGATGTTCCTGGCGATCCTGCTCAACTCCAAACTGCGCGGGATTACTATTTTCCGCACTCTGTTCTTCATGCCGTCGCTCGTGCCGCTCGTGGCCTCGGTCATCCTGTTTAAGATTTTGCTGAATAGCGACTTCGGGCTGGTCAACGCAGGATTGCGCGGCCTTGGAATACAGGATCCGCCCGGCTGGTTCGCCGACAGCCGGTGGTCCATCCCTTCGCTGATCCTGGTGCGCCTGTGGGGCAGCCTGGGCGGGACGCAGATGATCATTTTCCTCGCCGGCCTGCAGGGTATTCCGACGGAGCTATACGATGCCGCTTCGATCGACGGGGCAGGCGCCTGGCAACGGACGCGCCATGTGACGATCCCGTTATTGACGCCAACGATCTTTTTCAACACTGTGCTGGGCGTTATAGGCGCACTGCAGACATTTGCAGCCGCTTTCATCGCCACCGAGGGCGGCCCGAATTTCTCGACCTGGTTCTTTGCGCTGCACATCTGGAAACAGGCGTTTGATTACTTCAACATGGGATATGCAGCGGCGCTGGCATGGTTCTTTGCGCTGGTCATTGTCGCGCTCACGCTGGTGCAGATGCGCCTCTCCAGGCGGATGGTCTTCTATATGGGCGAGTAAACACGAGGAAATCCTATGGCGATGATGCCTCCTTCAACTCCTGGAACACCGACAGTCGCAGTGGCGCCTCAGGCGATCATCATCGAACCCGGCAGCACCAGCAGCATACGACAGCGGCGAACCGGCGGCAAGATATTGAGCTACGCGTTGCTGACGTTCGCGGGGCTGTTTTTTGCTATTCCGCTGCTCTGGACAATCTCCAGTTCGCTGCAAACCTGGCAAGAACTGCGGTCGTATGTCCCGCATTTTCTGCCTGAAATGCCGCAGTGGAACAACTACATCCAGGTGTTTACCCTGGTGCCGTTTGCGCGCTGGATGTTGAACAGCCTGACGATCGTCCTGATCAACATCCCGGGCACGATCCTGACCGCAACGCTGACGGCTTACGCCTTTGCGCGGTTTAATTTCGTGGGTAAAAACGTATGGTTCGTGCTGTTGTTAAGCACGATGATGATTCCCGCGATCGTCACGTTCATCCCACAGTATCTGCTCTTCTTCAATCTGAAGTTCATCGACACCTACATCCCGTTGACGATCGGCTCGTGGCTGGGTGGCAGCGCGTTCATGGTCTTCTTGTTGCGCCAGTTCATCATGACCATCCCGCGCGAACTGGACGAGGCGGCCATCGTGGATGGCGCCAATCCATTGCGCATTCTGTTTTCCGTCATCATGCCCCTGATGAAGCCAGCGCTGATCACGGTCGCCATCCTGCAGTTTCTGGCCGACTGGAATGACTTTTTCGGCCCGTTTATCTACATCAACACAATGCTGAAATACACCGCCGCTGTGGGATTGCGCACGTTCCAGACCATGGCGCTGGAAATAACCGATCCGCGCGACCACCTGCTGATGGCGGGGGCGGCCATTATGACCATCCCGGTGCTCATCCTGTTTGCGGTCGCGCAACGCTATTTTGTCTCAGGCGTGGTCATGTCGGGGTTGAAGCTGTAAGAGGAGAGCGCTGGCCTATAATCACATGATGTGAGTGCGATCTCTCACTGAAAAACATGCATGTAAGGCTTCGATGCCACAATGGAGTAACTCATGAACGATTACCTGGCCACGCTTCGTGAAATGCGCGAGAAGGCGCTTCAGGGCGGCGGCGCAGAACGAATCCAGCAATTACATTCCAAAGGGAAACTGACTGCGCGCGAGCGCTTGGCGTTGCTGCTGGACGAAGACAGCTTTCAGGAACTTGGCGCGCTTGCCACGCACAACTGCGTTGATTTCGGCATGGCCGAACAACGCTATCCCGGCGACGGCGTCGTCACGGGATTTGGCAAGATCAACGGACGGCGCGTAGCCGTTTTCGCACAGGACTTCACCGTGCTCGGCGGTTCATTCTCCGAGGTGCAGTCGCGCAAGATCTGCCGCATCCAGGACCTCGCGCTCGAAAGCGGCATTCCGCTGATCGGGCTGAACGACTCGGGCGGCGCGCGCATCCAGGAAGGCGTGCGCAGCCTGGCTGCATACGGCGAGGTATTCACGCGCAACGTGATGGCATCTGGCGTGATACCGCAGATATCAGTCATCCTTGGCCCTTGCGCTGGCGGCGCGGTGTACTCGCCCGCGCTCACCGACTTCATCATCATGGCGCGCAAGAGCAGCTTTATGTTCATCACCGGACCGGAAGTGATCAAGAGCGTGACGGGTGAAAACGTCAGCTTCGAGGACCTTGGCGGCACCACGGTGCACAACGCCCGCAGTGGTGTGGCGCACTTTCTGGCGGATGATGAACAGGCTGCGCTCGAACTGGTCAAAGTGTTGCTGAGCTACCTGCCGCAGAACAACACCGAGGACCCGCCGCAGGTCACACCTTATGATCCACCCGATCGCATGAACGAATCGCTGAACACGATCGTGCCGGAGCGCGAAGACATGCCGTACGACATGCGCGAGGTGATCCGGGCCATTTTTGACCGTGACAGTTTCCTCGAAGTGCATCCCTACTACGCGCGCAATGCCATCGTCGGCTTCGCCCGTATGGACGGCTACAGCGTGGGGATTGTGGCGAATCAGCCCGAATCTCTAGCAGGCGTGCTCGACATCAACTCGAGTGACAAGATCGCGCGTTTTGTGCGGTTGTGCGACGCCTACAACATCCCCGTCGTCACCTTTGTCGATTGCCCTGGCTACCTTCCCGGCACTGACCAGGAATATGCGGGCGTCATCCGGCACGGAGCCAAAGTGATCTATGCCTATTGCGAGGCAACGGTGCCGAAGATTTCCATCGTCACGCGCAAAGCCATCGGCGGCGCCTACATCGCGATGAGTTCCAAGCAGATGCGCAGCGACCTGGCCTTCGCGTGGCCAACGGCGCAAATTGCGGTGATGGGCGCGGAAGGCGCGGTGCGCATCCTGCGACGACGTGAACTGGCGAAGTCAATGGACCCGGCTGCCGCCGAAGCAGCCTTTGTCGCCGAATACCGCGACAAGTTCTTCAATCCGTATCGCGCGGCGGACATGGGACAGATCGACGAGGTGATTGAGCCGAAAGAGACCCGCCCACGTCTGATCCGCGCGCTCGAAGTGCTGCGCACGAAGGTGCAGCAAAACCCGCCAAAGAAGCATGGGCTGATGCCGGTTTAGGGGTCTGAGATGAAGACAAAAGGAACAGGCAAAACGCCCGGCATCCATCCCGCCTTCCTTGGCCTGGCGTTTCTGCTGGCGGGCGGCGTGTCGGGGCTGGTGACCTTCTTTCTTGAACGCAATCGCCGCCAGAGTCAACGGCGCATGCGCCAGTACCTGGAGGACGAAATCGTCGAACAGGATTCAATCACACTGTCAGACGTCACGCCATCCGGACAGGCCAGAGAACTGACGCCGGAGATGCTGGCGGCTGTGATGGTGGCCGTGCGAATGCACCGGCGCATCCGGCGGCAACAAGCCGCGCCTGCAATGCGCACCCACCAGCCCGGCACGTTGCCCAGCCGCTGGATCGTCACAGGCCGTGTGGCTCAAACGCAGACATGGCACCCCCGACGCCGCTAGGAATCACCCTGCGGAAGGG
>CAIXPS010000462.1 GCA_903921365.1 uncultured bacterium | reverse complement strand
TGGCTTGCTACACTCTTTAAGTGCTGCCGTGTTCCTTTGAAGGCAGGCTATCAATCAGATTGTTTGTGTTGGGAGAGTGAAATGTCAAATGGTACTGTTGTGAAGGTGCTTGCCGATCTGGAGAGTGTTGTCAATGAAGTCATCGCGCCAAACGCGATCGATGTCGATGTAACCGGAAAGTTCCCGCGCGCGGCGCTGGACGCATTAGGCAAAGCCGGTCTGCTCGGGTTGGTCAGCGCAACTGAAGTGGGAGGCCTGGGGATGGGGCATCGCGCGGCGACGCTGGTCGTGCAACGAATCGCCCGCGAATGCGCCTCAACGGCGATGATCGTCGCCATGCACTATGCCGGCGCCGCCGTCATTGAAGCCGCCAACGGCCCGCGTGAAGTCCGTGAGGCCATTGCCGCGGGCAGGCACCTCACCACGCTGGCATTTTCTGAAGCCGGGTCGCGCAGTAACTTCTGGGCGCCTGTCAGCACAGCGGCTGGCTCAAACGGCGCGGTGACGCTGAACGCAAAGAAAAGCTGGGCGACTTCGGCTAACCAGGCCGACAGTTACGTGTGGTCCAGCCGGCCGCTTGGCGGCAGCGGCGCAAGCACGATCTGGCTGGTTCCTGGCAATGCCACAGGATTGCAGATACCGGCGCCGTTCAACGGGTTAGGCCTGCGCGGCAATAATTCCAGCCCGGTGACGGCGACAAACGTGAGTATTCCCCGCACCGCGATGCTTGGGCCGGATGGCGGCGGGTTTGACATCATGATGGGTGTCGTGCTCCCCTACTTCAACCTGATGAACAGCGCCACATCCGTGGGAATCATGGAATCGGCAGTGGCAAAGACCGCCGCGCACGTGAAGAGCACGCAACTGGAACACCTGGGACAGACCCTGGCCGACCTGCCGACAATTCGCGCTTACATCGCCCGCATGCAGATCAAAACCGACATGGTGAAAGCCCTGTTGATGGACACGCTGGACGCGCTTGAACAGAACCGCCCCGATGCCATGTTGCGCGTGCTCGAGATCAAAGCCGCTTCCGGCGACACAGCCAGCGAAGTGACGGATATTGCCATGCGCGTGTGCGGTGGGGCCGCGTTCCGCAAAGAATTGGGCGTGGAGCGCAACTTCCGCGATGCGCGCGCCGCCAGCATCATGGCGCCAACGGCCGATGTCTTGTTTGACTTCATCGGCAAAGCGGTCTGCGGTATGCCGCTGTTCTGAGCCTTACTGGGAATAACAACAATGGGATCACAACTCAACCAACTCATCAAAATGCTGCAGGTCTCTATGCAGGAGACGCTGGAAGCGCTCGCGGCGCTGACAGATGCGGAACTCGACGAGCATTCCGACCATATCTGCGCAATGGATGGCAGCGTTCGCGACCTTCTTACCCACAATATCGACCACGAACGCATGCACGTCGGCCAGATCTACAGCGCCCGCTACGCGTTAAAACAGATGCAGAAAGGCGAAGCACACCGCCTGCTGGCTGAGACCTTCCGCGCCCGGGCGGATTTGATCGCGAGCTTGATCGGTCTGCCGGATGAACTAATCGACGTCAAAGTGCCCGACGAGGACTGGACGATCCGCGAGATGGTCGATCACACGATTTACTGGGAACGGCATTCGATTGACGACCTGACCCGCCGGCGTCTGGCCGGCCGCATGGATGTGAAACCCACTGGTCTGGCTGACATCGTGGATCCGATATATGGGGAGTTGCCGCGGGTCGATCTGAAGGATAGAGCGACGCCGACGCCAGTTCCCGATCCCGCACTGGTCAAACAGCACGCGCATGGCAGCGCTGTGAAGATTAAAACAACCGGCTGAAGTCAATCCCGGGTTGTCATCAACGCAGGGAGAAACGCGCGAGTATGTTTTGCGATATCTGCATGCGCGGTCGTCAGTTCGACGCGGAGGTGCTCCAACTCGGCCGCAGTATCGATGTCATACCACGATGGCAACAGGCCGACTCGCAAATTCATATCGCGCGCAAGCGCGAGCGTATCACGCAACACGTTGGCCGTGCTCATCCTGACCTCGCGCAACAGG
>CAIXPS010000461.1 GCA_903921365.1 uncultured bacterium | reverse complement strand
GTTTGAGACGCGCGCAGTTCCAGAAAAGCGTAATCAGTCATTGCACTGATAACGCTTTCTGATGACCTCGATCATTTCATTTCTGTAATCAATCCTGATTCTTCCAACCCTCAATAATAGTGACCAGGTCGAGTGGGGCCAGGATCGGAATAGCATAGTACTGCTTGAGGTTGAGTAAATGGTTATCCCCAGACACGATGTAATCGGCCCGGCCTTCAATTGCCGCAGCAATGAATTTATCGTCTTTGGGATCGTCTATGACTGCTTGCACTGAGATTTCACCTGCTACCAAGTCACTGGCAGTGGCGAGTTGGTCAACGAACTCGCCCACTTGCTCCGTGGTCAGGTGATGGAGCCGTACAATTGACTCGCGGTTGAGAACTTCCTCCAACTCTTGCAGAGTCTCGACGGAAGAGATCAAGGTAAACCGGTGTTGAAGGAGAGCCTGGTAGACCAAGTACGGCGCGCTAGCGCGGCCACGATGACGGGAGATGAGAGCGCTCACTAATACGTTGGTGTCGACGACTAGTCTCATCATGCTTTAGGTTTAGGGGTGTTTTTGGGAACGCACAGCTTTCACTTCTCGATCTACCAGTTGCGAGATTTCCACCTCACTCAAATCGTTTCTCGGAATCTCCCGCGTAAGAGTATCCAGCCGCCTCAGGGCGGCGTCGCGATCTTCGGAGGTAGCTTGGTTGGCGTCAATGAGACGCTTTAACATTCGCGGACTGACGATAACCACGGCATCCCGGTTGTATTTTTGGACAACAATCATCTCGTCGGCGTACATGACCCTTCCTAAGTAGTTGGACAAGTTGACACGCAATTCTTCGGCGGAGATGGTCACAGGATCTTTTGCTTTCACTTTTACTCCCAAGTACTAACATTAACATAATGCTTAAGGATTGTCAAGATTCACAGGAATCTATGGAAACGTTATGTCAGATTCTAGCGCCTGAATCTGCCGTTGATAACTCGGGCTACTTGGCCAGAAATAGAAATCGCACAAATTCAGTCTAAAATAAAGTCTATCCAACTACGGGAAATGAGTATGTTCACTTCAAAACATCGTTCCAATCCACGACCGATTCTGGCAACCCCGCCGGCGTTGGGCCGGAGATCATCGTCAAGGCGTTGCGACACGCGGCTATCTATGAGGTCTGCCGTCCGCTGGTGATCGGCGACCGGCGCATGCTGGCGCGCGCCGCTGAATGGGTGAGCACAGGGGCGTTGAACATCAGGACAATGCTGCACATGTACAATTCTGCACACATTCGAGTTGATTGTAAGGAGTGGTGGTACCCGCGATGTTTACAAGATTGTCACAGGAACAGATCGTGCATTTCATGGCGCATGGTTATGTAGCCGTGCCGGACTTCTGGAACGCAAACGAAGTGGGCGCGATGCAAGCCGAACTCGAACGGCTGAAGCAGGATGGCCTGCTCCGCAATGTCGCGACCGACGGCGACGGCAAGACGCACTCGCAGACCATGGTGAATCTGCAGCTCTGCCCGATGTACAACAAGAGCGATTTCTTCCGCGCCATGTCCTTCGCGCCCAAGGTGATCGCTACAGTCAGCCAGCTAATCGGCGACCCCTTCTTATTACACCTGGATCAGGTGTTCCTCAAGCCCGGCGGGCATGGCGTCGGGACGAACTGGCATCAGGACAACGCCTACTTCAAGATCAGCGACCCGATGAAGGGCGTCGCGTTGTGGACGGCAGTGCATGCAGCGACGATCTCGAATGGGACGATGAATGTCATCCCCGACAGCGCGCACGAGGCGCTGGAACACAGCCGCGACCCTTACAGCGATCATCACATCCGCTGCTACCCCGACGAATCGCGCGCCGTTCCAGTTGAGTTGCCGGCTGGCGGCGCGCTATTCTTCGCCTACGGCGTGCCGCATTGCACACGCGCGAACAACACCGATCACGAACGCGCCGGCATGGCAATGCATTTCCTGCGCGCCGACTACGCGCAAAGCGAATTGATACACGCTGACCGCGACACACGCCCGTATCTGACCGGCTCGCAGGCCAGCGGCGGGCTGCGCGAGTACGGCGTCACCGTGGCCGGGACGTGGGACAGCCAAGTCGACCGCTTATGTGGCAAGCTGTAATCTGCCGATCAAGCAGCCTGTCACCGCCATTGTCGGATTGCAAGATAATATACACATGGTCGCTCCCCAGTTAACCACTGATGAGCTTGTTGGCGCGCTCGATTCACTGGACGTTCACTTTCTGACTGGAGGTGAATCCAGCCGGTCAGCGCGCAATATTACCCCGGCGGATCTTCTCGCACAACTGGCCGCTCAACCGGATGCGCGCATCCGGCTGGCCATCATCGCGCTGCTATTGCGCCGGCCCGAATTCGCCTTAGCATTGCCGTCCGCAGTAGAACAGGTGAAGGGTGAGACGCAGCAGTTGCTGAAGCTCTATTACACGGCGGGGGTGTTGCTTCAGCGGCTTTATCATCATTCGTTAGAACATCTCCTCGGCGCACAACCGCTACTCCCCAATCTCTTTGGGTCAGACCTTGGTGTTTCACTTGTGAGTGAACCACATGAGGACCTGCAACGGCTTGGGGAACAACACGCACTACTTACCGGGTTGAATATCAACTGGGCTGGCACTTACGAGTATGCCGCCCAACGATTGATCAAGCGATTGGAGCACGAAGTATTATGGACGCACCCACAGGCGGTTTGATATGCTGCAACCATGAACAAGAACGACCAGAGCCGTACAAGGTCGTCAAGCTGACGCAGAAGTACGACAGAGGCGGGGAGAGGGCAAAACAGAACGCGATGGTGCTCTTGGTAGTGCCTTATAAGCATAAAGCGGTAAAGTAGACACAAATTACATACGGGGGAAATATGGGAGATTCGGTACAAATTGGGTCACTGGTGATTTCCAGGGCGGTCTTTGATGTTCTATCCCCTCTCATCGGTGTAATTATCGGTGGACTTGTCACCTATTTCACCACACGTGCCGTCGAAGACCGGAAATGGAAGCGCGAAATCCGCTACGAGAAACAGAAAGAACTGCGAGAAGGGATTGCT
>CAIXPS010000460.1 GCA_903921365.1 uncultured bacterium | reverse complement strand
TGCTGGAGAAACCCATCGCGCGCACCCTGCGCGAGGCCGACGACCTGATTGCCGCAGCCGAACGCAGCCACACGACGTTCATGGTCGCACTGCCGCACCGCTATCGGCCCAGCATCCGGTTGCTCAAACAGGCCATCGAGAGCGGGGAATACGGTCGGCTGTTCATGCTCGATGCAATGATGGACGAGTCCTTGCAAGCGTATACGACCGTCGACTGGATATCGCGCAAGGACACGCTTGGCGGCGGCGTGTTCTTCTCCTCCTCACCGCACATGCTTGACCCGATGCTGTGGATCGGCGGCGACGTCATTCCGGGCAGTTGCGCGATGGTCGGCGCGCGCGGCGGCGTGAGCATGGAGGGCGAGGACACAGCCTTTTCGGTGTTCAAGTTCACCAGCGGCGTCATTGCCGCCACGCGCCACACCTGGGCATCGCCGCGCAGCCAGACGTGGTACACACTGATCGCGACCTGCCAGCGGGCGCGACTCACCCTCACGACGACGCCGCGCGGCGACCTGGTGCGCGAAGGGGCGAGTTGCCTCTGGCACACTCGCCTGACCGTCTCAGGCGAGGCAGAGCGGGTGCTGCTGGACAATGACGAGGGCTTGGACGTCATCTACGAGATGACGCATTTCCTCGACTGCATCGACAGCGGCGCAACTCCGGCCACCGATGGCCGCGCGGCGCGCAAGATCATCGAACTCGTCCTTTCGGCATACGCCGACGCCGAACGCAGAGCGTCGAACGTCTGACGTCTGATGGTCTATGCGAGCGCGTCGAGCACTTTGTTGAGCGCTTCGGCGATTTCCTCCACCTGATCGTTGCTGAGGTCGGGACTGACATCCATGTGAACGGCGCGACTGAGGAGTTCGAGTGTGCGCGGGCACATGTCGGGTGAGTAATTCACCTCGCCCTCGTGCCAGCGCCACGGGCCGGAGGTCGGCGTCCAGGTGCGCTTGTTCATGATCGGCGACCAGTACTGATAGATGTGATAGTCGCTGCGGCCGGGGGTGTACATCACGCCCGCCCCGGCGCCTTCGGCGTTGAGCGCAGTGGCGACGGCGTGCGCGCGCGCGGCTTCTGGCAGGAAGAACACCAGACAGATGGCGGCATCGCCGTCCGGGTCGTTCTCGGTGCGGAAAGTGATGCCCTTGCGTTGTGCGACGCTGTACATGGCGTTTTTCAGCATGGCCTTGCGCTGGCGCATCTGATCAAGCAACCCGTCCAGCCGGCCCAACTGAACCAGCGCCACTGCGGCTTGCAGTTCGGTCATGCGGAAGTTCACGCCGGGCAGAATCTCGTCTTCGGGGATGTTGTTGCGCGAGCCGCCGATCACGTCGTGGAACATCACCGCGCGATTGAACACTTCGCGGGTGTTGGTGATGACTATGCCGCCCTCGCCGCTGGTGATGATCTTGTTGAATTGCAGGCTGAATGCGCCCACATCACCAATGCTGCCCAGGCGTTTGCCGTGATAGCTGGCGCCGTCGGCCTGCGCTGAGTCTTCGATCACTTTCAGGCCATACTTGCGCGCGACGGCCATCAGCGCATCCATCTGGCAGGGCCCACCGCGCATGTGCACGGGCATGATCGCCTTCGTGTGCGCTGTTATCTTGCGCTCCACATCGGCGGCGTCGAGCGTGAGCGACTCGTCGACCTCGGCGGGGATCGGCACACCGCCGACGGCAAACACCGCGGAGGCCGAGGCGATCCAGGTATACGCTGGGACGATGACCTCGTCGCCAGGGCCGATGCCGATGCCGGTCAGGCTGCAGATGAGCGCACCCGTGCCCGATGTGACGGCCAGGCCGAAGGTCGTGCCCATGTGCGCGGCGAAGGCCTTTTCAAGATCAGCCACTTTAGAGGGGCCGGGGTTCGGGCCGTAGTAGCGGAAGAGTCGCTTGCTGCGGATCACTTCGACGACGGCGTCCTCCTCCTCCTGGCCGATGCGATTGCCGCCGGGATACATGAGCGGTAGCGGTTGGCGCACTGCGGGCGTGCCGCCGTTGATGGCGAGGTTGGCGTTTGCCTGTGAATCAGACATGATGCAACTCCTTCATTTCTATTTCTATCGATGCACTTCGTGTGCACACTATCGAGATAAGCGGACAAAATCGGTTCAATCAAGGAGATTGTCTTACAAATCGCCGGAAGCGTGGAGGTCAACTAAAAGCATCTCTACTTAAGCTTGAACTCCGCCGACACTCCCTTCAGGAGTTCATTGATCTTAGCCGCCACTTCTGCGGATGGTTTGGTTTTGCCGCCCAGCTCGACGCGCAGATGCAACTTCAAGTCCAGCCCGACGGCGGTTTTACCGAGGTCAGCAACCGCGTCGGCCAAATCCTGGATCTGGCTAATGCTCAGGATCGCTTCTGCCACCATCACGCCAGGCGCTTGCAGTGGCGGGGGAGGCGTGGAAGGGGGCTGCTCCGGTGTGATCTTTGCCGGCAGTTGCACCTTCACATGCTGCGCGCCGCTATAGTCACACGGCCATTGACCGGAGTCGAAGGCTGTCTCAATCATTCTGGCGTGGATTGCGCTGTCGATGCCATTGCGCACGGTGATCCAGGGCAGTGTTTTGCCAGCTTTCTGCGACAGTGCAACCGAGATGGCAAGCGCAGTCGTAATCCCGTTGCTCCATGCATCCGGCAAGCTTGCAGGCAGGATATCGTTAACCGCAATGGGCAGTGGCGGGGCTTGCAGAAGTGCGTTGTCGGTCAGGATGCCAGTTGGAATGTCCTCCGCCAATAGGCTGGCTGGGCCTGAGGTTAACCATAACTTGCCATCGTGGACAGCCGCCCGAATTGCCGTTTCAATAGCCGGGCGCTCTGCCTGCGGAATCGTAAAAGGCTCCTCATAGTTCTCGTGCTTTATTTTCACCACATGCCCACCTGAGAAATAAGCGGCGATGTCCTGCATGCTGATTTCAGAATGAGCCCAAAGGTCTGGGAGAGCGCCTGCGATCAGGAGCGCAGGCGAGAACTCAGTGAGCGTTGCCGCCTCAGGTAATATGACTTCAAGGCTGGGCTCCTTGAGATCAACCTCGGATGGCGTTTGGCGCCATATGGATCGATAGGAACGGTCCGGTCGTGTCAGGCGCAACACGAACAGCCCTTGCTTACAGCCCTGAATGATGGTGTCGAGGATGGCGCTGCGGTTGAGCATCTTGGGCAGATGCGTGAACTGTGCAAACGCGCCGACCAGGTCTTTCACCCGCCGCGAAGTCTCGTTGTCCCGCCACAGGTTATAGGGGCCTTCGGGCAAAAGGGCTTCTGCGGTCACCGCCGTTGTCTGGATACGCGAACGGCTATCCTCGCATATCTGGGTAAACAATGGCTTGTCGCCCACCGTGATTTTGAATGCCTGCACTTCATTTTTATCGGACACCGTCGCCACGATGCAGTATGCCTGCTGGATGGCCTCGGGCACGCGTCTCCGCGCCGTTTCCAGGCTCACAGCCAGCATTTCGAAGCGGATTGGATCAATATCCTGACCCTTCATCTGGCTTTGGACTTCAATCCACCCCAGGTGGTCTGTAATGCGGCTGCGCGCCACATCCAACCCGTCACGTGAAGGAACAGCGAGAATCATCGCATTGCGATTCACGCGCGGTCGATCTGCCGCCGTGGTTTCGTCGATAAATCGTTTTGCCTCGGGGCTGGGTTTTCCGCTCTCCGATGCGGCTTTGGGACCCAGCACTGCAAAATGAAACTCGCCATCGTCTTCGATGTCGCGCGGGCTCCTGGGCAAACTATGCGATTTCACCCCTGCGCCTGAAGCGCCGGATGTCAGGTTTTTGAGCTTCCCGATCTCTTCAATGAGCCTGGGTTCGACCAGCTCTGTGACGCGCAGACACGCGTCATGGTGCATCTGCCGCAGATTGGGCTTTGATCCAAGCCGCCATGACTTTGGCAACTGGCGCTTGCCATCGGATGAGGTTTCCGCATCGCTGAGCGCCCCTTCGTCAAGGAACCATGAGGTTTCAATCCAGCGTTTTAACGCCTTCTCCAGTTCGATCTTGTCCGGTCGGGTTGCGCCCAGCAACAGCATCAGGTCGCGGGTGAGCGCCTTTTGCCCAATTGGCTGTGAATGCAGAAAAGTGGCAAACACCGCCTGTTCGACCTCGCGAAACCTCAGGCCGCCGGTATCGGACTGAATGTCGCGCGCCTTGGTCAACTCGCCTTCGAGGATGCTGGCCCAGTCCTGTTTCTTGCCCTCGTACTCCTCAGACGCAGCGGTGCTGGTCAGTTCGCGGGCGGCATCAGAGAGGCCCGTTTGTCCAGGCGGGCCGATAAACACGTTGACGCCGATCAATGGCGCTTCATCCCAGTGTTCCGCATCGCGTAACGCCAGGGCAAATGTGCGCAGGATGCCGCGCGTGCGTTGGAATCCCTCCAGCCCGGTCCACTTGGTGTAGAACACCTCGGTCAAATCCGGGTGGAAAGGATAACTGTTGAGGAAGCGTTTCTCGGCAGAGGCAGCATCTTTGCGAGTCTGTTCATCCAGATCGGATATCCCCTTGAGCGCCGCAACCACGTGCGAACGAAACGCCCCCGGGTCGCGCACGGAATCCTGCGTGAAGAAGCGGCGGCGCAGCACTTCGGCCACGTCTTCCTTCAACACCGGCTGCACGCTTTCCTCGCGCTCGCGCCGGAAAATGGCATAGAGTTCCTGGGTGATTTCCTTGCCCAGTGTGTCGCTCTTGGCCGGATCCGTCGCGAGCAGCGACGCCACAATCGCGCAATGATCCACCTTGGTGGCCGCCTGGGTCAGATACTGGAAGAAGTTCACCAGACGGCTGCGCCAGGCAGGATCCTTGCCGATCTTCTCGCGCGCATACATGAGCACTTCATCGATCAGAATGAGCGTGGACAAGCCATCTTGATACGGAAGCGCCAGGAGTTCGACCATCAGGTTTTCTGCCGGGGCGCTTTCGCGCTCTGCATCCTGCCCATCGGCATGCAACAATCGCAACCCGTCTGAACCGGCGAGTTGATAGGCCAGCACGCTCCAGGGATTTCGAAGCCAGCGCATATCGCCGGTGGGGCTGCGCACTTCCATGCCCTTCTCGACATCGAGTTTATCGAAAGCCAGCACGGCAACGCGCGTCTTGGGCGGTCGTCCGCCGATATGCTGGATAAACTCGTTGACGGCTGGCAACTGCGGTAATTGCTCTGGGTTGCGCACCAGGTGATACAGGGTGATCAGCGTATGCGTCTTCCCGCCACCATAAGTGAGTTCGAGCTGGCGCACCGCCTTCTCATTCTTTCCCATCAGCCGCAACACCACATCCTTGGCAAGCTCACGCAGGTTGTAGGTGGGGTAGGTCAGCGCAAAGAAACTGACCGGATTCTGGTAGACAGGACGAGCCGTTCCCCTCATCACATCGTATAGATCCGCCGCGAACACCGCCAGCGACAACTCACCGGTGCGCATGTCATCGCGGAGAGAAACTACTTGATGCCAGGGTTTCCATGCCAATTTACTCGTGCTCATCGTGTTCTCCAGTCTAAGGGTTTGACCGTAAATAACCCCATCATTTTACGCCGCAGCATCAGAGTCCGCGAATGTGTCCCGCGCGTATGTGCGCGAATATGCCCCGCGAATGAATCCCGCGAATGAGCGAATGAGTCCCGCGAATGAATTCGCGGCTGACAATGCGAAACGCGCTGAAGCGCGTTAAGACGATGGCCAACCTCTGCAACGCGCTTCAGCGCGTTTCGCGAAGCGGTGTCAGGCTGCGAATTCATTCGCAGCTTTCAATCGCAGCAATCAGGTCACGTCGTCAAACAACCCAGGCCTCTGTTCGACCGCCATGCCCTTCGCGACGACGTGGTTGCTGATGCTTTCTAATAATGCCCGTTCCTCGCTGCCGGCCGGCGCCAGTTCGATGAGCGCTTGCAGCAGTTTGTGGAACAGCGTGTTCTTGCTCAAGGCGCGCGCGTCCAGGTAATCATTGACCTTCACCACATCGCCGGCCTTCCACAACTGCATCAGGCGATGCACCTGATCGATCAACGGGACCACGCGCAGCTTGGGTGTCGGGCGTTCCATATCTGGAAATAGCAATGGAGTGGCTGCATTGGCGCGCGCGCGTGGGCTATCAATTGCCGGGTCGTACCCCATGGCTGGTCGCTTGCGTTGATTCCATGCCTTCAAACGCACCTTGGAGCCGGATCCCTCAACGGTATCTTCCTCATCCGTTGCGGCTTCCTCACCATCACCATCTTCCTCGGCTTCCGCTTCGGCTTCAGCCTGACCGCCAGAGTGAAACAGTATGTCAACCTGATCCACGAGCGCGGTGTCCGTCAGACTGCATGAGACTGCGTACAAGATGCAGGCCCCGACCGGCGCATCTCCCAACCCGAAATCATGCCGGTGAAGCAGATAATAGTTCGTTACATCGTCCAAGCCGCTGACTGCCTCGGCGCCATCGCGAGACAAAATCCGCCCGACGACGAAGTCAACCACAATGCGCCGCACATGATGCAGGAATTCAGAAACCGTCATGAACTCATTGGGGGCATTCGCCTTCTTGACTACAGGATGCTGGCTATAGGCTTCAAGTGCAGGGCCAGTAGCCGCCCAGACGAAGTCCGGGCCACGGATGCCCGCATCCCAGTACTCGCGCAGCCGGGTGTATATATTCGCCTGCATCGTATCCAGTACGCGATTGTCCCAACCCGGTCGGGCCGCTTCCGATCGCTTCTTGCAGACAAGCCAAACCGAAGAGGAAAGGGCTGCCGAAGAAAGAGCGCGTGTGCGGTTACCCATCTCTGTCTGTATAGGCCAGCTACCATCCACTACAAAACCAGCATGAATGATTGCAGAAGCGAGTGTCTCCCACGCATCAGGGTGTTTGTGTGCAAAAACAACCACCAAACGGCCATCTGCTCGCAAGGAGCGATGACAGCTTTGAAATGCGCGATACATACCTGACTCATAGGTTGCTTTTGATAATTCCTTATCGCCACCAAAACGACTCGAATCATCTACTAGTTCACCATCGTTCTGATTCGTTTCCCATTTTGGTGAAAGCGGTTGCGTAAATGACGCATCAATTTCCGGGGTCAAGCCATATAGTGCTCTTCGTAACCAGACATAGAAAAAATCCATCAAGTCAGAGTAAGGAATTGCGTCGTAGTAAGGGGGGTCAGTAAGAACAAGGTCCCAATTATTTTCAGTGGTTGTTTTGGTCGCAGACGTCTTTATTACTCTGGAATCAGGTGCTCGTTGTTGGGCATTTTCACAGTGTTCGATAACCTCCGCAATCCACTCCACATGGCCATCATATGTACCGCTGCTAGAAGCAATTGGATTAGTTTCTGAATAATCCCAATTCATTGGTAAAGCGTAACGCGAGAAGGTATTCTGTATCGTTTCTCGCCCAAGACTCCAATGACAAATCGTGCTTGATCGATCTGCAAGTCTACTCACCGCAAGTGCTAAGTAGGCATTGATCGCTTCTATCCACAATTTGGATTTGTACTTAGCGGAAGCTTCTCTTTGGACTGAACGAGTAATATTTACGAACATACCAAGTGAAAGCAGTTGGCGATGCGTGAATAATTTACTCCATTTATCTATACCGTATAAAGGCACCCGAAACCCAAGTGCCTCCTTTGTTGGTAGAGGTTCATTAGGAATATCGAATGGCACATTCGCAAATACACGTGGTAGTTCTTTTTCAGCCAAATCTATTGAGATACGCTCTTCTTGTGTTGGCGAACGATACTCCTTGCCTTTCATGCCGTCTATTACAACTGCAGTCATCGTTGCACTCATACATCCCGCTCTTGCCTCCAAACGAATATCTTCCATTGTGATAATCGTTCCACAGCATGGACATGTTGCACCAGAGCGTGTCATTGTTCCTGCACCAACTCGCTTGTCATGCTCACGGCGTTGTACAGTGTTACTGGCAGCTTGCGGTACCTCTGCAAGTACATCGAACACTACTCCTGTCTTGTCAGGATTCGGGTGCATCACAAGCACCACACGCTTGCTGTCTTTCTTGCACAGCCAACGTGTTTTGAGCAATGGGATGGTCGCCCGGCAGTTCTTACAGGTTACTGTGCGCGCCCACAGATAAGCGACCGATGGCTTAGGCACCCACCGTGGGTTCCTGGGATCACTGAGGTAAACCTTATCAAATTCGGCGTTCAATGTCTCCACGTCAAGCGTCCCATCGCGCTTAAGCGGGACGAGCTTGCGTTCACCCACATAATTTATGCGTTCCGCGCTCTCGTTCCATGCGGTCGTGCCAGTGAGTGGTTGAAAGTCAGCGTAGGTTGGATAATAAGTCGCCAACTCCTCACGCGCCTTCCCCAAGACCCATTTCCCCCAGGCGCGCACATGCCAGGCCAGGTCAGCTTCCAATGAGGGCGTTTCAACTCCGAAACCGCTTAATGTGGGCGAATTTGTCTCCGTCAAGCCCAGTTTGTCGAGTTGGGCCTGTAGCGTTTTGCCCTTGAATCCCTGAGCCTTGAAATACGCCTCCATGAAATCGCGATCTTTGAGAATAAATGAAGGTAACGGGCACCGTTGGCCCGCCAACTTCTGCGGGTATTCGAGCGTGCACTTGAGAATGAACCATGCCACCGGGTTGATGTCAATGGCCGTCGTTTCGCAGCCCAGCCGCATCGCCTCCAACGGGATAGCCCCACCGCCAGCGAACGGATCCAGCACCTTCGGCGCTCGCCCACCATAGGCTTTGCGTATCTCCGCGCGGAACCAGTCCATATCCGGGTTGGATTCACGTCCCCAGTGCAGAATGCCGCCTTCCGTTTCCTCGCGAACCGTCTCGACGATCTTGCCGCCGACCTTCTTCTTCTCAATCCGCTGCTTCACTTTGCCGCCGATCTTCTCGATCAGCGCCTGGCGCTCTTCCGGCGTGCCGGGATCAGGCAGCAGAGTTGCAATCAGCGCCGCGCGACAGGCGGCCAATGGTCGCCGCGCCGGCCAGATATGCAGCGTGGAGATATGCCCGTGCCGAACGTTCTTTTCGTGAACGGAATCCAGCGAGGCTTGTTTGAGTGGAAAGGCGACTTCAATCAGTCGCCGGTCATTGGTCATAGGTTCTCTTCAATTTCTGCCGCCCCAAATATCTCCCGCTCACCGACGATAACGCCGCCCCTGAGGCGGATGAATAGCTTCTCAAATGGGTCGCGAATGCACAGCAACTGCGGGTTGGGTGTGGCGCAATTGTAGACGACATACAGCCAGTATTTGCCGCGATGGTTACAGGCCTGTGCCCACTCGTTCTCAGTCAGTTCCACATCGCCCACCCCGGCGCGGCCTTTCACTTCAATATAGCGGCTCTCTGCCGCCGAGCGTTCTGACAACAGGTCGAAGCCGGGATGTTCCATCAGGCCGGCAGCCAGTGCCAGTCTGGGGGTTGAGACATCCTTGACCTTGCCATCATGGTCGACATGGTCGACTTCATGCGCCCGCGCGATTCTGACGGCAATGGCCTCAACCTCATCGTCATGCCTCCTGCGGTCTTCCGGGTCGCTAGTGGGCACAACGAGCGCATGCGCCAGCCAAGTGAATGCATCCGCATTGGGCGCAATCAGCTCCGGTTCGCGGCGCAACGCGGCGATGGCGGCCTCCCGTCTGGCTGATAGCGCCTGTTGGCGCTCGCGAATCTTCGTGACCTCGCCCTTAGCCCGTGGGTCGCCCGCCAATGCCTTGTCCCTCAGACGACTGCGCGCAGCCGCCAGATCGGAATCCTGAAAATCGTACCCGCGCACAACAAACGCCTCGCGTTCCGGCAGGGATGCCAGCAGTGCTTGACGGCGCCCATTGGCAATGGACTCGGCGACTTGTTCGAGCGCATAAGTCCGCACCCCTGCGCAGGAGTGCTCGGCTGTCCTGGCGAAGTCAGCCGCCTCCGGGGCGCGCCCAGGCCCGCCTCTCAACAGCATCAGGCTCTCAATCGGGCATTCTTCGATCGCGCCATCCTCGCTGTGTTTGAGACCAAGCAACCGGCAGTCCAGCAACTCACCCCGCGCCAATGCCCGCATACCGGGCTCTGATCGGCGTGACACAGTGATCAACATGAGATGAAAGAAATACGGGCGTTGGGCGTAAGGATCGACAAACACGCCGCCGCGCAAAGCGTCACGGGAGAACCGCCTGCAAACGTAATCGCTGAACCGATCAAAGAACGGCTCGCCGGGGTGCAGAAAGATCGCTGGTTCCTGCGCGTGTGCGCGATACAGAGTGAAGCGCTGTCGTTGCTCGATCGGATACGTTTCGAGCACAGGCCAGAATGGATCAAGCGCGAAAGGCCGGCGCGCCTTCAGGCTGAAAACACCGTCCATGTCGCCTTCGGGTTGAATGTCCACCAATGGCGCGGCTTTTTCGAAGAACCGGCGCACATAGCCAGGGAGCAGGCGGCGCATCTCTTCGATCTTGAGTTCGGCCTGCTGATCCGCCAACGCATCGGCCACATCGCCGCCAGATCCAAAGAGTTGTTGTTCGCGCGCTTCCAGAGCGGCGACCTGTTCTTTGGTAAAGGCGCCTTGTGTCTCCAGTTCCACCTGTCTGGCGCCTTCTTCGGTCAGCGCCTTTTCCATGTAGTCGCGGATCGACAGACCCTCGAACAATCGTCCGATGACGTCAAACACCTTGTCGGAACCCAGTTCCTTGCGGATGCGCTCCAGCTTATCGAGCAGCGTCTTCATCACGCGCCCTTCGCGCGTCTTGCCCGCCACCAGGTTCGCAATCACGACAGGATCATGCGCCTGCCCATAGCGGTGGATGCGCCCCATGCGTTGTTCCAGCCGCGCGGGATTCCATGGCAGATCGTAGTTGACCATGATCCAACAGAACTGCAGGTTAATGCCTTCCCCGGCAGCCTCGGTTGCGACCAGGAAGCGCGCCCCGCCGTCCGCACTCGGTTTGCGGAAGAACTCAGCCTGCTCATCGCGTTCGCTCAAACGTGTCACGGAATCGGGTTGTGTTCCCATCCCGCCATGAATACAGGCAACCTGGCCCGCAAAACCGATGCCCTCCAGTCGCTGCACCAGAAAGTTAAGTGTGGTGCGGTGCTCAGTAAAAATCAGGACTTTCTCATCTCTGAACTGCGGGTCGGTGATCACCTCGCGCAACTTGTCAAACTTCGATTCGTCGCCCTTCTCGTCCACTTGCTCTGCCAGGCGGGCTAAACCAATGACCTTTTCGCGTTCAGCCTGAAGCTCTGCCAGTGTGCTGGCAACAACACCCATCATCGCCTGATCTTCAGCGACCTCATTTTCCTCAAGACCATTCTCGGGGCGCTCTTCATCGCCGGTCATTTCGTCGAGAACATCTTTGACTTCAAGCTCACTTTGATGAGTCCGCAATTGCGCCAGCGTGATCTTGCCCGACTGGACATCCGCAATCATCCCATTGAGCTTGTCGAGGCGTTTTCTGAGCGAGCACAACAGCGAATAGGTGGAACTGGCCAACCGCCGCTGAAAGATGGTCATCGCCAACCGCGCCGCCGAACGGTTCAGAAAGCGAGCCCGGTTATAAACGATCTTGATGTACTCCGTTGTCTGGTCATAGAGCGCCTGTTCGCTGATGTCGCCCTGCGAGAGTTCATAGCTGAGCGTATTCGAGACGCGCATGGGATAAATGCGCGAATGATCGAAGCGGATCATCTCTTCCTTGGTGCGCCGCTCAAAATGTCGGCTGCGCGCATCGGGTGGATATGAGTTGAAGGCGTCAAAGGTCGATAGCACCTCCGGCTCCAGCAAACGCCACAGGCAGTAATACGGGTAATCTTTGCCCATGTGCGGCGTCGCCGTAAGCAAGAGCAGATGATGCGCGCTCCAATTCAATGCCCATCATGGACCGTCGCCATGAACGCCGGCCAGCGCTTCGGCCAAACGGTAGCGATCTGTGCGACGAAGGGTATAGTCGGGCAGTCGATCGGCGGAGAGCTTATGCGCCTCATCGAAGATAACAAGGTCGTAAGGTTCAACGGATGGCTCTTGCAGGCGGGCAAACATCTTATCGCCGCCCAGCGTATCCATGCTGACGATGAGCAGATTGCTGTCCTCGCCTATGAATGGATTCCCTGATCGTGCATCTGCGCCTGACAGCACATTGAAAGACAGGTTGAACAAGGTGCGCATTTCGCGTTCCCAGTTGTTAATCAAACCCGCTGGCGGCGCGATCAGCACGCGGCGGATTAAGCGGCGTGAAAGCATCTCGCGGATGTACAGCCCGGTCATAATTGTCTTACCAGCGCCTGCATCGTCGGCCAGCAGGAAACGCAACCGAGGCTGCGGCAGCATCTTCTTGTACACCGCGATGCGCTGATGCGGCAGCGGGTCAATCTTCGATGTCTCTGTCGCGAATGCCGGGTTGAATAAGTGGCCGTAAGTCAGGCGTTCCCCTTCCACGACTACCCGCACGATGTCCGGGTCTGCGTTGAAATCAATCGTGGGAGGGCTTTCGGTTTGGACAGCGTAGTCTTTGGCGATGTTGTTGATCTGCGACGGCCGTTTCATGCGTTTGATTCCCTGTGAGAGAGATGATACTTCAGAATTCGCAAGTCCTCATGGGGCGGCCAGCCGTTGCACATCCTGTAATGTCTGCACCGTCGCGATCTTGCGCACGAAGTCGCCAAGTGACGCGCTGTTCTTGCGCAACGCCTGCACCGCCGGGCCGATGGGGTCTTTGCCGGAGGTTGGTGAGCCGCCCGGCTCGGCATTATAGGCGCCGTAGAAAGCGAAGTACGCCTGGTTTAAGCGACGAAGCGCGTAACCGTTCTTGACGAAGAGCGCGCGCCGTTCCTCCATGTATGCCTCGGCCTCGTCAATCTTGCCCTCAGCAAGCAACTCGTCGGTGCGCTGGCGCGTCTCGCGCATCGCGGCGTTAAAGCTGAACGGCGGCGGCTGGTTTGTGGGCTCGCTTGGCGCCGGAGGCTTTGCAGCCGGCGTTGCTGCCGGCGCCGGCAGGAGTTCGGGGTAGTACCGCTCCAGCACGCGCATGCCAATCTCTCTTTGCAGGATCACGGCGGTCGTTTCGTTAATCACGCGCGCCACCGGGTCGTCGCCGTAATGGGCGCCAACCGGGCTGAACAGCAGGAAATTGTGCGTCCACTCATGCGCAGCCGTCTCCAGTGTGAACTGCAACGATGCCGTCTCGGGCAACATGGTGGGATAGGCGCCCAATCCGCCGATCGGGGTGACCAGCGCGGACACGTTCAGCCGTTTTTCAACCGCCTTCTCGATGCGGTCGAATTCGTCCACCGTCAGGCCGGTGGTCAGTTCGCGTTGATCGGTCCGCTCGATCTTGTCGCGGCGCGAGATAATCAACACATACGGCAGCGGCGTGAAGCGGAAACGCAACGGGGGCATGATCTGGCCGCCCACCGCAAAGCCTTCCTCGCGCAGAATGCTCTCCACCTGCTCCTGCATGATCGCCTCTGCCAGATTCTGGCGCGCGTCGATCTCTGCCCTCAACTGATCGCGTTGCGCGCGCAGGGCTGCGCTCGCAGTTGCCGGGTCTTTCTCCTGCGGGTCAGTGTAGAGCGCGTCGATCTGATTTTCAAGCTGTTGAAAGTCGCCTACCCGCCGCATATAGGCCTTGACAAAAACGAGCTGATCGGCGTCAGTCATGCCCAACTGCGGCAACGTCAACTCGTGACCGATCTTGGCAAAAGCAGCGTCCACTTCCCAGTTGACAAAGTCAAACTCCTTGCCGATCAGCAGACGGTCGAGAATCGCATCGCGCGAATAGGCCTGGGCAACGTCGGTGCGCACCAGCGTCAGGAGGACTACCAGAAGGATGAGTTTCGGCAAAACCGCGCGGCGCGCGCGCGCCACACGATGCACGAGTTGTTCACAGCTTGTGCGACTATTAATCCACAGGTTATTCACAGAAATCCACAAAAATCCACTCAAATACACCCAACATCGCCGCTACAGGGGGCAAAACTACCCGCCAGATGTGGGGATAGCATGCCTGAAGGATGCCACAGGTAGGGTATGGATTGCATTAGACTCACGTTAAGATAGAGTTAAGTAAAGTCGCCGCATTACATAACTCGTTAGAAATGTGGACAAGTCCTATACATTCTGGGGATAAGAGAGGGTGTTTGTGGATAAATGCCACACGCACCACGATTTCGCCCTAGAAAACAAGGCCATTGTGCGTGTCGCCATACACACCGACCAGTGCGTCCTCGACTTTTGCGGGCGCGGCCTGACGCGCAAATATCACCGCCTCATCCACAAGCGCGAAAACCTCGCCTTCTTTTTCCTCGATTTCGCCGTCGCTGATGCCATGCTCAATCAGCGCGCGCCGGAAGCGTGGAAGCGGGTCGCGACCCTGCCATTCCTCCACTTCCTGCCGGCTGCGGTACACCTGCGGATCGCCTTCGTAGTGACCGCGATACCGGTAGGTCAGGCCTTCGATCAGCGTGGGGCCTGCGCCGTTGCGGGCGCGTTCCACGGCGGCGTGGGTCGCCTCATACACCGCGAAGACATCGTTGCCGTCAACGGTGACGCCCGGCATGGCATAGCTGGCAGCGCGGTTGCTCAACTGAGCGACTGGCGCTTGCTTGTTCTGCGGGGTGCCCTCGCCATACAGGTTATTCTCACAGAAGAAGATGACCGGCAGTTTCCATAGCCCGGCCATGTTGAGCGCCTCATGAAAAGCGCCCTCGTTTGTTGCGCCGTCGCCGAAGAAAGACAGCGCCACGCGCATCCGCCCCTCCGTCCCCTCCACAAGTGGGGGGGAAAGAGGGGGGGTCTGCATCTTGAACGCCAGCGCTGCGCCGACGGCCATGGGTATGCCGCCTGCCACGATTCCATTCGCGCCCATGATTCCGAGATCGAAGTCGGTCATGTGCAGCGACCCGCCCTTGCCGGCGCAGTAGCCGACTTCGCGCGCGGCCAGTTCGGCCATCATGTAGCGCACATCGCCGCCCTTGGCGATCAGGTGACCGTGGCCGCGGTGGGTGCTGGTGATGAAGTCATCCTTGTTGAGCGCGGCGCACGCGCCGACTGCGCACGCCTCCTCGCCGATGTAAGGGTGAATGAAGCCGGGAATCAGCCCCTGGCGGCGTTCGTCAATCGCGCGCAGTTCAAATTGGCGGATGAGCACCAATTGCTTGTAAAGTTCCAGCAGTCGATCATTCCCAAGTGATGTGACATTGCCTGATGTTTCCAATCCTGAATTCGCCATAAGGTCATTATAATTATTTCGTTGTTCACAGGTAGACGATGCAATGTTCCAGACTTCCCTAGACACTCCGGTTGGCGCACTGATCATCGAAGGCACGCGCGACTTCGTCACTTCGATCCAGTATGCCCGCAGCAAAACGGCGGAGGGAAAGTCGTGCGCGCTGTTGAATACGGCGCGCAAAGAATTGCGCGATTACTTTGCGGGCAAGCGCACCGAATTTGATCTCCCATTCGACCTGTCAATGGGAACGCCGTTCCAGCGCAGCGTTTGGATGGGGCTGACGAAGATCACTTTTGGCGAGACGACGACATTCACCGAATTGGCTCGCGCCATCGGGCGTCCGACGGCGCAACGCGCCGTGGGCCGGGCAGCAGCGGCGAACCCGTTGATAATTGTCATACCGTGTCACCGCGTGCTGAGCGCCAGCGGCAAACTGTCAGGATATCGCGGCGGACTCAAAGCCAAAGAGTGGTTGCTGCAACACGAGAGCGCCGTGCTCATGTAATAGAAATGGAAACCAACACAACCTTCCCTGCCTCACGCGTTCTGCGCGTTGTCATCGACGCCCGCCTGATGTACTACCGCCGGGCCGGGATTTCCCAGTACACCCGCCACCTCACGCGCGCGCTGGCGCAGACCCACACCACGTTTGGGATGGGTCAGTTGTCGGTTCTGCTGGATCGCCGCGACCGCGATACGGCCTGGGTGCCGCCCGGCGTGAACGTGCTGCGCACCATAACCCCCGCGCATCACCGCTACGAACACTTGTTCCTGCCGCTTGAACTAACGCGCTACCTGTCGCGCTTCGACGTGCTGCACAGCCCCGACTTCATCGCCCCGCGCGGCCGTTTTAAGAAGATCATCACCATCCATGATCTGTACTTTCTCGAACACCCCGAGGTGATGGAGCCGGTGGGCAAACGCTACTACGGGCGCATGAGCGGGTCGGCGCACATGGCCGATCACATCATCGCCGTGTCGGACTTCACGCGGCGTGAGATCAATCGGCTTCTGCCGCAGGTTCCAGCGGAGAAGGTCTCGGTTATTCACGAGGCCGGCGCAAATCAGTTGCCTGTGTCAGCGCTCGATGCGCCGATAGAAAGTCTAAAATACGCCTTGTTCGTCGGGACGTTCGAGCCGCGCAAAAACCTGGTGACGTTGTTGCGCGCGTTAAAGGAACTGCCTGAGGACATAAAAGTGATGATCATCGGCGAGCGCGGCTGGGGCGCGACCACACCCGCGCGCGTGGCGCAGGAACTGGGGGTGGTGGATCGCGTGACCTTTGCGGGGCGCGTGAGCGATGCGGAGCTTGATCGCCATTATCGCGGCGCGCGCATGCTCGTCATACCGTCGTTATCCGAGGGTTTTGGGCTGCCTGTGCTCGAGGCTATGGCGCGCGGCGTGCCGGTGGTGTCCAGTAACGCCGGCGCATTGCCTGAGATCGCAGGCGACGCGGCGCTGATGCACGATCCGCTCGATGTCGCGGCGCTCGCGCGGCTCATGCGCGTGGTGTGGTCGAGCGACGTCGTGCGCGGAGACTACGGACGGCGCGGCCTGCAACGCGCCCGCAATTTCTCGTGGGATGGCACGGCTCAGGCGACCTGGCGGGTCTATCAGACCGCGCACAAATCATAAAGATGCGCATCCTGTTCCTGACGCCCCAACTGCCGTATCCCCCGCGGCAGGGAACCGCCCTGCGCAACTGGGGGCTGCTCTCAAATCTGGCGCGGTCGCACGAGGTGTGGCTGCTGTCGTTTGACGAGCATCCCGGCGCGCCCATCGCGCCAGAACTGTGTGACGCGTGTCGCGAGATAGCGCTGTTTCCTGTGCCGCGTCGCTCGCCATCGCAACGGGTGCGCCGGCTGTTCACGTCTGCATTGCCCGATATGGCGTGGCGATTGTGGTCGCCCGATTTCGCCGCCAGATACCGCGAATGGACGGGGGCGCAGCACTTTGACTTGATCCAAGTCGAGGGTATTGAACTGATGCGTTACCCGCTGGACGGCGCGCGCCGTGCGCATGGTGCAAACGCTGCTCGCGGCGCGTGCGCCGTATTTGACGATCACAACTGCGAGTATGTGTTGCAGCGGCGCTCATTTGAAACCGACGCGCGCCAGCCGCGCCGCTGGCATGCCGCCGCCTACTCGCTGGCGCAGTGGCAGCGCTTGCGCGCGTTCGAGCGCCGCGCCATGGTTGCGGCGGATGCCACATTGTGCGTGTCGCTGCAGGATGCCCGGATGCTGGCGCGCCTCGGCGCAGTCCCTCCCGCGCGCGTCATTCCCAATGGCATCGACATGCGCAGTTACGACGTTGACTTCGCACATAGAAGCGCGAACCCGCTAATCTCGAATCTCGAATCATCACGCGAAGCGTCTACGCGAAGCGTCATCTTCACCGGCAAGATGGACTTTCGCCCGAACATCGATGCGATGATGTGGTTCGGGCGCGAAGTGTTTCCACTGGTCAGACAGCGCGCCCCCGATATGCGTTTGATGATTGTGGGACAGCAACCCAGCCCGCGCCTCGATGTGTTGCGCGCCGATCCGAACATCACGATCACCGGCGCCGTGGAGGATGTGCGACCGTACATCGCGAACGCGGCCGTGTATATTGCGCCGCTGCGCGTGGGCGGCGGGACGCGGTTCAAGTTGCTCGAAGCAATGGCGATGCGCCGCCCGATCGTGAGCACGTCATTGGGCTGTGAGGGATTCCCCGTGGCCGATGGGCGGGAATTGTTGATCGGCGATACTCCCGCCGATTTTGCGGCGCAGGTGCTGCGCCTGTTGAACGATCAGGCGTTGCGCGACGGTCTGGTGCAACGCGCCCACGCGTTTGTGTCGGAGCAGTATGCCTGGAGCGTGATTGTGCCGCAGCTTGAGCATATCTACACCACGTTGTTAAACGAACCAAAAAGACTACCGATATAAAGAGGATGAAAAAAACATGAGCTATTCATTGACAGGCAAAATCGTGCTGGTAACCGGCGCGAGCAGCGGTATTGGCGAGGCCTGCGCCCGCGCATTCGCGGATGCAGGGGCAAAGTTGATCCTGGCAGCACGGCGATACGAGCGTCTGGAGAAACTGGCCGCGGAGTTGAGCGCGCCAACGCTTCTGGTCGAGCTCGACGTGCGCGACCAGGCTGCTGTGGCCAAAGCGGTTGCCGACCTGCCGGCAGAATGGCAGGAGATCGATATTCTGTTGAACAACGCCGGGCTGAGCCGCGCGCTGGCCAAGCTGCAGGACTATGACATCACCGACATGGACGAGATGGTGGATACGAACATCAAGGGGCTGCTGTATGTGACTCGCGCGGTCGCGCCGGGGATGGTGGCGCGCCAGCGCGGACACATCATTAACATCGGCTCCATCGCCGGGCACTCGACCTACCCGAACGGCGCGGTGTATTGCGCCACGAAGGCGGCCGTGAAGTCGATCAGCGAGGGGCTGAAGTTCGACCTGAATGGCACACCTGTGCGCGTCACGTCGGTCGATCCCGGACTGGTCGAGACCGAGTTCAGCGTCGTGCGATTCCACGGCGATGCTGATCGCGCGAAGAAAGTGTACGACGGCATCCGGCCGCTGACCGGCGAGGATGTGGCCGACGTGGTGCTGTTCTGCGCCACACGCCCGTCGCATGTCAATATAAACGATGTGATCATGATGCCCGTGGCGCAGGCTTCTGCGGGCGTGGTATATCGGCAGCCGCTCCCAGGGATTTCGCAGGGATAATCAGGCTTAACCTGCCCTTCAAATGGGCTTAATATCGCTCGCATAGACTCGCCGGGATGCAGAACACTGCCAGACACCCGGCGAACTCTATCCGACGCCTCATCAAACGCGATTGGCGCGAATGGCTGGTCTTTCTCGCCTTTGCGGGACCGAACGTGGCGCTATTCGCCATCTTCACCTACACCCCGCTGATCAACAACCTGCTCCTGTCGTTCAGTGATTGGAACATGATCTCCGCGGACAAGAACTTCGTGGGTCTGCAGAACTACGTAGACATCATCAACGACTCGCAGATGGGCAAGGTTCTGTTGAACACGGTTTTATTTACCTCCAGTTCGGTTCTGCTGGTGCTGTTATTGGGGCTGGGTGGTGGATTGTTGCTCAATCAGAAATTGCGCGGGCGCAATGCCGCGCGCAGCATCTTGTTTACCCCCAACATCCTTTCGGGCGCCGCTATCGCTATCGTGTGGATATACATCTTCGATCCGCGCTTCGGGTTGATTTACACCGTTCTAAAACCGCTCGGTATCGACTCGCCCAAATGGCTGACCGACCCGAACTGGGCGTTGCCGGCCATTGTCATTGTGTATGTGTGGAAGTATCTGGGCTACGCCACGGTGATTTATATCGCCGGGTTGCAGGCCATCCCGGGCGATCTGTACGAAGCCGCCCGCGTCGATGGCGCCAGCGCGTGGATGCGTTTCCGCCACGTGACACTGCCAGGACTGTCGCCGGTAATGTTCTTTTTGATCCTCACCAGCATCCTGTCGTCGTTCCAATCGTTTGACATTATCAATGTCATGACGAAGGGTGGGCCGGTCAACGCGACGAACACATTGATTTATCGCTTATACGAACTTGGCTTTATCAACTTCGCGATCGGGCGCGCTGGCGTGATCGGGATGGTGCTGTTTGTCATGATGTTCGCTGTCACACTGCTGCAATTGCGCTACCTCGACCGGCAGGTGAGTTACGCATGAGCGCGCGAACACAAACGGAGACGCTTCCCACACCCAGACGCGCGGCGTCACGCAGCATGCGCGCCGAGGAGACGCTCTCAAAGGCGCTAGGTTACAGCGCCATAGTCTTTACGGTGTTGATTATTGGCATTCCGGTCTTCTGGTTGATCACGGGCGCGTTGAAGACGAACCGTGAGATTTTCAGCCCCAATCCGCAGTGGCTGCCATCGCAGGTGATGTTCGACAACTTCACCAAGGCGTGGGAAGGCGCGCCATTCGGGCGTTACTACATCAACAGTTTTATCACCACAATTCTCGGCGCAGCGTGCGAGATAACAATGGGCATTACCACCGCCTACGCGCTGGTGTTCGTGCGCTTTCCGAAGCGCGACTGGGTCTTTGTCCTGCTGCTGGTGGCGCTGATGGTGCCGGAGGAGGTGGTGATCGTGCCCAACTACCTCACTATCGCGAACTGGCATCTGGTGAACACGTATGCGGGTATCGTGCTGCCTGGCGCATCGATTGCATTTGGCACGTTCCTGTTGCGCCAATACTTTCGCTCGCTTCCGCCCGAATTGATCGACGCGGCGCGCGTGGATGGCGCGGGGCATATGCGCACCATGCTCTCAATCATCGTGCCGATTGCAGCGCCAGCAGTGGCGACGGCAGGGCTGTTGTCGGTCGTTGCCAAGTGGAATGACTACCTGTGGCCGCTGATCGTGACCTCCACAGCAGATATGCGCACATTGCCGATCGGCATTTCGTGGCTGCTTGATCAGGAGGGCAATACCGAATGGGGCGTCGTCATGGCCGCGACGCTGTTTGTCGTCGTGCCGGTCGTGCTTGTGTTTTTGTATGCACAGCGTTTCCTGGTCAGCGGGATCGCCGCAGGCGCTGTCAAAGGATAAGGAGAAGTAAATCATGAATAAGAAAGTAACTCGTCGTGACTTGTTGAAAGGAATTGGTTTTGGAGTTGGCGCCATCGCCTTGGCCGCTTGCGCGCCTGCGGCGACAACTGCACCCACTGCGGTACAACCGACAAATGCGCCCGCCGCGGCGCAGCCGACAACGGCGCCGGCCGCTGCTACCGGCACAACCACTGTAACCTACTGGGGCTTCAGTGGCGCACTCGGCAAGACCGAGGATGACCTGGTCGCCAAATACCACGCCAAGCAGACCGCGGTCAAGATTGACCGCCAGGTGCAGGGCAGCTACGAAGAAACGGCGCAGAAACTCACTGCTGCGCTCGCTGCCAAGACCGCGCCTGATATGGTGCTGCTCTCGGACGTGTGGTGGTTCAAGTTCTATCGCGCCAAGGCGCTGCTGCCGATGAACGATCTCGCGGCCACAGCCAAGATCGACAGCGCGGATTTTGTTGAGTCACTTTGGAAGGAAGGCGTCCGCCAGGGTAACCAGTACTGGATACCGTTTGCGCGAAGCACACCGCTGTTCTATTACAACGCGGATATGTTCAAGGCGGCTGGGTTGCCGGATCGTGGGCCGAAGACGTGGACAGAATTTTCCGAATGGGCGCCCAAGCTGGTGAAGATGGATGGCAGCACCATGAAAGTGGCCGCGTTTGCCGGTTTGGCCGCAGCATCGTACAGCGCGTGGGTGTTCCAGTGCGTGAACTGGGCCTTTGGCGGCAGCTACAGCTCGCCCGATCTCAAGATCACTTTGCTTGATCCCGGAACGATTGACGCCTCGCAGTTCTACACCGACTTGGTGAATAAGAAGCAGTTAGCCAGCACGCCGAAGGACGTGCAGAAGGACTTTACCACCGGCTTGACGGCGACAGCGCTACTGTCAACCGGCGGCTTGACCGGCATTCTGAAAGATGCGCAGTTCAACGTCGGCACAGCGTTTGTCCCCGAAGAGAAGGCTGTCGGCGTGTGCACCGGCGGTTCGGGTTTGACAATTCTGACCGGCACTGCGGCAGACAAAGCGACTGCCGCAGCGAATTACATCGCGTATGCCACCGGCAACGAAGGCGGCGAGTTCTGGTCACAGAACTCCGGCTATATGCCAGTGCGCAAGAGCACGGTCAGCAGCGCCACATACCAGAAATTCTTCGCAGATCACCCGCAGGCCAAGACGGCGGTCGATCAGTTGCCGCGCACTCGTCCGCAGGATGCCGCGCGCGTGTTTATCCCCGGCGGGGACCAGATACTGGGCAAGGGTCTTGACCGCATCGTGGTGGGCAAGGAAGACATCAAGGCGGTATGGACGGATATCGCCGCACAACTGGAGAAGGAAGCCGAGCCGGTGCGCAAGGACCTTGCCACGCTGGGCGGCTGAACGGGAAATATTCCGAGGTGGGTTGGGCAGCGTCTGAACACGCAGATAAAAAAGCCGGCGGTTGAAACCGCCGGCTTTTTTTGTAACGCTCCATTACAATCGTTACACCATGAATAGCGCGCTCCGGTCGCACGGCTGGCTCAGCATCACTACCGCCCTGATCATTGCGGGAGTCATCGCCGGCATCCTCGTCCGCCTGCCTTTTCTTGAGATGCTCAGCCATGACATCATCGGCAATCTGGGGCAGTGGTACGACTACATCGTGCTGAATGGCGGCATCTATGCGCTGGGAGATCGCTTTGCGGAATACACACCCGCCTATCTGTATCTGCTGACAGCTACGGCGTATGTGCGCGAAATCGCGCTGCCCATGATGTCAAAGGTCGCGGCGATCAAGCTGCCCTCAATTGCCGCAGACTTTTTGATGGCCGCCGCCGCATACAACATCGTAAAGACCGTGATGCGCGGGCGCGGACAAACCGCAAATCTTGCGCCTGCGATCGCGTTCATTGCGGTTCTGCTGTTGCCTACGGTCGTGATTAACAGCGCCGTATGGGGGCAGGCCGACGGCATGTATACCGCCGGCGTCCTGTGGTGCATTTACTTCTTGTGCGCAAAGCGCCCGGCGCTTGCAATGGCGGCCTTTGGGATTGCGGTGGCGATTAAGTTGCAGGCGGTGTTTATCGCGCCGCTGTTTTTGTATCTGCTGCTCCGCCGCCAATTGCGCGTGACGCATTTACTGATCGTCCCCACTGTATACGCCGCGCTGATGTTGCCGGCTATTCTGTTGGGCCGGCCGCCGCTCGAGGCGCTCGGATCGTATATCGTCCAGGCGGGCGAATTTCATTCGCTCTCAATGGGCGCGCCCAACTTTTACCTGTTTGTGCCGGAGGATCTGTATACACGCGGCGTGCAAGCCGGGCTTGTCATTGGCGTCATTGCAGGGCTGATGATATCGCTGGCATTTGCGCAGCGGCGCGACGATGCAGGCGCCGAGGATGTCTTGCTCTGCGCGCTGGTGTGTGTGATGGTCATGCCATTTGTGCTGCCCAAGTTGCACGAACGCTACTTCTTTCCAGCCGACGTGCTATCGATGATCGTCGCGATAGTTGCAACCATGGCAGTTAGAGGAGGAGAGGAGGAGGGGAGGAGAGGAGAGGAGGGGAAGGGGGAAAGAAGGCGCTGGCGATTGCTGATTTTGCTGCCCATTGCGTATCAGTTGATCTCGCTCTCCGCCTATGCCACCGTGTTACAGGCGCTGGCATGGTGGAATCGCTTCCTGCCGGATGTGAAGGTATTCACCTGGTTGAACTTTGCCGCGATTGTGATCGTCGTCCCGATGATCACGCTGTGGCGCGCGCGCGCGGGTGACGCGCGGTTGCGCCAGCGCGTCGGCCTTGTCCTGGGCATCGGAACTGGCGTGATGGCGGCGATTGTCGCGGCGCTGATTGTCACGATGGCAATGCCCGGCGGCAGGCGCGCAGCCAACTGGGTCGCATCGCCTGGCACGCTGGTCCAGTCCGCAACCGCCACTGCCATCACGTACGGCGATGCAATCGAGTTAGTGGGTTACTATCTGCCAAGGCAACGCACCTTCCGCACGGGCATCATGAAGATCAACCTGTTCTTCAAGCCGTTGCGCCCGTTGACAAAGGAGTATCGCCTGCGCATCGATGCGTTCGCGCTCGATGGCCGCTCGCTGGAGCTTTTCAACGAGAGCCCGGCGGATGAAGCCCCGCTCAGCGCCTGGCAGCCGGGCGAGATTTATCAGCAGATGCGCTATATGACCATCTGGACAACGGTTGACGCGCCTCAACTAGCGACATTTAAAGTGAGCTGGATCGATCCGCAGACCGGCGCGGCCTTGCCAGCTACGCGCGACGGTGTGGCCTGTGACCCCAAGGTGGCGGTCATCCCGATTGGACTAGACTATGGAACGGTTGCGACGTGGTTGCGCGCGCCGCCGATCGACACGTTTGGCGCAGGGCAGGAATTGGAGCTTCTGAATGCGGCAGCCGTGGACGTGTCGTCAGCGCGGCAGTCAGTGGTTGTCACCACCACGTGGCGGCTGGCGTCGGGCGCGCAGACGCTTGGCGACCTGACGTTCTTCGTCCACATGATTTCGCCAGACGGCAAAATGGTTGCCCAGGTTGACGCGCAACCGCGCGGCGGCGCATACCCAACACAAGTGTGGCATCCTGGCGAGGTGGTTGTTGATGCGGCACAACTAGCGCTCCCTGCCGAGTTGCCGGCGGGGCAGTATCGCCTGCAGCTTGGCGTGTATCGCTCCGACACGCAGGTGCGCTTGCCGGCATACGCGATGGGCGGCGATTCGAATCGGGTCGCGCGCCTGCCCGACGATGTTGTGGTGCTGAGTGAATTGAAGGTACAGAGATGAATCGAGAAAGTGAACAACAAAGCACATCTTATAGTCGTCCGACGCACGAGGTCATTCATCGCTATGCGACAGAACTGGACCGGGGTCTGAGCGCTGCCGAGGCACAGAAAAGGATTGCGGAGGCGGGCGCCAATGAGCTTCCCGCCGGGCACAATGTCCCGTGGTGGCAGTTATTTATCCAGCAGTTCCGGGATTTTGTCGTCATCTTGTTGATCGCAGCATCTGCTATATCAATCCTGCTCGGTGATATTGTGGAAGGGCTGGCGATTATTGCCATCGTCATCTTGAATGCAGCCATCGGGCTGATTCAGGAGCATCGGGCGGATGCGGCGATGGCAGCGTTGAAGAAGATGGCAGCGCCCGACGCTCAGGTGTTGCGCGATGGGATGCGCATCCGCGTGCCGGTGCGCGAGATGGTGAGCGGCGACATCGTTTTCCTTGAAGCCGGCAACTATGTGCCGGCGGACATTCGTCTGATCGAGTCATTCAACCTCAAGATCAATGAGTCTGCGCTAACTGGCGAAAGCGAGGCCGTATCCAAACGCGCGGAGGCAGTCGTCGAGGCGGGCGCCGCCATCGGCGACCGCGTGAACATGGCCTACAGCAGCACGCTGGTGACCTATGGGCGCGCCAAAGGGGTCGTGGTTGGGACAGGGCTGCGCACCGAGATCGGTCTGATCGCCCGTATGCTGGGCGAGATTGAGGAAGAGAGCACACCGCTCCAGAAGCGCCTGAACCAGCTCGGCAAAACGCTCAGCCTGATCGCGCTGCTCCTGTGTGGAATGGTGTTTGTGGTTGAAGTGCTGCGCAACACCGATCTTTCCGTTCTGACCAGACAGGGCATCGCAGCCTATATCGGCGCGTATTCGAAGAATATCACCGAGTTCTTCATCCTGGCCGTGAGCCTGGCAGTTGCAGCGGTGCCGGAGGGACTGGCGGCTGTTGTCACTATTAACCTGGCGTTTGGCATGCGCGAAATGGTGAAGCACAACGCGCTAATCCGGCGGCTGTCGGCGGTGGAGACGCTGGGGAGCGCGACCGTCATCTGCACCGACAAAACCGGCACGCTGACGCAAAATGCGATGAACGTGGTGCGCCTCTACGTGGGTAGCCGCGCCTGGCGCGTGACCGGCGAAGGATATCAGCCAACGGGGGAGTTCAGAGAGATTGGAGAAGAGGGATTGGAGAAGAGGGATTTGAGATTGGAGATTGAGCACTCTTCACGCGAAGCGTCCAATCTCAAGTCTCAAATCTCCAATCTCCTCTTAGGAGGGCTGCTGGCCAGTGACGCCTTATTGGAAGAGAGCGGCACAGAGAGCGACCAGAAAACCTATCGCATCATTGGCGACCCTACTGAGGCGGCGCTGGTTGTGGCTGCGGCCAAAGCCGGTCTGTGGCGCGACGAGGTCGAGCGCAGATATCCGCGTGTCGCCGAGGCGCCCTTTGATGCTACGCGCAAGATGATGTCGACTGTGCATTCTTCACCTCCTCTCCCCGCGCCGGGCGCCTCTTCTCCTCCGCTCCGTGTCTATACAAAAGGCGCGCCCGGCGTGGTGATGGAGCGATGCAACTATTACATGGCGGAAGACGGCGCGATCAACCCATTGACAGATGATGACCGCCATCGCTTTGCCACGGCAACTACAGCTATGGGGTCGGATGCGTTGCGCGTGCTTGCCGTCGCGACCCGCCTGGTAGAGGCGCCTCTTGCGGGCGCCCTTGTGCCAGGCGCCCATGCACCGGAGGCGCCCGCAAGGGGCGCCCCTACACCGGACGAACTCGAACGCGATCTCACGTTATTGGGGCTGGTCGGCATGATGGACCCACCGCGGGGCGAGGTGATCACCGCTATCAAGACGGCCAGGCGCGCGGGGATTCGCACCATCATGGTGACTGGTGATCACGCCGTGACGGCGCGCGCCATTGCTCACCAGATTGGGTTGGCTGGTGAAGGACAACTGCCGCAGGTGATCAGCGGCGCCGAAATCGAAGCTATGAGCGATGCGCAACTGGCTGAAAGCGTGAAGGATGTCAACGTGTTTGCGCGCGTGTCGCCCGAACACAAGGTGCGCATCGTTACCGCGGTAAAAAGCAACGGCAACATCGTGGCGATGACCGGCGACGGCGTGAACGACGCGCCCGCGCTCAAGCGCGCCGACATCGGTGTGGCAATGGGCATAGCAGGCACCGATGTCAGCAAGGAGACCGCCGACATGGTGCTGACCGACGACAACTACGCCAGCATTGTGAGCGCCGTTCAACAGGGGCGCGTGATCTATTCGAACATTCGCAAGTTCGTGTTCTACCTGCTTGGCTCAAATGTGGCCGAGATACTCATCATTTTCCTCGCCACGGTTTTTGGGTTGAAGAGCCCGCTCTCGGCCATTCAGTTGCTGTGGTTGAACCTGGCCACCGACGGGGCGCCTTCGCTGGCGCTCGGGTTGGAAAAGGGCGATCCCGATATCATGCGCATTCCGCCCCGACCCGCGCATGAGCCGATCATTAACAAACGAATGATCCTGGGCATGCTGACGCAGACAACGGCGCTGACGCTTGTGGTATTGCTCGTCTATGTCTTCGCATTAGGCGTGTATCCAGCGCATGCGCAGACGATGGGATTTCTGACGTTGAGCCTGGCGGAACTGCCATTGGCGTATACGGCGCGCTCCGAGCGTTACCCCTTGTTCAAGATCGGCCTGTTCTCAAATCGGGCGATGCAGTGGGCGGTGTTGTCCTCGATTGTCGGGCTGCTGGCCGCGACTTACGTCCCATTCCTGAATGGCGTGTTCAACACGACGCCGCTTGGGCTGGAGCACTGGGCGGTTGTGTTGCCCGCAATCATCCTGCCGGCGCTGGTGGCGGAGCTGACCAAGCTGCTCGCGCGCCGCCTGGGGTTAAGTTGAGGCGTTATCTGGCGCTCATCGACCTGTTCATCAAAAACAGCCTGCAGGTGGAGATGGAGTACCGCATCAACTTTGTTGGCTTGCTGTTCATGTCGATCATGGATGCGGCATGGTCGGTGGGCGGGGCGGTGCTGTTCTATAACCATCGACCTGTCATTGGCGGGTGGACGTTTAACGAGGCGCTGGTCGTCATCGGGTTGTACTTCCTGGCTGGCGGCTTTGTCGATATGGCCGTGCGCCCGAACATCGACGCCGTGGTCGAACACATTCGCACGGGCAGCATGGACTTTGTGCTGACCAAACCGCTTGACTCGCAGGTGTATGCCACACTGCGCGAGTATCGTTTCCAGAAGGTCACCGGCATACTCGTAGGCGTCGTCATCCTGGCTTATGGGCTGATCCGGGTTGGCGCGACGCCCGATCTCGGGCAGTGCCTGCTCTTTATATTCCTGTGTGCGGGCGGCTGCATTCTGCTTTACTCGGCCATGACGATTCTCGGCACGCTCTCGTTCTGGTTGGTAGACATCAGCAATATTGACGAGTTCATCGTCGGCTTCCTCGAAGCCGGACGCTATCCGGCGGATGCGTTCCCCGAACCCGTGCGCGGCATTATCACCTTCATCGTGCCGATCGCGTTCATCACCACCGTCCCGGCGGAAGTATTACTCGGCAGACTGACGCCGCAGTTCGTGTTGTATGGCTGGGTAGTTGCCGCCGTTCTCCTGGCGTTCAGTGTCAGCCTGTGGCGGGTAGCGTTGCGGCACTACAGCAGCGCGAGTTCATGAGCAGCCCAGCCCTGAAGGATGCAAAGCTACGATGAAAGCGACTGGTGAATACATGCGCTCCGTTCCTGTGCGAACCAACCACGTCCTGCTGGGCGCGGGCATTGATGTGGCATTGACGTTGCTGGCGATGTTCCTGTCCAGCGAGATACGGCTGGCGTTGCCCTTTGGTAAGGATTTGAATGAACCCACAGTGCGCGTCAACTGGGTCGTCTATGCGCTGACAGCGATGATCTGGCTGGCCGCATTTGCGCAGTTTGGCCTGTACACGCGGCGCTGGGTGCGCCTGCGCGATGAGTGGGGCACGGTGACGCTGGCGGTGCTCGTGGCATTGTTCATCCTCGCGGGCATTCTGTATATGACTTTTCGCCAGATATCGCGCCTGCAATTCGTCTACTTCGGCGCACTCGACCTGATCCTGTTGATTGCAGTGCGCGCAGTGCGAACGCGAATGGAATCGTGGCGCGCGGCGGCCAAAGACCGCGACCTGTGGCGCATCCTGATCGCAGGTAGCGGGCCGGCGGGACGATCTCTCGCGGCGCAACTCGTCGCTGCTGGCGGGCGACCAAGCGGCATACAGGTCGTCGGTTTCCTCGACGATGATGCGACCAAGCAGAATCAAGTGATCGATGGTCTGTGCGTAATCGGGACACTGGACATGGCCATCGAGGTCATCCAGCGTGAGCGCATCTGCGAGATCGTGCTGGCGCTGCCGCGCGATAACTACAGCCGAATGCTGGCGTTGATCACGGAACTGGAGAGGCTGCCGGCCTCCGTGCAGGTCAGCCTGGTGCCTGATGTGCTCGACCTGTCGTGGTTCCACACACGTGTGGACGATGTCAACGGTGTGCCGCTCCTGCGCCTGCACGAATCGCCCTTGAACGGGCCTGCGCGCACTGTCAAGCGGCTGATGGACATCGTGCTGTCAAGCCTCCTGCTCATTTGTGCCGCGCCCGCTATGGCGCTGGTTGCCCTGATCGTCAGGCTCGACTCCCCCGGCCCGGTCATCATCCGGCAGAAGCGCATCGGCGAATACGCCCAGCCCTTTGAGATGCTGAAGTTCAGAACGATGGCGCAGGGAGGAGGAGCGGAGGAGAGGAGGAGCGGAGGAGAGGGGGAGGAGAAGAATCTCCAGTATCCAGTCTTCAATCCCTCTGGGTTGCACAAGCGACCGGATGATCCGCGGGTAACGCGGGCCGGACGGGTGCTGCGGCGTTATAGCCTGGATGAGTTGCCGCAATTGGTGAATGTGTTGCGCGGCGAGATGAGCCTGGTTGGGCCGCGGCCAGAGCTGCCGTGGCTGGTGGATCGCTATGAATCGTGGCAGCGCCATCGCTTCGCCGCGCCGCCGGGAATGACCGGCTGGTGGCAGATTCGCGGGCGCAGTGACCGGCCAATGCACCTCAACGTCGAGGATGATTTGTATTACATCCGCAATTACTCGCTGTGGCTGGATGTCGTCATTCTGTTGCGGACGATACCCGTGGTTCTGAGCGGCAAAGGGGCTTATTGACGCGCGTAGCAGCCGCGATCAGCTGGCGGAACCACGCAATAAGCGCTCGTACTGGTCGGTAACGCGATCCCATGAGTAGTTTGCGCTAGCGTATGCCTGCGCGCGCGCGCGATACGACGCGATAAGTTGCGGCTGGCGCAGCAAAGAAGTGATTGTCTCGGCCAGCGCCGCCGCGCCGATGTCGCCGCGATAGGCAAACCCCGCATCACCGATGGTTTCGGCGTTCTCGGCGGTGTCGTTCACTACGACGCAGTTCCCCATCGACATCGCCTCCACAAGCGCCGGGTGCGTGCCGCCGACCTCGGATGTTTCTGCGAACAGCAATGCGTTACTCGTCAACTCGGCATAGGCGTCGCCAAATTGGTAGCCGGTAAACACGATGGACGGGTTTGACCCCGCGCGCGCCTTAAGGGATTCAATATAACTGGCGGCATACGGCGCGTCGCCGACAATTACGCACTTCATGTCGTCACCCGTCTGCGCGGCGAAGCGCTGGATGGCCGACCAGGCATCCACCAGGTGATGGGCGCAGTTCTCAGGAACCAGCCGGCCGACAAACAGCACGTATTTGCGCGGTGCGAGGCCAAACCGGCTCAGCACATTGCCAGGCGGGCGCGCCGCGACATCCGCCCCATAGGGAATAAAGACTGTTTCCACCTTGTGCTCGCGGCGATAGTATTCCTGCACGCGGCGCGAATCTGTGACGACAACATGAGCGACGTGATGCGCCGCCTGCTCTGACCAGCGCAGGTACCCGCGCGCCGCGCCGCCCCACTTCTTGCGCTTCCAGTCCAGTCCATCGACGTTCAAGACTACGCGCGCGCGGCTGAACAGTCGCGGGATCACACAAAGCGGCGCATTACCCGCAATAAACACGACCATCGCATCATAGTTCTGCGTCAATGCGTGCAACATCGATAGCGTCGTATGGGTGATCGTGTCGAGGTGCTTGGTGGCGACGCCGCGAACCCGCACCAGCCGCATCCCTTTATAGACCGATTCGCGATAGGGGATGTGGTGCGCGCGGTTGTAAACCGTGACGGCATGCCCGCGCACAACAAGCCGCGCGCCCAGGTTTTCGGCGCAGGTCTCGAAGCCGGAGTAGGAGGCGGGGATGCCGCGCGTGCCGATGAGAGCTACTTTCATCCGCCTCTATCTTCTGCGGTATCTGTAATACGCCGCGCAGGCCCCTTCGGAGGAGACCATGGGGGCGCCGAGGGGGCGCTCCGGTGTGCAACGCGCGCCAAAGGCCGGGCACTGATCGGGTTTCTTCACGCCCTGCATGATCAACCCGCTGATGCACTCCTTTGGTTCCTCAACCGGGCCGGAGGCAATGTCGAAGCGCTTCTCGGCATCGTAGGACGCGTATTTCTCGCGCAGCCCCCAGCCGCTCATGGGAATCTCGCCGATGCCGCGCCATTTGCGATCGCACACCTCGAATATCTCAGCGATGGTCTTCTGCGCCGGCAAGTTGCCCGCGCGCTGCACCACGCGGCTGTACTGGTTCTCGACTTCCGCGCGACCTTCCTCCAGTTGCTTGATGCACATATAGACGCCCTGCAGGATGTCGAGCGGCTCGAAGCCGGTGACCACCATCGGGACGTGAAACCTCGCCGCGAGAGGCTCGTATTCGGTGTAACCCATCACCGTGCAGACATGGCCGGCCGCCAGAAAACCCTGCACCTGGTTCAACGGGGAGGACAGAATGGCGTCCATCGCTGGCGGCACCAGCACATGCGACACGAGGATCGAGTAGTTGTCGATGCCCTGCACTTTGGCCTGGTAGACCGACATGGCGTTGGCGGGGGCGGTGGTTTCAAAGCCCACTGCGAAGAAGACCACTTGCCGGGTCGGGTTGAGGCGCGCCAGGTTTAACGCGTCGAGGGGCGAATACACGATGCGCACATCGCCGCCCGCGGCCTTCACCGAGAGCAGGTCTTTGTGCGTGCCAGGGACGCGCAACATGTCGCCAAATGAACAGAATATCACCTCGGGGCGCGCCGCGAGCTCGACGGCCTTGTCGATTAATTCGACGGGCGTGACGCATACCGGGCAGCCGGGGCCGTGCACCAGCGTGATCTCCCTGGGGAGCAACTCGTCGATGCCATATTTGACGATCGAGTGCGTCTGCCCGCCACAGATCTCCATGATCGTCCATGGGCGGGTGGTGATCTGCGCGATGGCGCGCGCGTATTTCTCCGCGGCCTCGCCGTCGCGGTATTCGTCAACGTACTTCATCGGGCACACGTGTCGGAATGAGGGTCAAGTTCTCCTGCGACGAGGTGTCGGATTCTTCCAGATCCGCCAGTTCGCCCATCTCTTTCAGATACCCGAACACCAGGTTGGCCTCCGCCTCATCCACCGTGTTCAGGGCAAAACCGACATGCACGATGACATATTCGCCGACCTTGACATCCGGCACATAGGCAAAGTTGATATCCTTGATGATGCCGCCGAAGTTCACCTTGCCAACTCGCGTGAGGGGCTCATCGCCGCTGACCGTCATTACTCTTCCCGGAACCGCTAAACACATCGCTTGTTCTCCTTGTCAATTTAAGTGTAGCACCCGCGCACAAATAAAGTTAATGTGGATGCGCGTTATTTCGCCCTGACGATTGGCACTTTTGGCGCCTTGGCCAGCGCCGCAACCGCCTGACCGAGCGCGATGCCGCCATCATTGGGCGGGACGCGCTGATGCCAGTATGGGTGAAACCCGGCCACAGTGAGTCGCGTGACCGTCTGCTCCAGCAGCAGGCAGTTCTGAAACACACCCCCGCTCAACACAACGCGCTGTTCGCCCACCCGCCGAGCCACGGCGACGATCATCTCGGCCAGCGTGTTATGAAAAGTCCCTGAGATGAGCCCGACCGGCGTTCCCTGTCGAATATCGGCGATGATGGCGTGAATCATTGGTTCCCAATCCACAGAGAGATTGGAGATTGGGGATTGGAGATTGGGGATTGGATACACTTTGTCTGTTCTCGTCGCAACGAATTCGAGTTCCATCGCCGCCTGACCCTCGTAGGTGACCTGCTGGCGCAGGCCGACAATCGCGGCGACGGCGTCGAACAAACGTCCGGCGCTGGAAGTCAGCGGGGTATTCAGCCTCGCATGGATCATCTTGAGAAGCACGTTGCGCTCGACGGTCGAAAACGCGGCGACTGGCGCGAGATCGGTGTGCGTGACGACGTCGTCGCCGAATATCTCGCACAGCAGGGCGAAGGCGGTGCGGCGCGGTTCCTTCACCGCCTGGTCGCCGCCGGGCAGCCGGAACGCGCACAAGTGCGCGGCGCGGGTAAATCCTGTGCAGCCTTCGTCTATCAGCAGAAATTCGCCGCCCCAGATCGACCCATCCAGTCCATAACCGGTGCCGTCCCACGCCACGCCGAGGACGCGTCCCGGTTTTCCTATCAACTCATTCTCGGCCATACACGCGACGACGTGCGCGAAGTGGTGTTGCACCGCGATCACGGGTATCTGTGCTTGAGCCGCCCGCTGGCGCGCATAGTGCGTCGACATGTAATCGGGGTGCAGGTCGCACGCGATTGCCGCGGGGTGGAACTCGTACAACGCGCTCAGGTCGGTGATGACGCGCTGAAAGGCGTCGAACGCCTGCGGTGTTTCCAGGTCGCCGATGTGTTGACTGATGAATACGTTGTTGCCGACAGTGATGGCTACGCTGTTCTTCAGATGAGCGCCTACAGCAAGCGTAGGGGCGCAGCATTGCCATGACGTCTCGGTTATCCCAGGCTTTGCAGGCAATGCTGCGCCCCTACTCACCGGTAGCGGGGCATACCCACGCGCGCGGCGCAACACCATCTCGCGCCCCAGCACCATCCGAACGATGGAATCATCCACGTGCCGCACGATCGGGCGGTTGTGCACCAGGAAGACGTCCGCGATGTCACCCAGCCGGTCAAGCGCCTCGTGCTCATCGATGCAGATCGGCTCGTCGGACAGGTTGCCGCTGGTCGCGACGACCGGAAATCCCAGCTCAGCCATCAACAAATGGTGCAGCGGCGTGTAGGGCAGCATCAGACCCAGGGAGGGGTTTGTGCCAGGTGCGACTTCGGAAGAGATTGGGGATTCGAGATTCGAGATTGCAGGGGCATACTCCATGTCCTGCTGTCGCCCAATCCGCCGTAACAACACAATCGGCGATTCCGGTGACAGCAGCAGCCGTTCTTCGAACTCCGACACCTCGCACAACGTTTTGACCTGTGCTATTGATGGAACCATCAGCGCGAACGGCTTGTCCACGCGGTGCTTGCGCGAGCGCAATAACCGCACCGCCGCGTCATTCCGCGCGTCGACCATCAGGTGAAACCCGCCGATGCCTTTCACTGCCACGATCTGACCGCCCCGGAGGGCGTCGGCAGCCAGAAGAAGCGCGTCATGGTGCGTCGCGAGCACCATCCCTGTGCGATCCCACAACTCGATGTGCGGGCCGCAGACGGGGCAGGCGTTGGGCTGGGCATGGAAGCGCCGGTCGAGCGGATTCTCATATTCGGCGCGGCAGGCGTCGCACATCGGGAACGCCTTCATGCTCGTGTTCGGGCGGTCGTAGGGCAGCCCCTCGATGATGCTATAGCGCGGCCCGCAGTTGGTGCAGTTGGTGAACGGGTAATGGTAGCGCCGGTTCGCCGGGTCGACTATCTCACGCAGGCAGTCGGGGCAGATCGCCAGGTCGGGCAACACCAGCACGCTCTTCACGCCGGACTCTTCGCTGTGGTGAATCTCAAACTTCGTAAACCCGATCGGGTCGAGGAAGGACGATTCGAAGCTCTGGATGAACGAGCGGGGTGGCTTCTCGCGTTCGACGCGCAACAGGAAGGCGTCGAGTTGTAGTTTGTGCCCCTCCACCTCGATAAAGACCCCCTGCGACGAATTGATCACCCAGCCGGGCAGACCCATCTCGGTGGCAAGGCGATAAACAAACGGGCGAAACCCGACGCCCTGTACGGCGCCGCGAATGACGACGCGCAGACGCTGGTGTTGTGTGAGATCCATCAGGCCGTTACATTACCACAGGAGCAGTTTCATCCCATGTATTCTTTGAAGTCTTCAAGGGGATCATCAAAGTCTTCAGCAACGACAATCAGGCCTTTGGCGCTTCCGAATCGTGGATGTGGTTTGGGCAACGTAACAGGAACCAGTTGCACAACATCCTGGCCGTTCCTCGTTATGAAGACTGCTTCACCATGTAAAGCAGCATCAATCAAGGCAGCAAGATGCTGAGTTGCGTCTGTCAAATTGATCTGTTGCATGCCGATCCTCTAAAACGGAGTATAACATCTGGGTATAGTGGGGTACTGATGAATCTTAAGCAGATTGGAGAGTTAGTTGTAGGGTCGTACAACAAATGGCAAAGCCACAGCGCCGGTCGCGCGGCTGCGGCGCTCAGTTACTACGCGTTGTTTTCACTCGCGCCGCTGCTGGTTGTTGCCGTTGCCGTAGCCGGCTTCTTCCTTGGAACGCAGACAGCGCAGACTCAGCTCAATGCCCAGATCCAGGCCTATCTAGGGGAAGGGACGGCCAAAGTGATTCTGGGACTAATTGAAACGACGACAAAACCAAACGCCGGCCTGATCGCGTCTGTGATCGGCATAGCGACAATTATCATGGGCGCATCGGGCTTGTTCGGTGAACTGCAGGCCGATTTGAACACCATCTGGGAGGTGCATATCGAACCGCCTACAAACCTCGTCGCGAGCGTCCTCGATTTGCTCAGGAACCGGCTTGTTGCTTTCCTGCTGGTGCTGGGGGTTGGCGTGCTGCTGCTTGCATCTTCCTTGATCACCGTGCTCCTGTCTGCTTTTGGGAATGTCATCAGCAGCCAGTCCTCACCCATGGGTTACGCTGTGATCGAAATCCTGACCTTTGTGGCGTCATTCGCAATCGCCACGGTTGCATTTGCGATCGTCTATAGAGTGTTGCCCAATACCTTTGTGAGTTGGAGCGATGTATGGATTGGCGCAGCAGTTACATCGTTCCTCTTTAGCATTGGCAGGCTGTTGATCGGCCTTTACCTGGGCGCTGGCAGCGCCACGTCAGCCTATGGAGCGGCCGGGTCGCTTGTAGCGTTGCTTTTGTGGGTCAACTACTCCGCGCTTATTTTCTTGTTTGGCGCAGAATTCACGCATGTGTACGCCAGCAAGCAAGGCTCACGCACTCCGGAGGGAGCAATCAAAACTCTGGAAGAGCGAGCGCAATCAGAAAAGCCTGTGGAAGCACTGCGGTAACTTACGACGCCTCCGCTTCCTCGCGCGCAATCTGCACCCAGCGCACCACGCGGCGCGGATCGTTGCGGATGGTGTGGCAATCCTTCATGATCACTTCCATGTGGCAGTTGTGCGACCGGCAGATGTGCATCGCCTCGCGCAAGTCCTTGCGGATCATGTCTTCGTCGAACGAGTCCATCGCCAGGTGCGCGGGGTTAGGCTTCCACGAGAAGACATAGCGGTCGCTCAGTTTCTCCGCCATGTTGCTGACGTTGGCCCACGCCGACACGGAGACGCGCCGCAGCCGAGGAATCTGTTCGATCACATGCCAGCGCTTGTCCAGCGGCTCGCAGCAGCCGTAGCAGTTCAGCCCGAAGCGTTCGAGAATGGGCAACTGGTAGGGAAACACGAACTCCGCAAACATCGCGGCTGATACGCCGACGGTTTCCTGGCTTTCCAAAAAGCCCCACATGTCGCCGGGGCGGACATGCCCGGCGTAGTCGGGCTGTGGCAGTTCCCTGGTCCAGCCAAACCCGCCCGATCCGACATAAGTGCCGTCGTTGTTAAGGCTGAGCAGATCATGTTGTTCCAGCCAGTCGAGTTTGGCCAGGTGGCCGTCGCGCAGTATAGCCATGACTTGATGCAACTGGTCGGGGAAATCCATCATGTCGTACATCATCTGCGACAGCCCGCGCAGATTCACCAGCGCCCATGTCATCCCCAGAGACCACCACCACGACGTCTTAAGCCGCACCGTGAGCACGTCGCCGAAGGTTTCTTGTGCGATGCGCATCACCCGTTGTGTGGCTTCCTCGTCGATCGTGATGGTGGGAAAGCGCAGGCGCGGCAGGTCGTCGTAGCTCTGCAAGGGCGCTTCCCAGGTGTATGCTCCGCCATGCTCGCCGCCGATCCTGGTCTCGTGCATGCCCCAGTCGCTCTCGGCATACACATGCCGCACATCGAAGAAGGGCTGCACCACGCGATCATCGCGCATCTGCTCGCCCCAGAACATCTCTTTGCGCAGCATCATCTCCCACTCGCGCGCCAGCCGTCCCTCGCAGGTGAGCAGGCCGGGGGTGATCACCTCGTTCCAGCCGTTCTCCGGGTCGCAGAAGATGAGCGGGCGGGTGGGCTGCAACATGTTGTGACTTGTCCACAAGTCGCGCTTTTGAGCCTCGACCGGGCGCGCAGCCAGTTCGGCCACCCGTTCGGCCAGGCGACGCAACACCTGCCGTTCACTGGCGCTTACATACAGATCTTCGGCGCGGGTTTCCTTGCGCATCATTTCAGACACGGTTTGCACGGGTGTGTCAGACATATCATTAATTCCTCTACTCGATTTCGATGGTTTTAACGCTCATCGGCCCAAGCTCATGTTTACCCATTTCAAGAATGCCCTCGCTCCAGGCGGGGCGGCAATCGACATGCGCCTCCAGCGGTGAGGACAGCAGATTCATGATGAACAGCATCGACCGCGATCCGGCAGTGCGCAGCGAGGTCCATACGTTCGGATTGGAGCACTCCACTTTCTTTTTCAAACCGAGCGCCTGCAGCAGCGCCTTGAGCATCTGTTCGTGCTCGCGCTTGGCTTGATACCAGCGGAATCCCAACACGATGGCCTGCCCACTGCCTTCAAGCGATTGCTTCCACGCGATGGGGTTGCCACTGACCTCGTCGTGACCGATGACCTTCGCATTCGGCGGTAACCGGCTGCCAAAGAAGATATCGCCGTTGTTCCAGATGTTCACCACGTCCTCGATAGTCACGCGCACATGACCGGCGTGGTTTGCGCTGGCCTGTAGCACGGGACCGCCCAGGAAGTCCGCCAGAAGTGTGCATGGGTTCAGGTTCTCGTCCAGCGTCGGCAGCAACGGGGTGATCAGCGCGCGCCCACCGTTTTTCAGAAAGTCGACAACGCGCTGCTGTTTCGCCCGCGCCATGCAGACTGAGGAGACAATCACAACTGGTGTGGTCGTATCACTCACCCAATCGTCGGCGCCCAGGTTGCACAACGCCGGCGACAGGCTGGCGCAGAAAGCAGTGGTCAGCACGCCACGACGCAGAAAATCATAGGCATCACTGTTAGTGAACGCAAAGTTGCCACGCCCTTTCCAGTAGTTGTCGGCGCGCACATACTCGAAGTCCAGCCCCACGCGGCAATCGTATTCTCGCTCGGCCTCCGCCAGCCACGGCCGGTCAGCCACAAGATGCCCGAACTCCTTCTGCACCTGATACAGCGGGCGGATATCGCCAAACGGGCCGATCGACGCGCCGTAGTCGTACACGTCGGCGGTAACGCCCGATCCGGGGGCGTTTGGCCCGCCGGTGAGGATGTAATAGTTGCTGCCCTTCATGCCCAACGCCAGGTTGGCCAGGTAACAGGCGCGCGCGTCCTGCGGAGTAATCGGCGGCCAATCCGACAGACTGCCTCCAGGAAGTTCGTACACGGTGGGCGGGAACCCCATCAGGCGCAGCATCTCGTTTGAGCAGAACACGTTGATCGCGTACTGCGGCGTCGGGTTATTCTGCGGCCAGTTCTGGTCGAGGTTGTAGTAGTGATCGGAGCCGAGGAGGAAATTCTTGCCCAGCGCGTCGACGGTCTCGCAGAAGTTGGCATTCATGCCGGGGTTGGCGGCATTGTGAACCAGCGGTGTGTCGATACCATGCTCGCGCAACATGCCCGCCAGGGTCTGGGAGTATTCCGCAATCGTTCCGAGGTAGAAATTGAAGTAGTCGCGCGTGCGCCGGATGCTGGCGGTTTTGGCGTTTGTTGCTGCCACTGGGATCGGTCGCACTTCCTCGAATGATGCGAAGCCGGTCTCATATGCGCGATTCAACGCGCCGATGTCGCCGAACTGTCTGGACAGGAAGGACGGATAACGCCCGCCCGGCAGGCCGAAGCCCATCGTGACCGCGTTGTAGTCCAGACTGCCGAACCACACATGGATGCCGGTCATCTCATTGTCGATCTGGGTGAATGCTACCGGCCCACCTTTCGACACGGTGTGCCGCGCGATGATCGGGCAGACCACATCAAACCAGCTGCGCACTTTTTCGAGGAACAATGGGTGCAGGTACGAGATGGACGACGCGCGGAAGGGCTTGCCCTCGATGTTATGCGCGCGCAACTCGGGATAGTTTTCGCACAGCCAGCCTGGCAGCCCGTCGTATTTCAATTCGGAGTACTGGTAGGGGCCGGGGCGCGCGATGACGCACAGCCCCATTTCCTGCGCCGCCCGTAGAAATCCTTCGAAGTCCCGGTAGGACTCATCGCCAAAGAGGATATTGCCCTCGCTGGGTTCGTGAATCAACCACGGGATGTAAGTGGCGATGCAGTTCCCGCCGGCATCCTTGAACAACTGCATGCGCTTGCGCCAGTCCGACCTGGGCACACGAAAATAGTGGAACTCGCCCGAGTACAGGTAAACGGGATGACCGTCAATGCGATAACAACATTTATCAAAGGTGATCGGCTTTATGGCGTATGACACGAGGGAAAGTGTAGCGCAGAACTGAGAAGTCGAGATTCCGAGGCAAGCCCCCGACTCATCCGCAGTGCGGCTTGTGCCTGCGGGGCTTGCCTCGGAATGACAGGCGTCGATGAGGTGCTCATAATGACGGACGTTTCTGCCAACCCATCCATCGCGACGCATCACGAATCTCTAATCTCTCCGTCATTCGAGGTTCTGCGCCTTCACCACCGCCAGCGCCGCCAGGTTGACGATGTCCTTGACCTCGTCGCCCCGCTGCATGATGTGCACCGGCTTGCGCATGCCCACCAGGATCGGGCCGATGACGTCGGCGTTGGCCAATTGCTGCACCAGCTTATAAGCGATGTTGGCCGCTTCCATGCTCGGGAAGATCAGGACGTTGGCCGGCTCGTGCAGGCGGTTGAACGGATACGTGCCATTCAGGATTTCCGCGTTGAGCGCGGTGTTGGCCTGCATCTCGCCGTCGACGATCAAGTCGGGCTGACGCTGGCGCACAATCTCCACCGCATCGCGCACCATGTCGGTTTGCGGGTGGCGCACACTGCCGAAGTTGGAGAAGCTCAGGAAGGCGATGCGCGGCTCGATGTCGAAGTCGCTCGCCAACCGCGCCGTGCGAATAGCAATCTCGGCCAGTTTAACGGAGTCCATGTCAACGTTTACTGTCGCGTCGGCGAAGAACAACACGCGGTTACGAATGGTCATCAGATACACACCCGCAGCGGTTGTCACATCGGGCAGCGTCTTGATGATTTCCAACGGCGGACGCAACGCATCCGAGTAGTGCGAGGTCAGTCCGGCGATCATACCGTCGGCGTCGCCCTGCTCGACCATCAGCGCGGCGAAGTAGCTGGTATCGTTCACCAGATCGTGCGCCGCCGATAGCGTGACGCCTTTACGGTTGCGCAGTTCGTACATGCGCGCTTCGTAGGCGGCGTGTTTGTCCGAAGTCGCCGGGTGAATGATCTGCACCAGGCTGTTGACGGCCAACTGCATCTCGGCGGCCTTGAGAGCGATCACCGCCGGGTCGCCCAGCAGAATCGGTTGCGCGATGCCTTCATCAGCCAGTTGGTTCGCAGCGCGGATCATCTTCTCGTGTTCGCCCTCGGCCAGCACGATGCGCCGCGGGTTGAGCTTGGCCTTGTTGAACACGATGCGCATCAGCTCGCGCGACTTGCCCAGGCGCCCCTCCAGCGTTTCGCGGTACTTCACCAGATCGAGCTGAACGCGCGCCACACCGGTCTCCATAGCGGCCTGCGCCACTGCGGGCGCTTCCCACAGCAGAATGCGCGTATCGACGGGTTTGGGAATCAGATAGTCCAGACCGAAGTGCAACGACTCCACGCCGTAAGCCCGCACGACGGAATCAGGCACATCCTCTTTGGCCAATGCCGCAAGGGCGCGCGCCGCAGCCACCTTCATTTCTTCATTGATCTGCGTGGCGCGCACGTCCAACGCGCCACGGAAGATAAACGGGAACCCCAGCACGTTGTTGACCTGGTTCGGATAATCTGATCGCCCGGTGGCAATAATGGCATCCGGGCGGGCAGCCCTGGCATCCTCATAGGATATTTCGGGGTTGGGATTGGCCAGCGCGAAGATGATGGGCTGTGCCGCCATCTGCTTCACCATCTCCTGCGTCACCGCGCCGGCGACGGACAGTCCCACGATGATATCCGCGCCAACCATCGCCTCGGCCAGCGTGCGCGCGGCAGTGTCACTGGCGAACTCTTCCTTATATGGATTCATCCCGCTGGTGCGGCCCTTGTAGATCACACCCTTGCTGTCGCACATCACGATGTTCTCGCGCACCGCACCGAGCGCCAGATAGAAGCGCGCGCACGCGACTGCCGCCGCGCCGGCGCCGTTGATCACGATGCGCGCGTCTGCGAACTGCTTGCCGATCAGTTCGAGCGCGTTCAGCATGGCCGCGCCGGAGATGATCGCGGTGCCATGCTGGTCGTCGTGGAAGACCGGGATGTTCATGATCTTCTTCAGCCGCTCTTCGATCATGAAACACTCGGGCGCCTTGATGTCTTCGAGGTTGATCCCGCCGAAGGTCGGCTCCAGCAGTTTCACTGTCTGGATGATCAATTCCGGGTCCTTCGTGTTCAGTTCGATGTCGATGGCGTCGATATCGGCAAAGCGCTTGAATAGCAGCCCCTTGCCTTCCATCACCGGTTTACCCGCCAGTGCGCCGATGTCGCCCAGGCCGAGCACGGCAGTGCCGTTCGTGACCACGGCGACGAAGTTGCCCTTTGAAGTGTACTTGTAGGCGTCATCCGGGTTCTTCTCGATGGCGAGACAGGGTTCCGCGACGCCGGGGGTGTAGGCCAACGCCAGGTCATGCTGGGTCAGGCAGGGCTTGGTGGGGGTGATTTCCAGCTTACCGGCTGGATACTTACTGTGATAGTCGAGAGCCTCTTGTTTAAGGGTCATGAGTTACGTTCCGTTCGTTGTTCGACGCGCCTGAATGTTGGTGGCGCGCTTATATGTATGAGCTAAGTGTACTCACTTCTATGGTAACAGGCGCGTGCCGCGAGTGATTATGGTGATGTTACTTGAATGGCAAAGTTTCCATTGTCAGTTCGTTGTTCAGCGCCTTGAATTCTGGATCCTTGTGCACCAGGATGGCGTGATGGCATGCTGCGAAGGCGGCGATGGTAGCATCGGCGAAAGAAATATGGAAATCGGCCTTGAATCGTGCAGCAGTGAACAGAATTGTTTCATCGATCTCCCACAGGATTGTGGCGCGTGTCTGCTTCAATAAAGCATACCGGTACTCGGCTGCGCGTTGTCCCTGTTCCTGACGGGTGATATAGACGACCTCAATCAGTGCAATCGATGGAATCAGGACACCCTCATGTGCCAGAATGCGCTCGACACGTTCCGCGCCTTCTTCATCTTCCATGAAGGTCATGAGTGCCGACGTGTCGAGGAGATAAGTGGGGTTACTGTTGCTCACGCTCTCGATCCTTACGGCGCGACTCAAGAAGTTTCCGGGTGAGCCCCTCACCCTTGCCAATCCCGCGTAATGTTGCCAGTGGATCGGCCGGGACAGGTACGACGCGGATCATCTGGCCGTCGTCCAGCCAGACCAGCGTGTCGCCTTCCTTGATCTGATATCGATGGCGGATATCTGCTGGGATCACCGTTTGCCAGCGCCGCGTTATTTTTGTCTCCATAACGATATTATACAAGATGGAAATGCACTTCACAAGATGGAAATGCCGCGTGTCATCATTTCAACCAACTGGCATGACGCGCCACAACCTGCCAGTACCATACGTTGACCACCGCTGCATCGCCGTAAACGCGCACGTCGCAATGGCCAAAGCGAAACGATTTACCAGCGTGAGTGGTGGTTGCACCGGCAATCTAGCCCGCTTTGTTCGTCAGGTCGCCTTTGGATAGGGGACTGGTGAGTGTGAAGTCGTCGCCAACTACAACACAAGGGCGCACGCGAAGCCATTGCCCGCAACGTCGTTTCCGTGCCGATATCGGCGGGGAGAAGCATTGCCATGTTGACCGTGATTCACATGGTTTCGTGCAGGCAATGCTATCGCCCCTGCAATGATCGAACGACGATGCACGCGCGACCGTAACCCATGTGCTCACTTGAATCCCAGCGGACCAGGCCCCCGGAATTACGTGAAGCGGATTCCGGGGGCCTGGTCGCGGGTTTACCTCGCCGCCGCCAACCGCTGCTCAATGAACTGGTACCACGCCTCCATGCCCAGGCCGGTGCGCGCGGAGACCTCAAACACGATCGCCTGTGGCGTCAGGCGGTGGATGTTGCTCAACGCTGTCTCGCGGTCGACACCGACGACCTCGGCGATGTCCATCTTGTTCAAGATGACCACGTCGGCGGTCTTGAACATCGTGGGGTACTTGAGCGGTTTGTCCTCGCCCTCGGTTGTGGAGAGCATCACCACACGAAGGTCCTCGCCCAGGTCGTAACCCGATGGGCACACCAGGTTGCCAACGTTCTCGATGATGAGCAGGTCGAGCGCGTTCAGGTCGAGTTTGGCGGTCGCCTCGGCCACCATTTCGGCGTCGAGGTGGCATGTGTCGCCTGTAGTGATCTGTATCGCTGGCGATCCACTGCGCGCGATGCGTTTGGCGTCATTATCCGTCGCAAGGTCGCCCACCACCACGCCGCCGCGCAGCCGCCCCTTGATGTCGGTCAGCGTGCGCTCGATAAATGCGGTCTTGCCCGATCCTGGCGATGACACGATGTTCATCGTCAACAGGCGTTTGGACTTAAACAGCGCGCGGTTCTCACGCGCCAGCAGATCGTTTTTTGACAGCACGCCCTGATTAATCACAATCGTGCGCTGTTCCGCTTCCGCCCGCTTTGCGTGATCTCTAATCTCCATTCTCTAATCTCCAGTCTTTATCTCGATCAAGACACTTCCAGATACGCCAACTCCAACTCTTTGCCGCGCAACAGGTCAACCGTAAGCGCTTTGCAGTTGGGGCATTCGTAGAAAAAATCCTTTGGCTCGAATTCGCTGTTGCAACTGCTGCAGCGGCACAACGCCGGGATAAATTCGATCTCAAGCGTGGCGCCCTCGGCCATCGTGCCCTGGCAGACGATGGGGAAGGCGAACTCGAGTGAATCCGGCACGACGCCGGCCAGCGCGCCCACGCGCATATTGACGCGGTGAATCTGTTGTGCGCCCTGCGCTTTGGCGTTCTCAACCGCGAGTTCTATCGCGCTTTGCATGACTGATATTTCGTGCATTCTTACATCTCTTTGGACAATCTCATGATTATCCGCTAACCGCGTTAGAATCAAACTCTCAGGCAGACATGCGGGTCTGCGTCTACGTTTGGCATATACGTCGTCGGGCAGACACGCGGGTCTGCGCCTACGTTTGGCATATACGTCGTCGGGCAGACACATGGGTCTGCGCCTACGTTTGGCATATACGTCGTTGGGCAGACACATGGGTCTGCGTCTACGTTTGACATGTTCGTCGTTAGGCAGACACATGGGTCTGCGTCTACGTTTGGCATATACGTCGCTGGGCAGACACATGGGTCTGCGTCTACGTTTGACATGTTCGTCGTTAGGCAGACACATGGGTCTGCGTCTACGTTTGGCATATACGTCGTTGGGCAGACAC
>CAIXPS010000459.1 GCA_903921365.1 uncultured bacterium | reverse complement strand
ACGACCCGGCACGGGTTCGCCGGCTTTAGCCGTTGCCATTCACCCTAAGCTTATGGTGGACAATGGCTTATGTGCCGGAGCCAGCGCCGAACGGCGATTCCCAGGTCAGCGGTCTTGCCGCACTTTTTTTCGTTTCTCGCGTCCGAGCACTTGGGGTCTTGGCATCTTAATTAAGACAAAGGCGGCGAGGGTCTAACTGTTCGCCTACGATCACCGTTGTTTGTCAGCGGTTGAAGCAGATTACGGGATTGCTGCCCTGCGAGGTGGATGTTTATGATGCGAGCCCCACTTTTAGGCGATCGGATTCGCGTTTCTCCATCGTTCCCCTGGGCCAAGGGGGTCACTGCGACCGTCATGGGAGGGCTGCAGGGCGACTCCATGAAATACAGCCGGGTGGTCTATACGAGCGACGGCAAGCAGGTTTTCTATTTCGTTGCCTTTGATCAGCCGCAAGTGGACGACCAAGGGGACGGACCCTACGTAGGCGCTGAAATCGAATCACGATTCATCGAACTGCTTTACTCCTAGCAATTTTCACCGCGGGCCTATAATGCGAATCAGTGACGGACCAACCTGAATTCGTGGGACAGACGCCAACCGATTTGCAACAGTCGATCTATGCTCACATCGCCGCCATTCAACGGGAAGTGGCTGGTCTGCTCAAGCTGGGTTTGAAGGGAACCGATCTGTGGCGTTTCCTCGATGGGCGCATCCGCGAACATCCTGCCCTCGCGCAAAGCGGTCTGATCCATCACGCGGGACACGGGGTGGGGCTGCGCGCTCACGAAGCGCCCGATCTCAACCGCGACCGCGAGGGGATACTCGAACCCGGCAATATCGTCTCCGTTGAGCCGGGTGGCTATACGGATGCAGCCCGCTTTGGCGCGCGCATCGAGAACATGTATCTCATTACGGAGACAGGGGCAGAGACTCTGTCCGATTATGCCATGAACCTCGTGCCAACTGCGTCTGACTGATTTTTTGAAGGAAGGTGCTCATATGTACGATGCCATTTTGCTTGCAGGGGATCGATATCACAAAGCCGAAGATGCCTTTGCGGGCGTCGGGCCGGCTTTGGAAGCCGCAGGTCTAAAAGTTCTCTACACGACGAACTACTCCGCGCTAAACAGCGATCTGCTCAGGGGCAAACGCTTGCTCGCGATCCTGCGCGACGGTATGTTGTGGCCAGACGGCGACGACCAACCCTATGATGTGTGGATGCGACCGGAGCAGGAAGCTGCCATTGAACAGTTCGTGGCGAGCGGCGGCGCGTTCATGCCGTTGCATAACGCCGGATGGGCGTACCCATGGCGCAACGGCTATCGCCGGGTCATGGGCGGCTACTATCAGGGGCATCCGCCGATTGCGCCCTTCGAAGTGTCGGTCGTTAACGCTGATCACCCGATTACGCAGGGTGTCACCGATTATGAGATCACAGACGAGCAACACTTTCTGTGGTTTGACTATGACCGTGTGACGCTCCTGCTGAAGAGCAGGGGGCAGAACGGCATGGAATCGGCTGCGGGGTGGGCATACCAGTATGGCAAGGGGCGTGTTGCCTATCTCGCCAATGGACACACGGTTGATATCCTGCGCCATCCGATGGTGCAAAGGTTGCTGCACAATGCCGCACAGTGGCTTGTCACGACAGACAAAGCAGATTAATGGAGGAACACATGCGTATTCTGGCACTTACCGATGACTATTGGCATCCTGCGAGGGTGCCACACGAGGGACTAAGCTCGCTGGCCGGCGATGGATTTGATTTTGACTGGATTACAGATGCGACCGAGTGGTCCGAAGACCGCATGGCTGCCTATCCTGTAACGGTGCTCACGAAGTCGAACAACGTATCCGCCGCGAATCGTGATTTGTGGATGACCGCAACGATTGAACAGGCTTTTCTGAAGTATGTGCGCGCGGGGAATGGCCTTGTCGTCATTCATTCCGGCGCGGCTGGATACCAGGAGAATGCCGTATTGCGCGGATTGATGGGCGGCGTCTTTCTGCAACATCCACCGCAATGTCAGGTCACGATGACGCCGCGTGGCGATCATGTTTTGACCACGGGCGTTTCTGCTTTCACTGTTCAAGATGAACACTATCACATGGCGTTGGATGACGCCCGCGCGGATGTCTTTCTGATGTCGAAGTCTGAGCACGGTGAACAACCTGCCGGCTGGACACGCACAGAAGGGCGTGGAAAGGTATGCATGCTCACACCGGGTCACAATGTCGAGGTGTGGCTGAATCCATCCTATCAAAAGCAGATCATCAACGCGTTGCAGTTTTGCAGCGCTGAAAATAGTCGCGAGGATACAACAAGATGATGCAAATTGCCGTAATCACAGGGGCGGATCGGGGTCTGGGTTTTGCCCTGACAGAGCGCTTGATTCGAGAAGGTTGGGTGGTCTTTGCGGGTCAATACATGCCGGAATGGCCGCAACTTGCGACGCTACGCGACCAGGCGCCTGAGCGCCTTCATATCATTCCGCTGGATGTCAGCTCCACTGAATCTGTCCAGGCGGCGGCACAAGCTGTTGCGCAAAGGACGGATCATGTCGATGTGTTGATCAACAACGCCGGCATTATCTCGCCCGCCATACAGCGTCCGATCCGCGAGCCGCAGGATTACGCGGAGATGCAGCGGCTGTATGACACGAATACGCTTGCGTCGCTGAGAATGGCGGAGGCTTTCATCACGCTTCTGGATCGCGGCACGACCAAGCGATTGTGCTTCGTATCATCGGAGGCTGGCAGCATCGAGCGCGCCACGCGGCGGTCGTGGTTCGGCTATTGCATGTCGAAGGCGGCGCTCAACATGGCCGTCAAGCTGTTATTCAACGATCTGCGACCGGATGGGTACACCTTCCGGCTGTACCATCCGGGCTGGATGCGCACCTATATGAGCGGCGCGAAAGGCAATGAGGCCGATATGGAACCTGAAGAGGCGGCGGCTAAGGCGCTGCCGTTTTTCATCGAGCCACGCGCGGATGAAGATAAGCTTGTCATGGTCGACTATATCGGGAGTGAATGGCCATGGTAGCGTTTGATGACTATGCCGATCCCGTGCGCAAGCTGGTCAAGATCACGGCGATCAAGGCACTGCAACCCAGGCAAGGTGCCACGCTTATCCGGGTGGACACCGATGCCGGGATCAGCGGGTTTGGCCCGTGCAACGAGAGCGGCCCACTCGCGCGTTCGGTCATTAACCAATTGCAAAATGGCCGGCTGCCGCATCTCGGGTTGATCGGCAAAGACCCGCTGGCGATCCAGGTTCACTTTCACAATATGTTCTATGCGTATCCGCAACGCGGTCGACAGGTGCGCGTGCTCAGCGGTATCGACATCGCGCTATGGGATCTCGCCGGGAAGCTCCTCGGTCAACCGGTGTGCAAGTTGCTGGGCGGAACCTTCAGGGACGAGATTGAACTGTACTCGCATTGCCCGCAGGGCGACTTTCTGGATAAGGCGGCATGGCAGGATCTGGCGCAGCAACTGCGCGACGATCCGCATGGATACAAGGCGTACAAGATCGACATCCACAGCGCGCTCGGCGTCAATATGCAGGAATACATTCCGTCGATCGGCCCGGCTGAAGCGCGCAAGGTGCATCAGGCGTACACGCTGGCGCGCGAGGCGCTGGGGTCTGACATCGACATCATCGTGCATTGTCACAATGAGCTTGACCTGTCGAGCGCAGTCAAGGTGGCCGAGGCGGTGGAGGACATCAAGCCGCTGTATCTGGAAGACCCGATTGCGCCGGGCTATTCTGAGTCGTGGGTGGAACTGAGGCGCGCCACTCGCCTGCCCATCATGACCGGCGAAAATATCGAGCTGGCAGAGAGCGCTCTGCCCTTTATCCTGAACCAGGCGGTTGACTGCCTGCAACCCGATCTGATCAATTCAGGCGGGATCACGGGAACCAGGGTGATTGCGGAAATTGCCGCGCTGTATCGCGTCCCTATCTGTCTGCATAACGTGAGCGGCTATGCCTTGACAATGGCCTCACAACAGTTTTCGGCGGCTGTGTTTAACTGCCCGAAGATGGAGTGCACTCGCAACGCCGACACTGCGCCGGAAAGCGCTGGCAATCTGCCGATCATCACGAACGGGCGCATGAAGGTCTCCATGCTGCCTGGGATTGGCGTTGAACTGGATCAGGACTATTTGAAGGCGACGCGCGCTGAGGGTGAGCCCTGGTGGGCACAGGAGTGACGGTTATGGAACAGACCAATCCAGTGAAGAAGGTCATGATTACCGGCGCGTACGGTCTAATCGGTAATATCGTATTCGCCCATCTCGCTGCACAGCCTGCGCGCTACGATGCTTACGCGATGGTGCGCCGGTTAAAGCCATCTGCGCGCGCCATCCAAATGGACTTCACCGATCTACCCGTAGAAAAGGCGCGCATTGCCGATTTGACGGATGTGGATGCGTTACAGCAGGCCGTCGCCGGCATGGATGTTGTGGTGCATATGGCGGGTGACCCGGATGGCCGGTCGGGCTGGGAGAGCGTGCTCAACAACAACATCATCGGCGCGCACAACCTGTTCGAAGCCTGCAGACTGGGCGGGGTAAAGCGCGTGATTTATGCCAGCACCAACCAGGTTGT
>CAIXPS010000458.1 GCA_903921365.1 uncultured bacterium | reverse complement strand
CGTTATTTGGCGGCGACATCGGTTGGCGACATCGGTTGGCGACCTCGGTTAGTGACATCGGTTAGCGACATCGGTTAGTTAGCGACATCGGTTAGTTAGCGACATCGGTTAGAAACCGACGTCTGGATCACAGAGAAACCAGCTTCGCGGGTTAAGAACATGATAACCCGCTATCCTGGCGCGTGCCTGCGATATGGTTCAAGCGAGTATAGATCAGGTTTTCGGGAGCACAACTTCGGGAGTACACGCATACGCGAGTGCGCGTTACTCCGACAGATACTCAGAGGATACTAAACGAACACCCCAGGCGCAATGACGCCTGGGGTGTCTCGTTTTAACCGGGCAACCGGGTTGTGGTGTTGATTTATTTGGGGGCGTGTTCATCGCGTTCGGGAGTGTTGGCCTTGCAGGTGCGCAGCCACACATCCTGGTCGGTCGGCTCAAAGCCCTTCCATGAGTAGGGATCGACGCCGGCGACCGGGATGATCTTGCGCCGGTCGGCCATGGCGACGTGCTCACCTTCTTTCAGGCTCCACGGCAGCAGCGACCACGCGTTCATGTAGTGGTTGACCAGCACGCGGCGGTATCCGGCGCTGCGGTTCTTGTGCGAGCGGTGCAGCAGATAGCCATTGAAGAACACCACCGTGCCGGCCTTGACCTCAACGGGAACTTCGCGCGACACGTCAAACCCGTAGCTCTCGGGCGCGAAGTCGAACTCGTCGGGGTTGTTGTGCGGATGCTGCGGGAACAGGTAACCCTGGCGGTGCGATCCGGGGACGACGTACAGGCAGCCATTCTCTTGCGTGGCATCGTCAATCGCAATCCACGCGCCGATCAGGGAGCGGTCGCGGGTGGGGATGTAAATTTCATCCTGATGCCACGCCTGTCCCTGGAACTGCGGCGGTTTGACGAACAGCATGGATTGCATGCACTTCACGCTGCCATCCCAGTAGGGCAGGTGCGCGGCGGTGATCTGGCTGAGCACGCCGCAGATCTGGGGGTGCTTGACGTAGCTGGTCATCACCGGGCTGATGTAGTGCGGCTGGTGGATGCACAGGATATTCTTGAGCACCTCGCCGTCGCTCATGTCCGCCGGCAGCGGTTTGAGGTGGGTGTTTGGATAACCGCCGCGCGCGATGAAATTCGTATCGGTCTTCAACTCTTCAAGCTCTGTGGGGGTAATGAGGTTTTCGACGATGAGATACCCGTTCTCAATAAAGAACTGCACCTGCGCGTCGGTCGCAACCCTCGGCACGTCGATCCGATGCCTTGTGTCGATCTGCCCCTTCTCTACATCACCTGTCAAATGCCCGTTTGTATTTACAGCCACACTTCCCATTCTGACCTCCAACTCATCAAACAAAACTGCTAACGTAATAGTGCCTATCTATAACACACGCTAAGTGTATAAAACATAGCTAAAATGAGCTGGAATATATCCAGGATTATCCTAGCCTTCTATAGCTCCACACGAGTGGCATCAAAGCAGGTTCTTACGGTCGGGCGTGGGTTGGTTGGGGCGGGCTCGAACGGTGAATAACTCGATGAGTTTCATGGACGTAGTGCGAACTGATCGAGTCGATTACCTTGGCGCAGGTCGCTTACAAAGTCAACACTGTCTGTCTGAGCCTCCGGTCGGTCAGACCACATGCCGAAAGTGGCCTTCAGTGTGGCTTCTATTTGCTCAATAGGTGTGATTACCAGGCGGCCCAGCTCATCTGCGGCAATAGACACATCCTGGCCGACTCTGATGAGATCGTGATACTCATCGGGGATATGCAGTGTGTAGTGATCGCCTATTTTTGTAACAATCATTTTGAACCAAACCTTCTTGCGGTTTATTCTACAACTCGTGACGCGATCCATGAACAGAACTTCGTCATAGCGGTTACTGTCCTGTCTGATACCATAGCAGAGAGATTTGAGATTTGAGATTTGAGATTTGAGATTTGAGATTTGAGATTGGAGATTGGAGAACAGAGATTAAACGCCATATGTCGGAGCCCATGCCTTACAACGCGCAGTGCGAATCTCCAATCTCCAATCTCCAAGTGGTCTTTGGAGATGTGACCTACCCGCCGGGAGGCGTGTGCGGGCCGCGCACGCAGGCCGACTATCAGTTGGTTGTGATGGAGCAGGGCGAGGCTGAGATCGACATCGATGGCGACAGTATCACTCTGCCGGAGCAACACGTGGCGTTGATGTTGCCAGGGCGACGCGAACACTATCGCTTCACCGCCAACGCGCCGACGCATCACAGTTGGTGCGCGGTGCGTCCCGATGCGGTGACGCCGGAGCTGGCCTTGCGGCTTTCTGCGACGCCGCGCACACAGGTTTTGACGCCGCGCCTGCATGGTTTGATTGAGTTTGGGCTGTCGTTGCCCGGCGCCTCATCGACTTCAGCGAACGGGTTGATCGAACATATCGGGCTGGCCGCGTTGCACGAGTACGCGTTTGAAAGCGAGACCAGCCATCACGAACAGGCGCAACCGCAGGCATTGCGGCTGGCGCGCGCGTACATCGAATCGCACCTTGCGGAACAACTCGATCTGAAAATCATCGCGCAGGCCGCCTATGTCACGCCGCAGTATCTGATCCGGCTGTTCCAGCAACACGTGGGCGAGACGCCGTCGCGTTACCTGTGGGGACTGCGGTTGGGTCGCGGGGTGGAGTTGCTGCGCGAGACGGGGTTGTCTGTCGCGGAGATCGCGCAACGCACGGGATTCAAGAACCCGTTTCACTTTTCGCGCAGGGTGAAGGCGCAGTATCACGTGCCGCCAAAGGTGTTGCGTAAGCAGGCGTGGGATGCAAAGTAATTGGCTACTCCCTAAACCGCTTAACTACCACGCCCAGCCGGCTTCGTCCCATTGAGTAGGCGTTACCTCGTCAACTAACTTATCATCGCGATTCTGCGCCATCGACGCAAATAGGACGTCCCACCCCTTCCGTGGCGAATGGGTAGAACGAATGACCAGGCTATTCCCTTCAACGGTCATCTCCACTTCATCTGTCAGTCCTGCCTGTTCGAGCAGCGTGCGTGGAATGCGAATGCCGCGTGAATTTCCAATTTTCACGATTTTACCGTTTACATGCCTACTCGTCGTTGTGCGATTCATAGTGATGACTCTATTGACTTGTTGACCGGCTGTCAAGAATAAATCGACGATTGGTGTCTAATTGATGCGGATTACGGCCGGATATGTTCTAATAATGGTAGCGGAGGTGCATAATGAATTTGAATGTAAAAGAAGCCGTTGTTGCTGAACTGGAGGGTGTTCCACCCTCAATGCTCCCTGAAGTTCTGCGGTTTGTCCAGTTTATCAAGGCGCGCGCGAGTGAGGTTAATCTGCCACATGACGGCATCTCACAATTAAAAGTGGTAACAGTATCTGCGAGTCAGGTAGCGGCATTAAGTGGAATTGCCGATTTAACGGGTGACGCTTTGGCCGATACAGAGCGGTTATATGCCGAATAAGGCTTTGGTTACTATGAAAATCGACTCCCACCAGCATTATTGGAAAATCGAACGCACCGATTACGGATGGTTAACGCCTGCTTCGGGCAAACTGTACGCGGATTTCATGCCGGAACACCTCCGACCGCTCTTGCAGCAGTTCGACATTCAAAAGACCGTGGTCGTGCAGGCCGCACCCACTGCGGCGGAGACGGCATTTCTGCTCGATATCGCCGACCACGAGGAATCGCTGGCCGGGGTGGTTGGCTGGCTCGATCTTAAGGCTGACGACTTTCGTCAGCAGTGGGAGCACTTTCGACGTAATCCGAAGTTCGTCGGCATCCGCCCGATGATCCAGGACTTGCCGTCGGAGTGGATTTTGCAGGATGGCGTTGTGGAGAATATTGCGTTTCTCGCCGGTCAGGGTTTTACCATCGACTTTCAGTCCAATCCGCGTCACCTGCCATACCTGGTGCAGTTGCTGGCACGCGTGCCGACGCTCAAGGCTGTGGTTGATCATCTCGCGGCGCCGCCTTATGCCAGCCGCATCCTGGAGCCGTGGGCTGGATATATGACCCAACTGGCCGCATATCCGAATGTGATGTGCAAACTCTCCGGCATGGTCTATGGAAGGAACAATCCAGGCTGGTCGCCGCAGGCGGTTAAGTTATACGCAGATCATGTGATCAGCGTCTTTGGCAAGCGGCGTGTGATGTTTGGCACTGACTGGCCGGTGTGCACGCAGTTTGCGACGTTTGAGGAAGTGCTCGATCTCATGGCGTACGTGGTCGGACCCGATTGGACGCAGGATGAACGCGATGACGCCTATGGGCGAAATGCGGAGCGCTTCTACGGGCTGTCTGTTTAGGCGATTTTTGCTTCGTCTTGCATAGGTAGAGCAAATACTCAATAGATCGAGTAAACGATGTAACGATGTAATGGAGGTGTGTTGTGGCGGAATTGAAGACGAAACAGAACGATGACAGTGTTGAGACATTTCTGAACACGATTGTCGATGAACAGCGCCGCGCGGATTGCCAGGTGATTCTCGACCTCATGAAGCAGGCGACGGGCGAGGAAGCAAAGATGTGGGGCGCAGCCATCATCGGTTTTGGTAAGTATCACTACAAATACGCCAGCGGGCATGAAGGAGATAGTAGCCGCGTTGGCTTTTCTCCACGGAAAAAGGACTATACGCTGTACCTGGGCTATGCATGTCTGGCGAATGAGCCCCTCATGTCCAGGCTGGGCAAACACAAAACAGGCAAGGGGTGCCTGTATATCAAAAAGTTGTCCGACATCGACCTCGCCGTGTTGCGCGAGCTTGTGCAGTTGGCATACGCGCATAGAGCGGCAATGGATGTTTCTGGCGCATGACTTGCTTGAGCGCTTGAAGCGCACTTGCGCTTCCACAGTATGAAACGATACTAGAGTACTATGCGCACAACTATCACCGACCGCTTTTATCGCGTATATACCTATCAGGACGTGGATCGCGTCCCTGACATCGAATTTGGCTATTGGCCGCAGACGATCCGCCGCTGGGTGAAAGAAGGGATGCCCGCCATCCTGAGCGAGGACGAACAGAACGATATGTTCCCCGCCCGGCTCGATCGGTTCTTCGGCTTTGAGCCCGAGGGATACAGCGTCGATCTGCAACTGGGCATGCACCCCTTATTCAAAGAGGAGATCATCGAACGGCGCGGGGCGTCGGTGATCATGCGCGACACGTCAGGCGTGCTTGCCGAACGTTATGAGAACGAGGTGGATCAGAGTTCCATCCCGCGCTTTATCCGCTTCCCGATCGAGACACCTGATGACTGGAAGGATATGAAGAAGCGCTTCGACCCGACCGACCCATCGCGCGGGCTGTTCCCCGGCGATCTGTGGGAGGCGCGCCGGGCTGTGCAACGCGGTGAGATGATCCGCGTGTTCTGCACCGGGTTCTACGGTCTGTTGCGCAACTGGATGGGCATGGAGGCGCTCTCTGTAGCCTTCTACGACTATCCCGACATGTTGCACGAGATGGTCGAACACTGGTCAACCCTGTGCGCGCAGCAGATCGAACGCCTGCCGCCCGACATCCCAATCGATGCCGTGTTCTGGTGGGAGGATATGGCCGGCAAGAACGGCCCGTTGGTCGGCCCTAAGCTCTTCCGGTCGTTCCTGCAACCGGGGTATCACCGCGTGATGGAAGCGGCGCGCAAGCGCGGCTGCGTCCTCGGCATGGTCGATTGCGACGGCAACCCGCATGACATCGTGCGCAACTGGCTTGAGGAGGGCGTAAATATCATGTTCCCGCTCGAAGTTGCGGCCGGGGTCGACCCGTTCGCGTGGCGCAGGGAGTTTGGCAAGGAGTTGCTGGTGCGCGGCGGCATTGCGAAGGAACCGCTGGTGCGCGGGGGCAAGGCGATTGACGCCGAACTGGAGCGCATTAAGCCGCTGCTTGACCAGGGCGGGTGCATCCCGCACCTCGATCACCTGGTACCGCCGGATATTCCGTACAGCCACTACTGCGATTATCTGGAGAAGAAACGCAAGCTAATCGGGAAGTAGAAGTCACAACGGCGGCGCGGAGGGCGATGTAGGATTTACGCAATTCAGCCTCTTCCTGTGCGAGGACGGGGCTGGTTGCGTCGCACCCGTCCTTGCCCCACTGGTCTACTGCTCGGCCAGCCGGACGTCGTTGTCATGCGGAGCAAACGCAACCTGCGCGCGGGTGAGCAGGTAGGCGGCTTGCAACGTGCGCAGGAATGGCAGGCCGAAATTGATGTCCATGCGCCAAATCTATCTGATCTGGATGCGCATTTCAAGACAGACTGGTGATCAATTGTTGCTCACTTTGTCTGAATAGCGCCACTTCTCAATGGTGTCCTGGCGCAAGGGCATACCGAAGCCGGGGCCGGCGGGCAGATGCATGAAGCCAGCGCGGATGGCAGGTTGCTGCACCGGCAGGTCGAACCACATCGGGTCGCGCTGCGGGTTCGGGAAGATTTCGACAAGCAACCCGTTGGGGACGCCGGCTAACAAGTGCAAGGCGATCTGCGGTTCTTCGTGGTGCGCCATCTTGACGCCGAAGCAGTGCGCCATACCCGCGATGCGCCGCCATTCGGTCACACCGGCGGCAATTGTCACGTCCACGTTCAGGATGTCGACCGCGCCGCGCGCCACGAGTTCCAGACAGCCGTGGCGCGAAATCTCGCCCTGGCCGGCAGTCACCGGGATGCCCAGTGTGCGCACACGCGCATTGCCGTTGATCTGATCGTGCCAGCGCACCGGCTCCTCCAGCCACGCCAGGTTGAGGTCCTGCACGCCGCGCGCGAACTGCATGGCTTCATCCACCGTCCAGGCCTGATTCGAGTCGGTGCACAGGTGGAACGACGGGCCGCCGACTTTGCGCGCCAGGCGGGCGCGCACGATGTCTTCCTCGACCGACAGATGCCCGACCTTCAGTTTCATCCCGAAGATGCCATGGGCTTTGTAGTATTCCACTTCGGCGGCGAGGTCGTCGAGCCCCTTGCCAGCCATGACGTATCCGCCAATCGCCAGCACCGGCACACGGTCGCGGTATCCGCCCAGCAACTTATAGACCGGCTGGTTCAATGCCTTACCGAGTGCGTCCCATGACGCGTTATCGGCGGCTGCAATGGCCTGCGTCAGCACGCAATGCTTTGCCAGATCGAGCGTGTGGATGCCGCGATGATTCAGGTCGACGCGAGTGTTCCACATCAGTTCCCAGTTGGCTTCGACATCGCGGATGTCGCGACCGACCAGCAGCGGCCTGTATACGTCGTTGACGACGCGGCACACGTCGAGCTGATACTGATCCTCGTCGCCGCCGAAGACCTCGCCGAGGATACCATTGTCAAGCTCGACCCGCGTGACGATCGTGTTGCGGCTGGTGATCTTGTACGTGCCGCCCTGGAACACCTCGCGCAACTGGCGCACCAGCGGGATGGCTTCGATATGCGTGATGTTCATGGGCTAGATCATCGGGTTCTTGCGGCGCGCCAGTTGGATGGAAAATCCCCATGGATCGCGCAACATCGCCAGATCATCGCCGAACGGCGTCACACTGACATCGCTGTAAAGCGTTGCGCCAGCGGCCAGCAGGCGGTTGATCTGCTCGCGGATGTCGCCGATTGCGACGAACGCGAGATGAACGACCAGCGGGTCCATCGACGCGTAGTCGGGCACAGGGGCAGACGCGTTGTAGTAAATCTCGATCATCACCTGGTTGGTCTCGTCCGCGATGAAAGTGGTGTAGTTGGGTGGCCCGCCTGCGCGCACCACGCGCATGCCCAGGTTGTCGGTGTACCACTGCGCCACAGCGGGCGGGTCTTTGACGATGATCGCAAAATGCTCGATTTTCATATGTCCTCCGTGCTCTATCATAAAGGATTCAAAGCAATATTGTGTCACAGTTGGCGATTTGATCGGCGACAATAGCGTGCATGACAACAGCTTCAAATTTGCTGGCCGATAAACTCGCGAGCGAAGGCGAGCGCGTGCTCGCGTATTTCCGCAGCTTGACGGCGGAGGACTGGGCGAAGCCGGTCTACTCTGAAGGGCCTGGCTGGAAAGTGCGCGACATTTTCGAGCACCTGATCATCTCAGAAGAAACGTTGACGGTCTTATACGAACGCATTCTGCGCGAGGGCAGGGGCGTCGAGGAAGGCTTCGACCGCGACCAGTTCAACGACGAACACACTGGCGGCCTGTCGTCGCTGTCACTGGGCGATCTTGGAACACGCTACGCGCGGACGCGCGCGCACACTGTTGATTTCACGCGCCCGCTCACCGACGAACAACTGGCGATTCGAGCGCGCCATCCGGCTCTCGGCGACGCGACGCTTGAAGAGATGCTCAAGCTCATGCACGTCCATCACAGCATGCACATGCGCGATGTGAAGCGGTCGCTATAAGCTAACGCTATAGTGAGCGAGCCGCGCTTCTTTTGCGCAAAAGACGGCTTGTCAACGCTGAAGAATAGCAGTAATCAGACGGATTGTCACACGCGAATGAGAGATCGCAGAGGCGATGGAATCAGGCTGAAAACAGCCTGTATTTGAGCAGTTTTCACCATGGCGCATTGATCGGAATTCGCCTCAGCGTGTTAGAATATCTGTTCTAATCCAATACTAAAATGAGCAGGCGCGCACAGGCGCGCGCCTGTGTTCATGCGGGAGAAACGTAGATGGCAGAAGCGACGACTGTGAAAGAAACTGCGGCGGGTGCAGCCTATGGCGCCGATCAAATCCAGGTGATGGAGGGCATCGAGCACATCCGCAAACGCCCGGGCATGTATGTGGGCGGCAAGGACAGCAAGGCGATGCACCACCTGATCTACGAGGTGGTGGACAACTCCATTGACGAAGTGCTGGCCGGCGTGTGCGACCACATCGAAATCACCATTCACGCCGATGAGAGCGTGACCGTCATCGACAACGGGCGCGGCATTCCCACTGACCTGCACCCCACCTTCCGCAATAAACAGGGCGACCACGTCAGCACGCTTGAAGTGGTGATGACCAACCTGAACGCGGGCGGCAAGTTTGGATCGGGCGCATACACCGTGTCGGGCGGTCTGCATGGCGTCGGCGTCAAAGCCGTCAACGCGCTGTCGTCGCACTGCGAAGTCGAGGTGCGTCGCGACGGCAATGTGTATCGACAGACCTACAAGGAAGGCAAGCCCACGGCGCCTGTTCAGGCGGTCGGCAAGGTGGATGTCAAAACGACTGGCACGACCGTCACCTTCCTGCGCGATGTCACGATCTTCACCGAGGACAACACCTTTAAGTTTGATCAGTTGATGCAGCGCTTCCGCGAGATGGCGTTCATCACGCGCGGCGTCACCATCGTGTTCAAGGACGAGCGCGACGAGCACGAGATGACCTTTTATTTTGAAGACGGTATCAGCGCGTTTGTCCGTTACCTCAACCGCAACAAGGAATCGTTGCACCAGGTCATCTCCGCTGACAAAAAGGTGGGCAACATCGGCGTGGAGATCGCGTTGCAATACACCGACGCAACCGCGTCGAGCGAGTTCTACTTCGCCAATACGATCAACACGCCTGACGGCGGCACGCACCAGACCGGCTTCCGCAGCGCGCTGACGCGCAGCCTGAACGATCACGCGCGCAAGTCCAATATTCTGAAAGACAAAGATGGCAACCTCGACAGCAAGGACACGCTCGAAGGGTTGACGGCCATCGTCAGCATCAAGCACCCCGAACCGCAGTTCGAATCGCAGACCAAGGTCAAGCTGATGAACACCGACGCCAAGACGGCGGTGGAGCAGGTGGTGCGCGAGGCAGTGCAGCAGTTCCTCGAAGAGAACCCGCGCGAGGCCAAACAGATCGTCGAGAAGTGTCTGATATCGCAACGCGCGCGCGAAGCCGCCAAAGCCGCGAGCGAGCTGGTGCGCCGCAAGAGCGCGCTGGAGAGCGGCACGCTGCCCGGCAAGCTGGCCGATTGCTCCGAACGCGATCCGCTGAAGTGCGAGTTGTACATCGTCGAAGGCGACTCGGCAGGCGGGAGCGCCAAGCAGGGGCGCGATCGCCATTTCCAGGCCATCCTCCCGTTGCGCGGCAAGATCATGAACACCGAGCGCGCCCGCCTGGACAAGATTCTCGGCAGCGAAGAGATCAAGGCGCTCATCTCCGCGATGGGCACGGGCATAGGCGACATGTTCAATCTGGACAACCGCCGTTATGACCGCCTGGTGATCATGAGTGTTGACGGCGACGAAATGACCATGATCAAGGACCCGCTCGGACAGGTCAGAACCGTGCGCGTGGGCGCGTTTATCGACCGGCTGTGGGACAGCACAGAAGACCCTCTTAAGTATCAGGTGGCCTGCTTCTCACCGCAGAGCGGTGAAGTGCGATTCCGCCCGATCAAATCCGTCATACGCCACGATCACGACGAAACCATCATTGAGATCGAAACGCTTTATGGCAGGCGTGTGCGTGTGACGGGCGAGCACAGCATATTTGTGTCTGATGCACAGGGCGTCCCCGTGCTCACTCGCGCGGATCAAGTCAAGGTTGGCGATATCCTGGCGGCGCCTGCGCGATTGCCCGCCCCCGTTGACAGCCCATTGACGCTCGATATCCTGCGCGAATGCGTGGCGCTGGGCGACAAGAGCACAAGCGACATTGTTGTGCGCGGGGGCGCGGTTGAAGAATGGCACAAGGCGAATGTGCGCACAGAGTATGCGAACAATCTGCACATGACAGAACCGCGTATCAGCATCCCCGCGGTAGTTGGTGAGACGCTCCGGCAGCGCCGTCAAGCGCTGGGGCTTAGCCAACAGTACATCTGCGATGCGGTTGGTATTCGACAACCTGTTACGTACTACAGCTGGGAGAAGGGCGAGCAACGCCCGACAGTCACTCATTTTATGCGCTACATCGACGCGTTGAAGCTGGATCAACAAACGATCCTCGATCAGGTCAGCGTCGGCGCAAGCAAGTTGGATCAAACCTGGCTGACGCAGTACAACGCTGCACCCAGGAATCGCGTGCGTGACTATGTTTCCATCCGCGACCTGAGCCTGGAGGATGTTGCCCGCATGGGCGATGACCTCACGCTGACGCCGCGCCATTATGCAGACCAGGCGCTATCGCGATACCTGCCTATCAACGCGGACTTAATGTTGTTGCTAGGCTTCTTCGTCGCCGAAGGCTCGCTCAGTGCGCGCAACGGCGTGCGTTTCGCCATTGGTAAGCGCAACCAGTCGCTTGTCCCTGAATTGACGCAGGCGATCAAAGCTGTATTTGGGCTGGAACCAACCCTCTATTCATCCGACACTGGTCGCGCCGACGAGTTGCGCATTCTGAACCGGGTGGTTGTTGCCGCGTTCCGCATCCTGTTTGGGGAGGGTGATGTTGAATCTGCCAGCAAGCGCATCCCCGATCTTGTGTTTAACGTCGATGTCAAATTACAGTTAGCGTTTCTACGTGGATATTTCCTCGGCGATGGCACGCTGGCACATGGACGAATAAGCTTCGTGACTGTATCCGAGACGCTGGCAAATCAATTGGCTTATCTCTTCCTGATGCATGGCGTCCAGGTGAATCTCTCGCGGCGCGAGCCAACTGGCGAGATCAGCGGGATGATTCGGGGCAAGCCGGTGATCACGCGCCAGGTTGCTTACACGGTAATGGTGACTAACCGTGAGGCGATGCGCCGGCTGGCGTTTGTCTGGGGCGATCATACCAATGCTGCTGAAGCGCATGAAATTGTGAATGGAGCATACGAACCTGCGCGTTACCAGTCTGTGCCGATGATCGGCGATCTGATTGGGCTGCCAGTGCGCGCCATCCATCAGGTGCGCGCGAGTACTCGGAAAGTCTATGACTTCTCGGTCGAGGGTGACGAGACGTTTATCAGCGGCTTTGGCGGCGTGTGTTGTCATAATACGGACGCCGATGTAGACGGAAGTCACATCAGGACGCTGCTGCTCACGTTCTTCTTCCGTTACATGCCCTTGCTCGTCGAGGGCGGGCACCTGTATATCGCGCAACCGCCGCTGTATCGCATCGAGGCGAAGCGGGCCAAGGATATTCGCTACGCCTACAGCGACGCCGAGCGTGACACAATCATGAACGACCTGAAAGGCAAGGGGTTGGACACCAGCGACACCAAACAGGTTGTCGTCTCGCGCTACAAAGGTCTGGGCGAAATGAACCCGGAGCAGTTGTGGGAGACGACGATGGATCCGGCGAAGCGCACGATGCTCAAGGTGACGGTCGACGATGTCGCCGAGGCCGACCGCACCTTCGATATGCTCATGGGCAACGCTGTGCCGCCCCGCCGCAAGTTCATCACGACGCATGCGAAGGACGTGCGGAACCTGGATGTTTAGGCCGAAGGTGTAGGATATCAAAGATAGCGGCACTGTGACCGTAGGTGTTGGCCCTACGTGTCACAGTTGTGGGGAGCGTAACTGTATGAGCCAGGTCGTTATCGAAAACCCAGTCATCAACTCACCCTATACGGAACCGACCCGTCACTTTCGGTTTGGTGACGAAGGGATTACCAATGAGCAGGTGGATGGCCGTCGTTCCAGTTCCTACTTTGTGCCCATAGCTCGCCCGAAGAAGAAGGGGGCGCAGCAGTCGTTTTATGAGACGGAATGGCTCCAGGAACGCATCCAGGAAAACAAGCTCATCAACGATATTCGCCAGCGGGTAGGGCAGTGGCGACAAGGCGGCTATCTGGGCGTCACACCGACTACAGCCCGTTTGCTGACCTACTGGACCCACCCTGACCGGGAAAAGAAGCTGTTCTTCTGCCAGATTGAAGCCCTCGAAACGATCATCTACCTCACCGAGGTCGCGCGGAAATATGGCGACGCGTGGATTGAGAATGCCCTGCGCGACGCTAACGATACGTCAAACCCCGGCCTGCCGCGCATGGCTTTGAAGATGGCTACTGGATCAGGCAAAACCGTAGTGATGACCATGCTGATTGCGTGGCACACGTTGAACAAAGTCGCTTCTCCACAGGATGCCCGGTTTTCAAATACCTTTCTCGTTGTTGCCCCCGGCATCACCATCCGCGATCGGTTGCGTGTATTGCTGCCGAATGATCCGCAAAACTACTACCGCCAGCGCGATATCCTGCCGGCCAACGAGTTTGAGCAACTGGGGCAAGCCAAAATCGTCATCACCAACTATCACGCTTTCCAATTGCACGAGAGTTCCGATGGCGCCCGGTTGACAAAGATTCTTGCTGGGCAGGTTGCTACTGGCGTCAATCAGGAAACCCCGGATCAAATGGTGCGCCGGGTCTGCCGTGAACTGGGCACCAAGAAGAACATCATCGTCATCAATGACGAGGCGCACCATTGTTACCGTCGCAAACCCGACGCCGAAGATGAAAAGTTGAGCGGGGATGAGCGGGTCGAGGCCAAACAGCGCGATGAAGAGGCGCGCGTCTGGATATCGGGCATCGAGGCTGTTAAAGCAAAACTCGGTGTCAAGACTATCTATGATCTTTCCGCAACGCCATTCTTTCTGCGCGGTTCCGGTTATCCCGAAGGCACGCTTTTTCCATGGGTGGTGTCCGACTTTTCGCTGATCGACGCCATCGAGGCCGGGATCGTCAAAGTGCCGCGCGTGCCGGTGGCTGATAATGCGATGACCGGCGAGCAACCCACTTACCGCGACCTGTGGCTGCGCATTCGCGAACACCTGCCCAGGAAAGGGCGCAAGACGGATGCTGTAGCGGGCGAACCCAGGCTCCCGGTGGAGCTGCAGGGGGCATTGCATAGCCTTTACAGCAACTATGAGAAGTACTACCGATTGTGGGAGAAGAATGCCGAGGCTCGCGCACGGGGCACGCCGGGCGCTCCGCCGGTCTTTATCGTCGTGTGTAACAACACCAACGTCTCCAAGCTGGTCTTTGATTACATCGCCGGATGGGAGAGGCAGACCCCCCTTAATCCCCCCGCAAGCGGGGGGAGATCGGAGCAGACCAGCTTCGCCGTCCCCGCAAGCGGGGGGAGATCGGAGCAGACCAGCCTCGCCGTCCCCGCAAGCGGGAGGAGATCGGAGCAGACCAGCCTCGTCGCGGGTCGCGGCCAGAACCTGAGTGTTGCCGTCCCCGCAAGCGGAGGGAGATCGGAGCAGACCAGCGTCGATCCTCGCGGCAACGGGGAGACCAAGGCAGGTCTGGTGCAGGCCGGGCAGTTGCCCATTTTCCGCAATGATGACGGAAATGGCGGCTGGCTGCAGCGCCCGAACACGATCCTGGTGGATAGCCAGCAGCTTGAATCGGGCGAGTCGATGAGCGATGACTTCAAGAGCATTGCGGCGCGTGAAATTGACGAGTTCAAAGCCGAATATCGCATCCGGTTTCCCGGTCGCGATGCCGAGAACCTGACGGATGAGGATTTGCTGCGCGAGGTGATGAATACGGTCGGCAAAGCGGGCAAGCTGGGCGAACACGTCAAGTGCGTGGTCAGCGTCTCGATGCTCACGGAAGGCTGGGATGCCCAGACCGTCACGCATATACTGGGCGTGCGCGCGTTTGGGACGCAGTTGTTGTGCGAACAGGTGGTGGGTCGCGCGCTGCGGCGCATGAGTTATGCGGCCAATGAGGCCGGTTTCTTTGAAGCCGAATATGCTGAAGTGTATGGCGTGCCCTTTTCCTTCATCCCCACATCGGGCAGCAATCCCGATCCGAAGCCGGGACCGATGCCTACGCGCGTGCGGGCGCAGGAAAGCCGGCTGAACAGTGAGATCACTTTCCCGCGTCTGCTGGGCTATCGCTATGATGTGGCCGGTGAACGATTGACAGCGACATTCTCTTCGGCTGCGCACCTGGCGCTCTCCACCGCGGACCTTCCGACAGAAACGGAAATGTCGCCGATCGTGGGCGCCAAAGAGAAGCACTCGCTGGACGACTTGAAACGACGCCGACCGAACGAAGTGGCTTTTCTGATCGCGAAGCTGACGCTGGAGAAGTATTTCCGCGACGACCAGGGCAACGATAAGCTCTGGCTCTTCCCGCAACTGCTGGCGATTGCCAAACGCTGGCTGGCCGAATGCGTCACGCTCAAAGACAACACCTTCCCGCAACTACTGCTATTGATCGAGTACGCCAATGATGCCGCGGATCGCATCTACAAGGCTATTGTCGCTTCTACGGATGGCACGGCTGCGCTGAAGCCGATTCTGCGCCCGTATGACACACTCGGCTCCACCCGTTATGTGGACTTTGATACCGCGCGGCAGGTCTATGTCACACGCGATGATAAGTGCCACATCTCGCATGTCGTGGCCGACACGGATTCATGGGAGCAGAAGATGGCCGCAACGCTCGAAGACATGCCCGAAGTCGTCCGCTACGTGAAGAACCACAATCTCGGCTTTACCATCCCCTACACCTTGAATGGCGAGGAACACCAATATGTCCCTGACTTTATCGCCTGTATCAACGACGGCCATGGGTTGAACGATCTGTTAAACCTGCTTGTTGAAGTCACGGGTGAGAAAAAGAAGGACAAGGCCGCAAAAGTAGACACCGCGCGCGCGTTATGGGTTCCGGCGGTGAACAACCACGGCGGCTTCGGGCGCTGGGCGTTCGTGGAGATCAGCGATCCGTGGGACGCGGAGAATACAATACGAGCCATGCTGAACGGCAGACCCGTGTCCACACAGGGATCGCCGTTTAGCGTAAAGGAGTAGCTCATGCGCGTGCGTGAAATCATCTTCCGCGACTTTAGGAATTTCCGTGGCGAACGGCGCATTTCGTTTGTCGATCCTCTGACCGATCAGGTGCACCCGATTACTGTCATCGCCGGGACGAATGGCACAGGCAAAACGACGATATTAGATGTCGTCGAGGCATTTCTCAAGATTATCCGAAGCCCGAATGACAAAGACGAAAATGCGCTCAAACAGTCTATCGGAAATGGTCTCGCTCGCGCGAAGTTTGAAGTGTCATCGGACGAGCTTACGTATTTGCCTGTTAATCAACCTCAAGGCCTAGCACTGACATACGGTCGGCCTGAGTGGGTTGCGACTTTTCAAGACGATGCTCTAACACACCACTGGCATAGCGACATGTATGATCGAAGCAAGATACAACGCGAGGCCATACCAGTGTGGACGACGGAAAAGCTGCGCGCAGATTTACAAAAAGCCATTTCTGAAATGGAAAGCGGGCGAAAGGATTTACGCGGCGGCATGATACTTCTACCTCAAGAACGTCGCCTTGAAACATATAAGGAGAGCAGTGTTCAGCCCCCTTCGACAAGAATAGAGTGGATCTATCACTGGACAAGCGCGGCGCGCTGGCGCGGTAGCCTGGAAGAATTCTGGGTGTGGCAGGATTACCTGGACCTGGACAAACAACGGCGCGAAATATCTGCAAATGGGAAAACCAAGTTGTATCTGAAGTCATTCGTTGATACGCTTGAAGGTATTCTAGGTAATGAGCGCATTATTAGTGTTCAGGAAGGGCGAGTTCGCGTTACAGCGCCGTGGACGGAAAGCGATGGCAGCATCCCGTTACTCAAACTGGACCAACTGCCCTCCGGAGAACGCCAGATATTGCTGATGTTCGGCGAACTGGCGCGCCGCCGCCGCCCCGGTGCGATCATCATGATCGACGAACCGGAACTAAACCTGCACCCGACGCTGCAAGTCCTTGTGATGCATCAGTTACGCAAGATTGCGCGCGAGTGGGATGCGCAGATTATTGTTGCAACGCACTCATTGGAGATACTCCGCGCCGTACACGAAAGCAGCAGGATTTACCTGGATCATCTGGAAATGGCACAACCCAAAGTGCCAATCACTGATTGAAGGACGCCTCATGATTGACGCCACCGAAGTAAAACAACGGACAGGAAATGGCATCGCGGTCTGTGTCGAAGGCGACTCCTATGAGGACGATGCAGCTTATTACCGGCAATGGTTTGAGTCACAAGCGAGTCGTGTGAGGTTCTTTCCGGCGGATGGTTGGCGAGAAGTCAAACGCGCTGTTGCCGACTATCGCACAGTGCTCGGCGACGTGCCCGTGTACGGCATCCTCGACCGGGACTTCACCCCGGCAGATCGTCTGGATGCGGAATTGGAAACTGAGGGTATTCTGCGCACGTCACGTTTCACGCTGGAAAACTACCTGCTTGATCCCAATTGCTGGGCGCAACTTTTTAGATCGATCTACATCACATCTCCGGCTGGCGCGCCTGATGGCTGGGGTGATGCAGACACTGTTCGGGCGAGAATCGATGCGGCAATGACATCTGCGCAATGTAAGGCGGCATCTGCATTCAACTTTGTTGTGTGGCGTGTATCGGAACAGGTTCCTGTGCTGAAGCTCTCCGACTTGCGCTACATTGAACACATCAATGAAGCAAATGATCGCGGCAGGTTGGAGCAAAAGCTGCAGGATATTGTGCGTGATAATGTCAACAGCGCTGACCTTCTGGAAATCTACGCCCAGCGGCTTCAAGCGCTTGATAGCATGACGCCTGTTCAATTGCACGAAGTTGTGTCTGGCAAACACATCCTTCAAAAGTTACTTCCAGAGTTTCCAAAAAGGCACCGTGGGATTAGCATCAAGGAATTGAAGGAACGCTATATTGATAAGTGCGTAGCAGTTCCTGAGGATATGGCACATCTCGTTGAGCGTATTGAGACACATGCAGCCCGAAATAAACGACATTCATGAAGGTATCGGCGAAGCCCGCAATATGTGGGCGTTGGCGGTGAACAACCACGGCGGCTTCGGGCGCTGGGCGTTCGTGGAGATCAGCGACCTGTGGGATGCAGAGAACACGATTCGAGCCGTCGTATTCGAACCCTAGAGCCAGACTTTTTTGAGTATGACATAGAGTCCAGTGACACGTTATTTGAACATGAGTTCAATTTCAGCACACATTCACTACAACCAGGGGTAATCATGCCTGTAATTAAGTACTTCGAGATTCTAGGAAAAGTCATTGAGTCAAACATCGCCCAATATGCCACGTTGCGGAAAATTACGTATGATGCAGCGTATACCGAGGTAGTACGGCACCTCATAAACAACTCAAATGAATGGAAATCAGGTAGACAACCACAAATACCTTACCATGATCCACTATGCCGCATTGCATACCTATATGGCATTGCCGCCGCAAATGCCAACCTAGTAGAAAAAGCTTTTAGGGAATGTACTGATCTCCAAAATCATATTGAAGAATTACAGGCTAGAAACGATCAGGTATGCGTGTGTGCATTTGGTGGCGGACCTGGCACTGAGTTACTTGCGATAGCCAAGTGGGTTGATAAAAATCGCCCAAGTCTTCAGATTACTCTAGATTATCTGTTATTGGATAAGGTATCGGAATGGATAGAAAGCTGGCAGGCAATTAAGCGGCAGATCGAACTTCGTTTCAGAGCAGATATGGGTTCTAAAGCAAACTGGCCTCTGACTCTAAACGGTACTTTTTCTGGGATAGACATTACTGACACATCTGGTTTTGCAAATTATGGAAATGTATTTGGCCAAGATATTTACATCATGTCATATTTCGTTTCGGAAGTGTTCGATGATATGGAGTCATTGAAGGACTTCACTAAGATGATGGTTGCTCATGCTCCTATCAATTCGAAATTCCTATTTATCGATCGAAACGAACAAAAATGGAAGCGAAGCATTACTGAAATTGCCGATGAGGCGGGTATAAGCCTCGATCGATTCCATGATGTTTCGGGGAATATGGACAATGATGAAAGTAAAACTGATCTAGGCAAAATCTTTGACTCTGTAAAATGGACTCCTCGGTTAACGTGGAATGCCTTCTGGGTTTTAGGAACCAAGAACTGAGATGATTATTTCCGCAAGCTATAAAACGGATATTCCTGCATTCTATGGCAAGTGGCTATTGAATCGTTTGGATGCTGGATACTGTATGGTCATTAATCCTTACAACAAGCAGGCACAACGTGTGAGTCTCAGGCATGAGGATGTGGATGGCTTTGTATTCTGGACTAAAAATCTCACACCTTTTATCCATAACCTTCAAACCATTAAGGAGCAGGGTTATGCGTTTATCGTTCAGTATTCGATTAATAACTATCCTAGAACGCTCGAAATATCTGTTGTTAATGCTGAGCAATCGATTAATCATATGAGGGTGCTATCAGATACATATGGACAACGAGCCCTCGTTTGGCGATATGACCCGATTGTATTTACATCCATTACTCCCTTTGACTTTCACATATCAAGTTTCAAGGAGCTTGCTAAGAATTTAGAAGGAACAACGGACGAGGTTGTTGTCTCATTTGCGCAGATTTACAAGAAGACGCAACGTAATATGAATTGGGCATCAGAGACGTTCGGATTTACCTGGTCAGATCCTCCAGATGAAGTAAAGATTAGGCTTGTTCTTGAGCTAAATCGAATTGCTAAATCACATAAGATGCAACTCTCTATATGCTCGCAGAAACAATACTTGATAGATGGCATAGTCCCGGCGCGTTGCATTGATGCGCGCCGATTATCAGAGGTAAGTGGCAAATTAACCAACGTGAAGGTTAAAGGTAATAGACCTGACTGCGAATGCTATTTGGCAAAAGATATTGGAGATTATGATACCTGTCCTCATGGGTGTGTTTACTGCTACGCAGTTAATAGTCGAGCATTAGCTCAAAAACTATTCCGTGAACATAATCCGCAAGGAGAGTTCTTACATACACCACAGGATTTTGTCACGTCAAACACAGATACCAATGACGATACGCAACAAATGAAACTGCTTTAGTCCATAAAGTCAGGTTTAGAATGACCACGAAAGATAAAAAAACGTCTATCTCTGCAATCCATCATCAGGACAAGCGCTCCAACATCCCCACCGAGGAACTGCGCGACTTTGTGGTCGACGACGAACAGGCGCCCAAGACGCTGCTATACCCGCGCGACCCGTCGCTCGACCCGCAGTTGGTGTGGAAGGGCAAGGACGAGCAGGACCTGCGGGATCTGGCAGTGCCATCAGTGCCGATCTACATTCAGGAAAAGATCCACCCGCAGTCCATCATCAATGACTTGCTGGCGCAGGCGGCCCGTCCTGGTAGTGGCTTCGCAGAAGAGGCTGCCAACTACCAGTTGAACATGTTCGCCGACTTCAACGGCGGCCCGGAAGAATTCGACCAGAAGGTGGAGTTTTACCAGCACGAGCAGAACTGGGTCAACCGCATGATCATGGGCGATTCGCTGCTCGTCATGGCAAGCCTGGCTGAAAAGGAAGGGTTGAAGGGCAAGGTGCAGACCATCTACATCGACCCGCCCTATGGTATCAAGTTTGGCTCCAACTGGCAGGTCAGCACGCGCAAACGTGATGTGAAAGATGGAAAAGCCGAGGATGCCTCGCGTCAACCAGAACAGGTACGCGCTTTCCGCGACACATGGAAGCTGGGCATTCACTCATATTTAGCCTATTTACGCGACAGGCTGATCGTCGCTCGCGATCTACTCACCGAATCAGGTAGCGTTTTCGTCCAGATCGGTGATGAGAACGTACACTTGGTACGTTGTGTGCTAGACGAGGTGTTTGGAACAGAGAATTGCTGTCAGATCATACCTTTTCGCAAGAAACTCATGCCATTAGGAGCAACTCTTCTTGAGGGGATGTGTGACTTTATCCTTTGGTATTCAAAAGACAAAAACAATGTAAGGTTTTGTCATCTCTATCGGCAGTCAATTCCTTCTTATGAATCCCGCTGGACAAATATTGAACTCACGGATGGTACAAGAAGAAAACTCACGAAGGTCGAATCAGAGAACTTGACAAATAATGATGGAAAGGTGTATCGGCTAGTTTCCCAGAGAAAACCAGAGTACTTTCCACAGAATGACTACGACTTCGATTTCCAGGGGAAGGTAATTAGACCGCCAAAGAATGGTTGCTGGATGTTGACCAAAGACAAAATGTCGACTGTGATGCATGCAAATCGACTAGAAGTCGAAGGCGATAACCTCAGCTACATCTACTATCATGATGACTTCCCGCTGTCGAAGTTTACTAACTTCTGGGATGATACATCACCCGTTCAAGACAAGAATTATGTGGTGCAAACATCAACAAAGGTTATTGAGCGTTGCATTCTGATGACCACTGACCCAGGCGATATCGTGCTTGACCCCACATGTGGCAGTGGTACAACTGCCTATGCCGCCGAGCAATGGGGGCGGCGCTGGATTACCTGCGACACCAGTCGAGTCGCCCTGGCGCTGGCGCGCACCCGCCTGATGTCCGCCAGGTATCCCTACTATCTGTTGGCGGATTCGCAGGAGGGCATCAAGAAGGAAACTGAACTGACTGGCAAGAAGCCGCCTGAATATGTGACGGACTCCGACATCCGCAAAGGCTTCGTTTACAAGCGCGTGCCGCATGTTACGCTTAAATCCATCGCCAACAATCCTGACATTCACGAAGGCATGGCGCGCGATCAGATTGATGCGGCCATCGCGCGCCATGCCGATACCGAGACGCTGTACGACCAGCCGTATGAAGACAACAAACGCGTGCGCGTGTGCGGGCCGTTCTCGGTTGAGAGCCTGTCGCCGCACCGCGTGCTGTCAACCGCCGATGACAACCAGGATGGCGTCGTGACCAAGCATGAAGTGCACCAGCAGCAGGATTTTGCGACCATGATCTTGGACAACCTCAAGAAGGCTGGCGTGCAGAACACGCGCAAGAGCGAGCGGCTGACCTTCGACCGGCTTGATCCGTATGCCGGGGCGTGGCTGCATGCGACCGGTGAATACACCGACGCTGCAGGCAAGACCAGGCGCGTCGCGGTTTCGATTGGCCCGGAACATGGCACCGTCGGCCCACAGCAGGTGAAGGAAGCCGCCAAAGAAGCAGTGCAAGGCGTGGGGTTTGACATGCTTGTCGTGTGCGGCTTTGCCTTTGATCCGCACGTCGCCGAAGAGGTCAAACGCTATGGCAAACTGACCGTGCTGCCCGCCAAGATGAACCCGGATCTGGCGATGGGCGATGAACTGCTCAAGAAAACCGGCGCCGGCAACCTGTTTATGGTCTTCGGCGAGCCGGATGTGGAGATACGTTATGTGGGGGCGGGCGCAGAGGCGGGGGCGGGCGCAAGACCCGCCCCTACGGCGGACCAGGTCGTTGTCGAGATCAAGGGTGTTGATGTGTACGACCCGACGACCGGACAGATTCGCAATTCATCCACCGATGATATCGCGTGCTGGTTCATCGATACCGACTACAACGGCGAGAGCTTTTTCGTGCGGCACGCGTATTTCACCGGCGCCGAAGAACCCTATGACAAGCTGAAGCGCGCGCTGCGCGCCGAGATTGACGAGGGGGCCTGGGCTGCGCTCTACAGGACGGTCAGCCGGCCATTCGTTAGGCCGGTATCGGGAAAGATCGCTGTCAAGGTGATTAACCACTACGGCGATGAAGTATTGAAGGTGTTTAGCGTGTAAATGTCTGTCATGATGTAGTTAAGTCATGAAGGATGCACGCCGCATCGCTAGCTGGTTTTGCACGGTAAACATTGCCAAATCCACTGGCTAATAGATGAGGGTGCTGCGGGGAAGGGGCATTGAAACGATTCAATTGAATATCAGGTGACGCCAATGCCTGCTGGATAGAATCGGTCAGCCAAGTATTTATTGAGAAACATCGAGCAAATGTGCGGCTTGTATTGATCAAATATGTAATGGGCGCACACGAATTTGGAGTCCATAAAGTTTATCTTGCCCCAATGCGCCTTGAACTGTATATCGGCTTGCACAAGATGACGCCAGAGACCCTGTAAGTGTGCCAGTATGGCTTCCTTCTCGGATGCTGTCTCGCTGACATCAGTCAGGTACATGAAGTTGAACTTGACGATGAAATCCAGGCCTGGCCAATTCCACGGCGACATAAAGTAATTATCTGTTTTGGTGAGTTCGATTTCAATCGGCAAATTGGGCCAACCCTTTTGTTGATAGTATTCTTTGCAGCATTCCATGACGTGATTCAGGTCAGCCGGGTTAAAGCTCCACTCGGCCATTGCCACGCGCAGCGGTGTGCGCCGGTCAACCGGCAGCATATTGCGAAGAGGTCCGCTTACTTTTATTTCACCGTAAGTCAGTGCCAGGCCGCCGTAGATAAGTCGCATCGCCGTGTCCAGCAATGGACCGGCTGATTCGATCTGATCAGCCAGTCCGAATATCCACTTCAAGATATTTTCCGATTGATGCGATGGATAGTCGCCATTAGGATCCGCAAATGGAATTCTCGTCGCAGCCCAGAGCAATCCTTCGTCCGTGTCGGGTATCCAGTCAATTCGCCAGAAATCGTATTTCTGTGATGTCTGTGCGACATCCGCCAAAACCTCTTTGAGCTTTATAACTTTTTGGATGGTCTCGAAGTACGGCTCATCGATAAGTCTGAACTGGACTTTTGTCAGAATGCCGACGGCGCCCAGCGAGCCTACAACAGCAAGGAATGCAGGATCAGTTTTAGAAACGTGCTTTACGACGAATGATTTGGTATCTTCATCAATCGTCATATATTCGACCCACTCCAGCAATTCATAGAGCCCATGTCTGGATGTAGCGGGCGCGGTGTTGGTGGAGATCAGCCCTGCTAAGGTCTGTTTGTCCGTGCCGCCAGTGGCAGCGAGTGACTTGCCGTGCTCGCTCAATGCCAGCAGAAAGTCGTGCAGATGCCAGTTGGCAGAAACTGTGACAATTGAATGATCAGCGTTAAACTCGATTGTCTTTGGCAGGTCGCTGACATCAACGATGGCATCTGACACACAAATATCAGAGCAGGAATGCATCCCGCCCAGGACGCGAGCGTGTCTTGGCTTGAAGATGCCCTGCCGCAGGCCAGTAAGGAAGCTTTTGAGTTCATCCAAATCTTGAGGTCTGAAGTAAAGCTGAGGTTTGAATGAGACGAAGCGGGCCCAGTCTTGAAAGATCGGCTCATTGGCATCTTCTTCGTTCCGCATAGAAGCTGAAGCGGTCAAACCTTTATTGTGTTGACTTGCCTTCATATTATTCGATCCTCATGGTTTGCAGCAGGATTTCCGATAGCATACCCAATAGTACTTCATGACGGCATCCCTGCCACTGGCTGACGTCAAGTTATTCATAATACGACAGATGGCAGTCAGGCACGGGTTATAAGGGCGATGGGCGTGAATGAAGGTGATTAACCACTATGGGGATGAGGTGCTGAAGGTGTTTAGTGTGTGAGAGGATGCTAAGGCGGCTGGAACACGGTTATACCGTTTGTTCGTTTTGATGTGTTGACGGCAGTGCTTGATCCACCGCGTTCGCATCCATCGACTACATGGCGCGCGATCAGATATTAGGCAGATTTCAGCTTCGCGCGCGCGCCATTCCGCTCTGGATGCTTTCTCGTGGTAAACGGCTTAATTAGTCGATCATCATAAGCGCGTTGCAGAGGTTGGCCGTCGTCTTAACGCGCTTCAGCGCGTTTCCGCTTGGCGTGTCAGCCGCGAATTCATTCGCGGGACGTATACGCGGGGCTACAACAGACTACAACAGACCAGGCGCGGCATTATGTACCATTGTTGGTATACTCCTGACCTATGACGACCCACATTGTGTTTGCGTTTGACGGTTTTCCGGATTTGGCGATTGAAAGAAGCGTCCTGGCAGACCAGGCTGTCGAGTTCATCTGGTCGCATGGCGTAGACACGCCTGAGTCGCGCGCAGTGCTACGCCAGGCCGATGTGCTCGTTATCGCCCTGCAGAAGATCACGGGCGAGGTCATGGACGCCATGCCCGATTGCCGGCTCATCAGCCGCCTGGGCGTTGGCATCGATAACATCGACGTGCCGGCAGCCACGGCGCGCGGCATCTGGGTCGCGAACGTGCCGGATTACGGCGTTGATGAGGTGGCTACGCACGCGATTGCGCTGGTTCTGACGCAATTGCGCGGCATACACATCCTAGCCAATGCGGCCCGCGCGGGAGTGTACGATGGACAGGCGGCGCGCCCTATACAACGATCGACACAGTTGACGTTGGGCGTGATGGGTTATGGACGGATTGGCCGCATGGTTGGCAGCAAAAGCGCCGGCGTCGGGATGCGCGTCATCGCCTACGATCCTTTCCTGAGCGATGAGAAAATTCGAGCGGCGGGCGCCGAACCTACCGACCTGGAGCGGCTGTTTCGCGAATCGGATTTCATCAGCCTGCACCTGCCGCTGGACGCGAACACGCGCCACATCATCAATGCGCATACGTTGGGAATGATGAAACCCAGTGCCTATCTGGTGAATACGGCGCGGGGAGGGTTGGTGGACGAAGCGGCATTGCTGGATGCCATTTGCACAGGCAGGATTCGCGGTGCTGCCCTGGATGTGCTGAGTTCTGAACCTCCACGCGCAGACGACGAAGTCCTACAGGCGCTGTTGAAGGACGAAAGGGTGATCATCACACCCCATGTCGCCTGGTATTCGGAGCAGGCGCAGGTGGATATGCGCACGCGCGCGGCTGAGGACGTTCGGCGCGTGTTGCGCGGCGAACGTCCTCGCACGCCTGTCAATGAGGTCGTGGCTGCTCTGCCGTAGGGTTCCTTATTGCTCGTGGCAGGCTTCGAATAGCGCGCGCAGGTTTTCGAGCGGCGCCTCGGGTGTGAGGATGTTGCCCGGCCCGACCACCAACGCGTTGCCAAACGACCGGCCCAGTGTGTCCATCGTGCGACGCACCTCGTCCTTGATCTCGCGCGGGGTCGTGGCCAGCAGGTGCTGATCGTCGATGGCCCCGCAGAACGCAATGCGCCCGCCAAAGCGACGCGCCACCTCGGCTGCATCCATCGCGCCCGGCTGGACGGGATCGAGCGCGTCTACGCCGATGTCGATCAGGTCATCCACGATGGCGGTGACGTTGCCGCAACTGTGAAACACCACGTCGAGACCTAGCCCGTGCGCCTCGTCGACCACGGTCTTGTAATAGGACTTGAAGAACTCGCGCCACATGGCGGGCGAGATCATCAACGCCAATTGCGTGCCCCAGTCGTCGGTCATGAACACGGAGTCGGCTCCAACCTTGGCCCAGCCGCGGATCATGCCGAGCAGGTAGCCGCATAACGCGTCGAGCAGCCGGCGCACCTCGGCCTCGTTCGAGTAGAAGTCCATGAATACGTTGGCCATGCCGCGCAGGCTATGCAGGCGTTCGAACAGGGACAGGTGGATGTAGCCGAAGGTGTACTTGGTCGCGCCGTGCTCGGCGAGGAGCGCTTTGGTGGCATCAAAGCGTCCGGGCGCCGACGGGTCCGGGATGCGGGTCAGGTACTCATCGAGCTGCGACCAGTCCTGCAGCGGGAAACCCATCTGTGTTGCGCCGACGCCGCCGTACGCGTGAGCCCATTGCGTGCCCCATTCGTCCGTCCACGTCATGGCCTGCATCAGCGCCTGCACCGTGCTGAGCCTGGGGTCTTGTTCGGGCGGCTGATAGCCGATGGCGATGTCGTAGGGCGCCAGTGCGATCACGTCGTCGGGAAACTCGCAGAACAGATCGGCCAGCGCATCGCCGTAGCGGACGATGATGTCGTAGGACAGGCGGCGCAGCCGGACGGGACAACGCGGCGCGCCCTTGCGGTGGATGGCGTCGCGCACCCACTGTTTGGTGGGCGGGTGGTTGTGTTGGGCTGCGTAGATGCGTTCTTCGAAGCGAGCTACTCTCTCTTCCATCTCGGATAGCGGTAACTGGCGAAAATCGGTCATGTTGCACTCTTCTTGTCCGGATGATCCGGTGTCACAACGGTATTGTCTTCAAATCGTTCGTAATAGCCGAGAAGATGCCCATTTCCATCATGGACTGGCGTCATATAGACGCGCAGATTGTTGTCATTGACCTTTTTTAAAAACTCTTGACCCTCTCGAACAAGGACATCAAAATCCGCTTTGAGCATCTCGTTGGAAGCGGGTAGGTGACAGTCAAAGATAGAACGACCGACGATATCTCCAAATTTGACTCTGGCGATCCGGTTCAAATAGCGGATGATGTGATCGCTATCCACAAAGACCAGTTCATAAGGCAGGCTATCCACGATGCTGGACAGCAAGGCTTCTCTTTCCATTGATTTCTCTCCTTAACTCTGACTGGCAGCCTGCGCAGCCAGCACTATCGTCCCTCTGCGCCAGGCATCCAGGCCAGCCGGCCCGTTCCCTATAACGCGACGCGATTGCGCCCGGCGGCTTTTGCGCGGTATAGAGCGCTGTCGGCGCGCGCAAGTAGCTCGTCCAGCGGATGACGCAGGCGCGCGGCGCGTTTTAGTTCTCTGGACGCCAGCGCGAGAAATTGACGCCGGTTGACTATCCCGGTGAGCACATCGGTAGTTGCCAGTATCTGCAATTCTGCCTTGAGGCGATTGTGCTCGGTGATGTT
>CAIXPS010000457.1 GCA_903921365.1 uncultured bacterium | reverse complement strand
TATTCACTTCCTTCACTCCGGCTATGTCGTTGGCGAGTTTGGTGGCCAGATTCAATTCGGCTGCCTTGCTGGCCTTACCATACAAAGTGACCACGCCACTCTTTGTCTCGACCTTAGTATTTATGGCACTGGTCGAGCGATGATAGAGCAATGCCAATTTGACCTGCGCGGTAATGGAAGCATCATCAATTATTTCGCCCACCGTTCGCGTCTTTTCCGGGGTCTTTGTCAGGGTCATCTCGTTATTTACGCTTATAACCCCTTCGACATCCCTGGCGTATTCGGTCGTCAGGTCCTTTTGTGTCTGACTGGCGGCATCGCCTCGCAGGGTCACGATGCCGTTTTTGACATCAACGTTCGTTGTGCCCGAGCTCACGCTACGATGAAACAAGAGCGTGACCTTCACTTTATCACGAAGCCAAGCGTCAGAGTTTGCGGTGGGAGGTGCGCCTTTTACTTCCAGCCTGTTGTCCACACTCTTGACACCAGGGAGGCCTGCCACGGTCTCCTGCGCTAATGCTTTGTGGGGATTTTCAGAGACTGTTCCCGTCAAGGAAACGACGCCATCCTTGGACAGAATTTTGATATCATCACCCTGAAGGTAGGTCTTGAACACATACGACTGCTTGGCTGTTAATTCGATGCGATCATCCATCGTGGATGCGTGCACCGGCACGCTGAACACCAGAAGAGCCATCGCAACCACAGTCAGAAATATAGAATTCAGTTCTTTCATAACACATTCTCCTTTTAGTTTTGTTCGTTATGCTCGCTTATGACTTGAAGAAAGCAAGCAGATCCTTGTTGACCTGTTCCTTGTGGGTTGAACAGATACCGTGTGGCGCTCCTGGATAAATCTTCAGCGTTGAGCCTTTGACGATCCCGGCCGTGAGCGGGGCCGAGTTGCCGATCGGTACAATCTGGTCGTCGTCTCCATGAAGAACCAGTGTTGGCACATCGAGTTTGTTGAGATCTTTCGTGAAGTCCGTCTCGGAAAAGGCCTTGATGCAATCAATGACAGAATTGAAACCGGCCTGCATCCCCTGCAGCCAGAAAGAGTCCCGCAGGCCTTGCGAGACTTTGGCGTTCTTTCTGTTGGCGCCGTAGAACGGAGTGGCGAGATCCCTGAAGAACTGCGAACGATCAGCGAGAACTTTGGCGCGAATCCCGTCGAAAACATCGATCGGCAGGCCGCCTGGATTGGCGGATGTTTTCAGCATCAACGGCGTTACCGCGCCGATCAACACGGTCTTGACCACGCGTTTCGAGCCGTGGCGACCGATATAGCGGGCTATTTCACCACCACCGGTGGAGTGTCCGACAAGGATTACGTTCTTTAATTCGAGAGCTTCGACGAGTACCGCAAGATCGTCGGCATAAGTATTCATGTCGTTACCATTCCATGGCTGGCTCGATCGGCCATGGCCTCGGCGATCATGTGCGATGCAGCGGTATCCATGGGCACCCAAAAACACCATCTGGTCTTCCCAGGCGTCCGCGTTCAGCGGCCAGCCATGGCTGAAGAGTACGGGCTGCCCGCTGCCCCAGTCCTTATAAAACAGCTTGATACTGCTTGAGTTTTCTTTACCGACGGTTATGTAATTCATTATGAATCTCCTTTTCATACCAACCGCACAACGTATGCGTAAAAGACAACAGCTCTCACAAACTGTCAAGAAGGCAACGGCAACTAACGTGCCAGAGATAACTTACAGATTCTACACGTGCAATTATTTGATTGTATGTGTGAAAATTGGAAGTGAGTGTTCGAGGTTAAAGAAAAATCGTCTTCGGCATCTGTCATATCCAACATAACTGCCATATATGACGGACCACGTCGAGGCAAATATTATAACCTTAAAACAACAGTTCACCTCAACAGTAAGCTATTGACATCCAGAACACACCACAATATAGTTGACATATGTCAACTCATCACGTCTGACAATCATATGGAGGGTGTATGTCTCTACCCACAGTACGCCAGCAGCAGGTCCTGGACTTTATCCAATCCCATGTGGACAATGATGGCTACCCGCCAACCATACGAGAGATATGCGCCCACCTTGGAGTATCCGGAACTGTCTCAGCCATGCGGCATCTTGAAGCGCTGGAGAAGAAGGGGTATATCAAGCGAGACTCCGGTTCACGGGGAATAGCAATTACCTCGCCGACCTCCGTCTCCGCCTCTCTTCCCATTGTTGGAACAGTCAGAGCCGGAGCTCTCTCCCCTGCAGTGGAAGATATTACCGGTTATCTCTCTGTTGACCGCCTGCTCCTGCATGGCGGAAAATACTTTTTACGGGTGCAGGGTGACTCAATGATCAACGCCTGTATCTGCGATGGAGACCTGGTGCTGGTACGTCCTCAACCTACGCCAGACAACCGGGACATCGTGGTTGCCATGGTGGAGGGGGAGGCAACCTTGAAGCGCTTCTTTCGTGAGAAAGACAATATCCTACTACAGCCTGAGAACCCGAACATGGCCGCAATCATCATTCATGAAGGCTCCGGCGACGTCACTATAATCGGCAAGGTAGTGGGCGTCTACCGTGATCTGGGTTGATACGTGCGAGTAAAGGAGCCCATACGGGTGGCTGTCGTCTTCGGACCAGGACGCACTATAAAGCCGGTCTGGTTCGACTGGAACAACCGCAAACACGCAGTCCTGGAAACCACCTATACCTGGACGGACTTTATGGGGTGTATCAAACGTCTGCACTTCTCGGTACGGGATGAGCGGAGCCTGTACGAACTAACTTACGATACCAACGAGCAGACCTGGGAATTGAGCGGACTGGAGGACAACTGACGGTGACAGATCGAACCGTTATGCACATTGACATGAACGCTTTTTTTGCATCTGTCGAGCAGCAGGCCAACCCTGAGCTGCGGGGTAAGCCGATCGCGGTGGTCGGCGGGCATGGGCGAACAGTGATCACTACCAGTTCCTACGAGGCCCGAGCCAAAGGCGTCAAGACCGGAATGGCGATCTGGGAAGGCAAGAGAGCCTGTCCTGATTTGATTTTTGTCGTCGGACACAACAAAAAATATACCCATACATCTGCAAAAATAAACGGGATATTTCGTGATTATACACCAGAAGTGGAAGCGTTCAGTATCGATGAGAGCTGGCTGGACATCACCCATTCCCTTTCCATCTTCAGCAGTGCGGAAAACATAGCTCACCTCATAAAAGCCCGAATCAGACGCCAATTCGGGATAACATGCTCTATCGGCATCGCACCCAACAAACTCCTTGCCAAGCTCGCCTCGGACATGCAGAAGCCGGATGGGTTGACGATTATCGTCCCGGAAAATGTTTCTCGGATTCTGGAGCGCATGCCAATCAAAGCACTCTGCGGCATCGGCAAGAAGATGGAACGACATCTCAATATGATGTCGATCTACACCTGCGGTGAGCTGGGACGCTGTGACGAGGCCAGACTGACCCGCAAATTTGGTATCATAGGTAAACGGCTGAAGGATATGGGACAGGGGATTGACAACTCACCGGTGATCCCGTTCGCTGATGAGGGAGGTGTCAAGAGCGTAGGACATTCTAGTACGCTGGAGCGGGATATTGATGACCCGGCTGAGATCCAGCGGTTTCTCCTGCAGCTCAGCGAGATGGTCGGCAGCCGGGCCAGACGCTACAACGTCAGTGGTAAGACGATTCACCTGTATGTCCGGTATGCCGACTTCTTCTCATCATGGGGAAAACAGACGACTTTGAAGAACTACATCAATCTCAGCGATGATATCTACCGCACGGCGCTGGGCATTCTAAACACAGTAGAACTGGAACAGCCTGTCAGGCTTTTGGGGATCAGCCTGAGTAACCTCAAGCACCAGGCAGAGCAGCTGCCGCTCTTCGAGGATGAGCGCAAGAAGCTCTTTGCAACCCAAGCCATGGATACAATCAACGATCGCTTTGGCAAAATGTCAGTGACCTTTGGGAGCCTGATACCAGGGAAAGAAAAGCAGGGTCACATGTGATCCCGCCGAGCTGGAAACCAGATGGGATCATGAATATAGACG
>CAIXPS010000456.1 GCA_903921365.1 uncultured bacterium | reverse complement strand
GTCTTTCGGAGTGTCATCTGTGCCAGGCTTAACAGGTTGCCCGACAACCGCATCGCCACGCACACCGGCAGCAGCCCAGATAGCAGCCGCAACCATACTGAGAACACGTTCCCTGTCACCCGGATCGGTAATTTGTGCCAACCCGCGCCTAATCTCGCCCAAATCGACCTCATCTCCCAATACATCCTCATCAATCAAACCTGCAAGCCTGAATACTTGCACCTGTGATACCGACAACGCTGCCGCGATTTTCCGGGCTACATCCGGGCCAAGACCTACCTCGCCGTTCCAAATCTTGGCGATTACACTCGGATACACCCCGGCGCGTTCGCTCAACGTCTGACGGCTCCAACTGCGCTTGTTTAGTTCGCGGACTAGCCACGCATGAAATTCTGTTAGGTTTTGGGTTTTGCTCATTGCTCTTCCATCATAGATCAGCGCCTTGACTTGTCAAGAGGATAGATGCCATTTACTCGCAAGTTAGGCATAAATGCGCCCCTTGCAGGCAACTATTAACGGCAGAATAGCCCAATACTTGCCATAGAGATAGCATTGATACCCTATTGACAAGTTGCCTGTACGGTAGTAAAATCATCCCACTGAGAGAAAACACCGGGAACTGCCAAATCCTGCCCGGTACACGAAGGAGTCAGTTATGCCTGCTAATGAATCCGCCTTAAAAGTCCTCTATGAAGAGCGCCATTGCATCGGCAACTTTACCGAAAAGTGGTATCGCCAGCCCTACACCGTCAAGGGATCGACTTACGGGGACGATGTTGAAACGATGACAGTTGACGTGCTCGCCACCATCCGCATCTTCGACCTGCCTGAACTGGATCGCGTCCTTGTCGAGTATTCCTTCAAGACGCCCAGCTATTCGGGTGACGTGCTGGCCGCGAAAGATTACGACACCCAATACGATGTGAAAGCGAAACCGCATTTTATGAGCGGCGCACAGTCTACGCGCTGGTATGTCGCGCTGGCGGACAGTTGGATCGCGCTGGCGGAAGGTGTCCTGCCGGATTCCGACAACCGCACCGACGAGATGGTCAAGGCCGATTACCTCGCAACGCTGGGAGAGTACACGTTCGGGCCCGGCCCTGAATTGGCGGAGGCAGCCTAATGGATCGCAACTATCCCCGTTCCAACAAGTGTCCGCGCTGCGGGCACGCCTATGTCAGCCGCACCCACTTCCTGAAGTGCAAGCACGGCACGCTGGCGGCGTGGCATGGGCGCAACAGCAGCCGGTCGATCAAGGGACATCCGGCGTCCAATATCCTGCACGCGTCCAGCCGCATGGCTGAGATCATGCCCGTCAATACGGCGCGGGATGCGCGGGAGGCCGAACGTGAACCGGAACAGCAGTGACCCAATGCGGCCAATCCGCTGGCTGACCTACGCGGCGCTTATCGCCATCGCCATCTGGTTCGTAATCGCGAGCGCAGTCCTATTTGGTTTGGTCTAGCGCGTTAAGTTCAGGAGATTCAAATGTCACTATTCAAGCCTGCATCCAAAACACAATCCTATCTGCGTCTTGCCCTTGCCGGAGTGTCCGGCGGGGGCAAAACTTACACCGCGCTGGCAATCGCGACCAGCCTGTGCAAGCGCGTTGCCGTGATCGACACCGAGCGTGGCTCGGCGTCCAAGTACGCTGACCTGTTTAAGTTTGACACGCTCGACATGAGCGAGATGGGCGACTTTGCGCCCGCCAACTATGTGAAGGCGATCAACGCAGCGGTGGCCGAGGGGTACGACGGTATCGTGATCGACAGTCTCAGCCATGCGTGGATCGGGCGCGGTGGCGCGCTGGAGATGCACGATAACGCTACGGCCCGCAGCAAGTCGGGAAACTCATTCATGGCCTGGCGCGAGGTGACACCGGATCACTGGATGCTGGTTGACGCCATGCTGCAGGCGAAGGCGCACGTGATCGCCACCATGCGCTCAAAGTCCGAGTACGTGGAGGAAGCCGGCGAGAACGGCAAAGCGAAGGGATACCGCAAGGTCGGGCTGCAGTCGCAACAGCGCGAGGGGATGGAGTACGAGTTTGACCTGGTGGGCGATATGAACGGCGCTCAACTCGTGGTTACAAAGTCGCGCATCAGCAAGTTGAGTGATGCCGTGATCAAGCGACCCGGCGCTGACAACATCGTCCCCATCTTGCGGGCGTGGCTGACGGATGGCGCGGCGATCCCCGATCTGCCGAAGAATCCCACGCCGACCACAACGACCACAACTGGCAGCAAGCCTTCTGCGCCTCTCGGTGAGCGCGGCAAGGCGCTGGCGGCGCTGGCCGAGGTGTGCACGCAGTCGGTTGAGTTGGCGCACAAGCTGGCGGCGCTCAAAACGGCGGAGGGCGCTGATGCCGCCGATGGGCTGGACGAGAACATTAAGCGGGCGCGCGAGGTCTACGGCGACAAGGCGCAGACGGTTGCGGCGCTGGATCGCGTCACCGAGTCAATGAAGGGGCATAACCTGCAGGCCGCGGACTTCCTGAATCGCGCCGATGAAGCGCGGGGGCAGGCGGCTGCTGACGAGTTGGCGTTGACGGACGAGCAGGTCGCGGCCTAACCGTGACGTTGCAGGGCGGCGGTGACAACACTGCCGCCCAGGAGGAAATCGTGACAGTGACTGTAAATGTGCGCGTGACTGTATCGGCGGGCGGCGTAGTGTCGTGCCATACCACGAAGATCGAAACGTCGGCGCGGGTCAGCACGGCGATTGTCTGCTTTATGGGGCGCGAGGTGAAGCGCTTGATCCGGGCTGCGCTGCGCGAGCTTGACAAGGCTGCTGCTGCCCCCGACAGCCTGACGCCGACGCCGACCGTTGACGAGGCGATTGACGATCTGATCGAGCAGTCCGCTGAAAAGATGCGCAAGCGAGGCGCGCAATGAGATGGTTACAACTCCCGACAGGGCGATTTATTAACCTTGCGCACATCACCGAGATGTCGCCGGACTGCATGACGTTGTACGTGGACGCGCAGGAGAATAGCACTTCCTACTGCGGCGATCCTGACGGCGTGCAGCAGGCGACGATATGCCTGGAGGCACAGGACGCGGCGGCGCTGCAGCGGCACATGCTGACGAGTGACGAAGTGCGCAAGCTCTACGCGTTGCCGGGGGTGACGCGATGAATCCACT
>CAIXPS010000455.1 GCA_903921365.1 uncultured bacterium | reverse complement strand
GCGAGAGGCAGACCCAAGAAATGCAACACTCTACGCAAATGGTGTGGCAGATAAGAAATGTGTGCCTGCTTGCCGGTGGGAGTTTGTATGATGGACAAGGTAGGCTCAGCTTGCGTAAAAGCTTTGAGCACCATCAAGGCGGTAGGACGGGAAGTGCAACGATTGGGATTGCCGGGATAAAGACCACTCAACTGCTCGTTGGCGGTTTTGAGACTGTCGCGCAGGGCGAATTCGATGACACTGAGCACGCGCAAGCCCATGGTCAGCAGATGAGTGAGACCTTTGATTTGATGATCCAGACGAACCCACAAAGGCGACAATCCCAGGGGAGCATCTTTGAGAATGTGAAAGAGACGCTCCAGTCCCCAGCCAGCGCGATAGATCAGAGTCAGTTGGGGGAATGTCAGCTTGTCAGAGGGCGCATTACTCACCATGACGCGCCAGCCCAAACGATGAACACGATTAACAATCGCCTCCTCATCCTCGCGAATGGCAGTGATGCGGTAGTGGGGCTTGCCCGCGTCAGGTTCCAGCCGTTCAAACGAAGTGTGCAGCAGTCCATTGACACAGTACTTATCCAAAATGGTTTGAATCTCCTGCTGCAGGTTCGCTTCATCGTAAATGGCATGTTTGCCACGCCCGGGTGTGGGAGCAAGTTTGTTCAATGCGGCCTTGGCTTTGGACAGATTGCGCAGCAAAGTCTGGTGTTGGGCGTGCGCCAGATGGATCGATCTAACTACCAACACCCGCTCGCACCAATTCAGCGTTTCTGCGTCAGATGCAGTGGCAGTCATCAGACGCTCAAATTCGTAGCCAGCACCAATCAATTCGTCGTCTCGCCAGATCAACGTGGCTGTTTGCTCCCCTTTCACAATGTTGTCTATCCACTGCTCCGCCAGTGCTGCCGTATCACCAGTCATCGGCAAAGGTGTCAGATATTGATCCTTCAGTTGAACCAGTCGCGCACGGATTTGCAGTGCCGCCATTTTGCAATCGCCAACATACAACATCCCGCTCCGATTCAGTTGGTTATGCACGCGTTCAATCATCGGCACATACAACGGATCATCGGCGCTTTCGCCCCCCACAACGTCATGCGCCATCGGCAAATGACATGGTTCCGCACTCGCCGCCATCATTTTCAGTTGCGGCAAATCCGGACGATGATCTTTGCTATGCCCGCGCTGCATCACTCCATCTGCGCTTATCTCATGATGACCCATTGCCGTCGTCGCGTCCACCCGTATGTGCTCAACCTCTGGTTCATACACCTCAACCACCGCCGTCCATATTTCTGCTTCAATCTGTTGCCACACTTCCGAATCATTCAAGTACTTCAGCCCTACTCCCAGCCGATCATCGTTGAAATCACTCACTCGGATTGGCTGTCCCAGCAGCATTTGCAGCATGCGCCGTCGTTTCTTCACCCAGCCTTCCACCCGACTTTTGGCATGATTCCCCTGCGACATAATGTGTGCCAGCCACACCACCATCATGCAGCCTATCGTCATCCCATCATGGTTCCCGTGTACTTGCACGTGTTTGTCGATGATTTCTGCCAACTTCAGTTTCGTCATCGTCGCAATCAACAATGGGATGTCGTCTATTCGTTCGTGTATCAAGGCTGTTTTCATGTCCTTGATTTAACAACCAAAAGTCCTAGAAATGACAGTCACAAGTCACACTCGCCCGGGCAGCGAGACGGTAAAGGTCGTTCCCTTACCGACTTCGCTCGCAACCGTAATCGTGCCGCCGTGCAATTCGACCGCGTTCTTCGTGATGCTCAACCCAAGCCCGGCGCCCGGAATCTG
>CAIXPS010000454.1 GCA_903921365.1 uncultured bacterium | reverse complement strand
GGAGATTGGCGTTCCCGGCGGTTGTTGATGATTTGTTGTGTGGAGAATTATTAGACTTGCCCTTATTGCCGGGCAAGTCTATTGCTGAAAAATGGATACCAGTCCCCCATTGTTCTCGTACTGCTGAATGACATCGTGTTGTGCTAGTCAGTATGGAGGCGCAGTCCATTTTATTGTCCAATCGCCTGCAAGCGAATCAGTATCCCCGTCGTCGTTGCTGTGTTTTCGCGTCGCGGATGGTTTTTAGCCAATCTTGCCGTTTATCATTGACGGTGTAGTCGGTTAGTTTGACGCCCAGCCACGCTAGCCGGGCTTTGAATTCCTCCATGCGCATGGGGTCGATGATGATGGTGTCGGGGCCGGGTACATCCAGCAGGTAGGGTGCCAGCATCGGGCTACTGGCGATAGCAGTATAGAGCGCTTTGTCGGTAATACGCAGTACGAAGGCGTTACCAGCCTGCACGACGGCGCGCGTGCTGAGGGTATTGCGAATGGCGATTTCCAATAAGGGCGGGAGGTCGCCGTGCACCCGGGCGTGTAACATTTGCAGCAGAGTGCTCGCGGTGACACCGGCCTTGCGCTGCTTAGTGAGAGTTGCGGGGGTGATTTGCCAGCGCTGGTTTTTTAGCTTTTCGGCACAGTGCGCCAATTGGCCAGGCAGCAACAGATCTGGAGTGTCTTCAGTGCGCGTCAAGGTGCCATCTTCCTCGGCGCGTAGGCATTTCAACAACGGCTTGGCATAGTCGATACTGCGGTGGAGTTGTTGTTGGTCGATGACCTGTGCTCCGGCGTTCAATTCATTGGTTGCTGGTAGCAGGAGATAGATCTCGCCAATTGGCGTTCCCGTTAAGCCACTGGCCTGCGCCGTTGTGCGCGCCGCCGGGGTGGGGAAGGCCATTAATCGCGCGTGGGTAATGAGGGTGATATGTTCGCGCTGCCCGGCCCATTCGCGCATCTCCCGCTCGACGTTTTGTGGCAGTTCGGCCTGCGCGCCGACGCGCAAGGTCGCCAATATATCGTCGATCGTTTGTTCTCCCCTTTCAAGTCCGTGATAAATGGAGTCGCGCGTCAATTGATAATGTATGGTGTGCGCTTCTGTTTGCCGACGCTCGGCGTAGCGTTCTAAGAAGGAAAGTTGTGTCGATGAACTGGCATCGAGGAAGACAATGAGGTCGTAGTTTGGCTGTATCACCCAGGCCGGGTGTTTTGCGACGGGCAGCGGAATTTCACTCGTCGGTTTATCAACCGACTGGGCGAAAACCATGCGCCCAAGTTCGGTGAGGCGGAAGGCGAGTGTGCCCTGCGGCAGTGTGCCGATTTCCAGTAACCCCAGCCAGTAGGGCCACCCACTGAGTATGGCCGCAACGGGCATGAGCTGCTGTGCTACCCAATGCGGTTGATTGTGTTCTCGCCAAGCAGCCATATTACGTTGGTACGCAGCCTTGTCGTTGCCAGATTGCCAGGGGCGGGGATTCTGGTAATCCGGCGCAACCGGGGTGATTTCGCCGATCCGCGGGTAGATCGCGGTGAGAAAGTCATCTAGCGCGTAGTACTGCTCGGGATCAGGTAAGGTGCGCAGACTGTGAAACACCAATTTACTTAGCCGATGGAGATCCTGCGGATAATAGGAGACGAGCGCTTTCTTACTGAGTGCTGCATTCCATATTGACAGTGAGAGGAACGCCTGCGTGAGCATGGAGACTTGTTGCAATACGGGAATTCGGGCAAATTCATCGGACGTCATAGCGAGGGATAGCGCTTCGCCATTATCTACCAGCCAGTTGAGATAATTCCAGGCGGCGAGTACAGCAAGGGCAATATTCGAGAAGTTGTGGCCATCGAATGATTCATCTTCCTCCCAGCCCAGGCGTTTGCGAAACTTACGAATATCCGTCAGGCGAATCGCTTTAGATTGCGTCAGGGCAAGTTCTTTCAGATCGTCCAGTGCACTGGTGATAGCCATCAGGTCAAGCGTGACGTGCTGGGGACGACGGAAGGTCGGTGCCGGCGGCTTCACGGCAGATGGTGTGAGCGATAATGGGATTGGGTTTACCGGCCAGTCGACCTGCCGTAAGATGCGTTCGTCGGTGTATACATGCTCATGCGGGAGGATCTGATAGCGTGGATAGTAGGTCGATTCGTTAGGATCGGGCAGCAGCCAACCGCCTTGCCAGAGTTTGTTCACTAAATTAGCAGTATTTATGTTGTGAGTAATATATTCTTGTGTTTCTACATTAGTATATCCATAGGTCAGCAGTGTATCTTCCAACGCGCCGGCGCGGATGCTCCCGCCGTTTTCCTTCAAGATGGCTAATGCGGCGCAGTGAGTCGCATCCACTGTTCTTATGGCCTTTTGAATAATGGAAATATCGTCTAGGTTGCGCAGGATCATCTTGATCGCGAGG
>CAIXPS010000453.1 GCA_903921365.1 uncultured bacterium | reverse complement strand
GCAGATCACCTCCGCGGATGTGGAGTCGATTAGTCTGGGCGAGTGCGCGCTGATGCGCAAGGGCGTTTCACGTATAAGGGCATTGTGTCGCCGGTGATGACCCCGGGCGGCTGGACGTTGGTGGCGCATGGCAGCGACCCTGTGCAGGTCGTCAGCATTCCGCTGACCATCGCAGGTGGTTCAGTGGGGCCGACTGGCGCAACTGCTAGTGCGACGACGACTACGACCGCCATTGCGACTGTGACTGCAGAGCCGGGAACCGCGACGGCGACTGCGACAACTGCCGCAACCGCGTCACAAACGCCGGTAATTGTTTCTGCCATGCCGGTTGTGATCTCGGACTGGCGCGGGATGTATTTCAATAACGTCACCCTGAGCGGTATGCCGGCTGTCACTCGCAACGAAGTGGACATCGACTTTAATTGGGGTTTTGGTTCGCCCGATGCGCGGATCAATCCGGATAACTTTTCTGCCCGCTGGACGCGCCGGCTGTTCTTTAATCAGGGCGCATACCGTTTCACCGTGCAGATGGATGATGCCGCGCGCGTCTGGCTGGATGGGGTGCTCGTGTTGAACGCCTGGAAGGCCGGCGGGCTGCGCCGCGTTTCGACGGATGTCACACTGAAGAAAGGGTACCATGATGTGCGCGTCGAGTTCTTTGAGCGCAGCGGCGTTGCTGTGATGCGTTTTACTGTCGAGCGCGCGGTGATTCTGACAGAGACGCCGTCGTCAACCGTGGCGCCATCGTCGACAGCGATACAGTCGGCGACCGCGAGCCAGACGCCGGCTGCCAGCGGTACTCCGATGCCGTCACAAACAGTGACTTCGTCACCTACGGCGATCCCTTCGCGAACCCCCACGCTGACCCCGCCTCCGTTGCCAACAGTGAATACTTCGACGCCAGAAGCGACGGCACAACCTTGATTGAAAAAGACGCCGATTCGCACATATTCACTTCGTTAATACAATATGTCATAGACACTGTTTCATAGACCTGAAGGAGATCAATGAGCATCAAGAAAGCGAAAGTAGGTGTTGTCGGCTGCGGCAATATCAGCGGTATTTACTTTAAGAACGGCAAATGGCTCGATAGCATTGAGATCGTCGCCTGCGCCGACCTGGTTCCTGAGCGCGCTCGCGCCAAGGCTGCCGAGTTTGGCATCCCGCGCTCGTGCACCGTGGAGGAATTGCTGGCCGACCCGGAGATTGAGATCGTGCTCAACCTCACCATCCCGATCGCGCATGCTGAAGTGGCGCTGGCCGCGCTCGAAGCCGGCAAGTGCGTCTACAACGAGAAACCACTTGCCATTACACGCGCAGATGGGCGCAAAATGCTCGATCTAGCAAAGTCGAAAGGCCTGCTGGTCGGCGGCGCACCGGATACCTTTATGGGCGGCGGCTTGCAGACTTGTCGAAAGTTAATCGCCGATGGCGCGATTGGCGAGCCTGTCGCCGTCTCGGCGTTCATGTTATGCCACGGGCACGAGAGCTGGCACCCAGACCCGGAGTTCTATTACAAGGTGGGCGGCGGCCCGATGTTCGACATGGGGCCGTATTACGTGACTGCACTGGTATCGTTGATCGGCCCGATTCGCCGCGTGACCGGCTCGGCGCGCATCACGTTCCCCGAGCGCACGATCACCAGCCAGCCCAAAAACGGGACGAAGATTAACGTCGATGTGCCTACCCATGTCGCCGGCGTGATGGACTTCGCCAATGGAGCCGTCGGCACACTGGTCACCAGTTTCGACGTGTGGTCGCATCGCATGCCGAACATCGAGATCTATGGCACCGAGGGATCGCTCGGCGTGCCTGATCCGAATAGCTTCGGCGGCCCGGTGCTCCTGCGCAAGCCAGGCGACAAGGACTGGAATGACATACCGCTCACGCACATCTATGCTGAGAACAGCCGTGGCCTGGGCGTCGCCGATATGGCTTATGCGTTGCGCTCCGGGCGACCCGCGCGCGCAAGCGGTGAGTTGGCCTATCATGTGCTCGATGTGATGCACGCTTTCCACGACGCCTCGCGCGATGGCCGGCATGTTGAACTAACCAGCGGGTATCGACCGGCGCCGCTGCCGGTTGGTCTTGAGCACGGCAAACTGGACGAGTAAGACCGGCACAGTGCAACTATGCCGGGAACGGTAGAGAATGATAGGGAACGATAGTTCGCCCGCTATTACAATAGCGCCATGGCGATCATTCGACCGTTTCGCGGCATCCGCTACAACACGAATAGAATAGGCGACCTGTCTCAGGTCATTGCACAACCGTATGACCGGATCAATAAGGCGCAACAGGCGGCTTATTATCAGCAGCATGCAAACAACTTTGTTCGCATCGACTTCGGCGTAACCGAACCGGACACGCCGGGGAATAACGTGTATACGCGGGCGCGCGATTACGCTGCCGAATGGCTGGCTGACGGCGTGTTACAACGCGAGAGTCAGCCAGCCATGTGCGTGCTGGAACAGACCTTCGTCACGCCCGATGGGCAGACGCACACCCGGCGCGCCTTGACCGCTGCGCTGCAGGTGACACCCTTTGAGGATGGCGTGATCTTGCCACATGAGCGCACTTTCAGCGGCCCAAAGACCGATCGCCTGAATCTGACGCGCGCAACAAAGGCCGCGTGGGGGCACATCTTCATCCTGTACCCCGACGCGGAAAACCGCATCAATGCACTCCTGCAACCCGCTCTGCAACAGTCCACCCCGCTGCAAGCGCGCGAATTGTTGATCGAGCCGGCAGTGATGCAGCGCTTCTGGACACTCACCGATCCCGCCCTGCTCGAAGCGATCGGGCGCGAGATGGCGCCCAAGCGCAGCCTGGTCATTGCTGACGGGCATCACCGCTACGAAACCGCCCTGAACTATCGTAACGAGATGCGCGCGCAGCACCCCGAGGCGCCCGCTGACGCCGCCTTCAACTTCGCACTGGGGACATTTGTGAGCATGAGCGACCCAGGGCTGGTAGTGCTTCCCACGCACCGTCTGGTGCGCGACGATGCTCACCGCGCGGGGAATGATGTGCTGGCGGCGCTTGCCCCATACTTTGATGTCGCCCAGATGTCCGACCGGGCAGCGCTTGAGGCAGGTTTGCGTGGGGCTAACGCTGAGCATCCGCGCTTTGGCTTCTACGATGGGCGCGCCCATGCCTTGCTCACGCTGCGCAGTTTTGACATCATGGCGCAACTCGCGCCGGAGCACACGACCGCATGGCGCGCGCTCGACGTGGCGGTGTTGCACAAGCTTGTAGTTGAGCAGGTGCTGGGGCTGGCCGTCGGCAGCGGACATGACGCCGACAACATCAGCTATCTGCGCGACGTCAACGCGGGGTATGCGGCAGTAGACAGGGGCGACGCAAGCTATCTGTTTGTGCTCAACCCAACGCGCATGGCGCAAGTTAACGCCTGCACGCTGGCTGGCGAGAAAATGCCGCAGAAGTCAACCGACTTCTACCCGAAGATGGTGGGTGGCCTGGTGTCGATGGCGTTGACTGGTCGCATCGAAGAATAGGGCTATTTTAACGTTACACCCCGCTCGATCAGGGTATTGCGCACCAGATCAACGTTTGCGGCGTCGACAAACGCAAGCGGGTAGACGCCCGCGTCGATGGGTCGCAGGTAGGCGCCCACCTGCTCGTCATTCAGGAGGTTATTCAGCACCTCAAGGCTCGACAATTCCAGCAGATGGACTGCTCGCAACGTCGCGTTGCCGTAGAAACCGGCCCATGCGCGAATGTTGGTCTCGACTTTCGCCAGCAATGGGCCGCCACTCAGATGCTTCAATACACCCAGCAACTGATCCAGCGGTATTCCCTTTGCCATCGCAGCCCGTATGCTGGGCGCGCTGATGCGCGCGCGTTCGCCGTCCTGTTCGACAAAGGGCTGCAACTGGCTGAGCGCAAACAGACTCGGCACAGACTCTTTGAACAGCACCTCGCCGGCCTCGTTGATGCGCAGAGAGTTTTGTGCATGTGCGGCGCCGTCGTTGGCGGGAGTGATCAGAGGCAACCATCCAGCGGCGTTCAACACTGCGCTCAACTGGCCTGCCGGGGCGGCTCCGTCCACTGTCCCTGCCCCTGTGACGCTCTCAATTAGATCGCACAGAGGCGCAAGGGACTGCATAGTTCGCCCGGCCTGTTGCAACGCCTGGCGCGCTCCATTGAGGGCTTTGACATCCGCATACTGAACCACACGCGCACTGCGATGGAAGGTAATGCGCTGATGCTGCAATTGCCACTCGTCCAGTGAGCGTTGCACATTAGCCGGGATCGGCGCGCCCTGGTGCTGTTCGAGAAACGCGCTGATGGCTTTGGCTGTCCACCCCTGGCGTTGCGCCTGATAGACCGATTGGCGCGTGAGGTGGTAGGTGATGGCGCGATCGCCGCCCTGTGATTCGGCGAATTCATCTATCGCGATCAACACCGCGTCGCTGATTGGCTCCATCGCGATGATGGTG
>CAIXPS010000452.1 GCA_903921365.1 uncultured bacterium | reverse complement strand
TATTGACCGCGGGCTTGCTGGTTTACCTGGTGTTTGCACTACTACGTCCGGAGAAATTCTGATGACTGCGAACGGTTGGCTGCAAATAGGTGTGTTCTTTGTCCTGGTGCTGGCACTGGCCAAGCCTATGGGCCTGTACATGGCCCAGGTGTATGAACGCAAGAAGACATGGCTGGATCCAGTGCTGGGGCCGGTGGAGAAGCTGCTGTATAAACTGACGGGCGTCAACCCCGATGAGGAGATGCGCTGGACGCAGTATGGCCTGGCCATGCTGGTGTTCAGTTGCGCGACGATGCTGCTGACCTACGCAGTGGAGCGGCTGCAACACTGGATTCCGCTGTGGAACCCGCAACACCTGGCCGCTGTCGAACCGTATCTGGCATGGAGCACCGCGGCATCCTTTACCACCAACACCAATTGGCAGGCGTATGTGCCCGAGACGACGATGAGCTACCTGACCCAGGCGTTCGGGTTGGCGACGCACAACTTCTGGTCGGCGGCGGTGGGCATGGCGCTGGCCATCGCATTCATCCGCGGCATCGCACGCCACGAGTCGAAGACGTTGGGCAACTTCTGGGTGGACCTGACCCGCGGCACGCTGTGGGTGCTGCTGCCGATCTGCATCGTGTACGCGCTGGCTCTGGTCTCGCAGGGGGCGATCCAGAACTTCAAGCCGTACGACACGGCGACGCTGGTGGAGCCGCAATCTGTAACCACAACGGGCACGGATGGCAAGCCTGTGACGACTACGGTGACGACCCAGACCATTGCGCAGGGGCCGCTGGCGTCGCAGGAGGCCATCAAGATGCTCGGGACGAATGGCGGCGGTTTCATGAACGCCAACAGTTCGCATCCATATGAGAACCCGACGCCGCTAAGCAACCTGATGGAAATGGTGTCGATCTTCGCGATCGGCGGTGGTCTGTGCCTGACGCTGGGCAAGATGACCGGGTCGGAAAAGCATGGATGGGCGGTGTTCGCGGCGATGTCGATCCTGTGGTTCGCGGGAGTTGCGACGTGCTACTGGGCTGAGTCGCAGCCCAATCCGCTGCTGCACGGCGTCGATCAGCATATAACGCAGACGGGGACGGCGACGCAGTCCGGCGGCAATATGGAGGGCAAGGAGGTGCGCTTCGGCCTTGCCAACTCCGCTCTGTTTGCCACGGTGACGACGGACGCGAGCTGCGGCGCGGTCAACTCCATGCACGACTCCTTTATGCCGCTGGGCGGCATGGTGCCGCTGGCCAATATCATGGCGGGCGAGATCATCTTCGGAGGGGTGGGCGCGGGCATGTACGGAATGCTCATCTTCGTCGTGGTGACGGTGTTCATCGCGGGGTTGATGGTGGGCCGCACGCCGGAGTATCTGGGCAAGAAGATAGAGGCGTACGACGTGCAACTGTCGATGCTCTACCTGCTGATCTTTCCATTGATCATCCTGGGATTTGCGGCCGTGTCGGCGCTGCTGCCGGCGGGACTGTCGAGTATATCGAACAAGGGGCCGCATGGGCTTTCGCAAATTTTGTACGCGTTCACGTCTGCGGTTGGCAATAACGGGTCGGCGTTTGCAGGATTGAATGCCAACACGCACTGGTATCTGATGACGCAGGGGATTGCCATGCTGGGCGGGCGTTTCCTGATGATTGTCCCGATGCTGGCGGTGGCGGGAAATCTAGCGACCAAGAAAATCGCGCCGCCCTCGCTGGGCACCTTCCCGGTGAATTCGACGCTGTTTACGGTGCTGCTGGTCGGCGTGATTTTGATCGTCGGGGCGCTGACGTTCTTCCCGGCGCTGAGCCTGGGGCCGATTCTGGAACATTTGTTGCTGCGCTCAGGAATCAGCTTCAGTTAGCGAGTCAGCAAGTCAGTGCGTAAGCGAGAGACAGGAGAATTTGATGAGTGCTGCACAGACAGGAACGTCGAAGAAGCGGGCGCTGTTTGAATCGTCCATCGTTCGCCGCGCGGCGGTGGATTCGCTGAAGAAGCTGAATCCGGCGCTAATGGCAAAGAACCCCGTGATGTTTGTGGTGGAGGTGGGCAGCGTCGTCACCACGATACTGCTGCTGTTACCCCATGGCGCGCACCAGTTCGGCTTCAACCTACAGATTACGCTGTGGCTGTGGTTCACGGTGTTGTTTGCAAATTTTGCCGAGGCGATGGCGGAGGGCCGCGGCAAAGCGCAGGCGGACGCGTTGCGTAAGGCGAAGAGTGAGACGACGGCATACAAGCTGAAGTCGAACGGCGAGATCGAGGAGGTAGCAAGCTCGCACCTGCGCGTGAACGATAAGGTCCAAGTGATTGCTGGACAGATGATTCCCGGCGATGGCGAGGTGATCGAGGGCGTTGCTTCGGTGGACGAGTCGGCCATTACCGGCGAGTCGGCACCGGTGATTCGCGAGGCGGGCGGCGACCGATCGGCGGTGACCGGCGGAACGCGCGTGCTGAGCGACAGGATAGTGGTGAAGATCACGGCGAACCCAGGCGAGACGTTTCTGGACCGCATGATCGCGCTGGTAGAAGGCGCGGAGAGGCAGAAGACGCCCAATGAGATTGCGCTGAATATTCTGCTTGCCGGACTGACGATCATTTTTCTGTTGGCGGTGGTGACTCTGGAGCCGTTCGCCGTGTACTCGGGCGCGCCGCAGACAGCCTTCGTGCTGATCTCGTTGCTTGTGTGCCTGATTCCGACGACCATCGGCGGACTGCTCTCCGCGATTGGCATTGCCGGCATGGACCGCCTGGTGCAGCACAACGTGCTAGCCGTGTCGGGACGCGCGGTAGAGGCTGCGGGCGACGTGAACACGCTGCTGCTGGATAAGACCGGAACCATCACGCTGGGCAACCGGCAGGCCTCGGAGTTCCTGACCGCGGCGGGCGTTACCAGTGAGGAACTGGCTGACGCAGCGCAGTTATCGTCGCTGCCGGACGAAACACCGGAGGGCCGGTCGATTGTGGTGCTGGCGAAGGAGCAGTACGGGCTGCGCGGACGTGAGCTGGCCAACCTGAATGTGGAGTACATACCGTTCAGCGCGCTGACTCGCATGAGCGGCATCGACATGGAAGGGCGGAGCATTCGCAAGGGCGCGGCGGATGCAATCGACAATTACCTGAAGCAGAACGGGGATGGATCCGGCAGGGGGATTCCGGATGAGGTTCGAGCGACTGTGGACAAAGTGGCGCGCCAGGGAGGAACGCCTCTGGTAGTGGCGGAGAATGGACGCGCACTAGGCGTGATTCATTTGAAGGACATTGTGAAGGGCGGCATGAAGGAGCGGTTCGAGCAACTGCGCGCGATGGGGATCAAGACCATCATGATTACGGGCGACAATCCACTGACCGCGGCGGCGATTGCACGCGAGGCAGGCGTTGACGACTTTCTGGCCGAGGCCAAGCCCAAGGACAAGATGGACCTGATCCGCCGCGAACAGGCGCAGGGCAAGCTGGTGGCGATGACCGGCGATGGAACGAACGATGCGCCAGCACTGGCCCAGGCCGATGTAGGCGTGGCGATGAACAGCGGCACGCAGGCGGCGAAGGAGGCGGGGAATATGGTGGATCTCGACTCCAATCCAACCAAGCTGATCGAGATTGTAGGTATCGGGAAGCAGTTGCTGATGACACGCGGCGCGCTGACGACCTTCTCGATTGCCAACGATGTGGCGAAGTACTTCGCTATTATTCCGGCGATGTTCATGGTGGTGTTTCCGCAACTGGCGGTAATCAACATCATGCACCTGCGTTCGCCGGAGTCGGCGATTCTGTCGGCGGTGATCTTCAACGCGCTGATTATTGTCGCGTTGATTCCGCTGGCACTGCGCGGCGTCGCTTACAGGCCGATGTCGGCTGCCGCGTTGCTGCGACGCAATCTGTGGGTTTATGGAATGGGCGGAATCATTGCGCCATTCATTGGGATCAAGGCGATCGATATGGTGATTGCGGCGATTCATCTGGTCTGAGAGCAGCGAGTCGGCAGGTTAGCGAGTAAGCAAGTCAGCAGGACGAGGAAAAGCGATGAAGAAGCATATTGTGACGGCGGTGCTGTATACAGTGGTGACGGCAGTGGTGCTAGGGATCGGGTATCCGCTGGCGGTGACGGGATTGGCGCATGTGTTCTTCCCGAGGC
>CAIXPS010000451.1 GCA_903921365.1 uncultured bacterium | reverse complement strand
CAGGCGTCTGTGGGTTGCATGCGGTCGCCAGCACACCGCCCACAATCAAGGCTCCGAGCAGATAGTTGATTTTTAATTGCATAAAACAGGTTCCCACCAGTCCGATTGAGTATTTACAGCATAACACGCAGTTTGGGGCGCTATTTCCATAAATGCAACCAGAGCGCCCAAATAGCGCCCATCCCATAATAGGGTATAACCGAGAGTGAGGTGAGACATGACAGAGTTTGGATTTCGCGTGCCGGATTTCCCCGTTGATGGATCAACCGGGCCAGCGTTTGTTGACCAGTTTGTTGAGACGCTTCATATTCTGAACCGCCAATTTAAATCGGCGTGGGTTGCCGATCACTTTATCCCCTGGGCTAATTTCCAGGATCAGACGACTGATACTTATGAGTGCTGGACTACTTTGTGCTACCTGGCGGGTCTTTTCAAGGACTACACATTTGGGAGCATCGTCATGTCGCAGTCCTATCGCAATCCCGCGCTCATTGCCAAGATGGCAGCGACATTGCAGGCGCTCACCGGCGGAAGGTTTGTGCTCGGTATTGGCGCGGGTTGGAAGCAAGACGAGTATGCCGCCTACGGTTTCGAATTCCCGGAACCTGCTGCGCGCATCCACCAACTTGAAGAAGCCGTTCAGATCATCCGACTGATGCACACGCAAACACGCGCGTCGTTCGCCGGCAAGCACTATCACATTACTGACGCCATTTGTGAACCCAAGCCGCAACCGGCGCCGCCTTTGATGATCGGCGGCGGCGGCAGGCAACTCACCCTGAAAGTCGTTGCGAAATATGCCGACTGGTGGAACTTCCCTGGTGGGACATATGAGAACTACAAATCACTCCTTGACACGCTGCGTGTGCATTGTGACAAAGTTGGGCGCGATTACAACAGCATCGTAAAGACATGGGGCAATGAGACTGTCGCGGTCGCGCCGACGCATCAGGCGGCGTTAGCGATGGCGCAGGCAAGTCCGTTTTACAGCCCTGATTCATCCGTCGTCGGCACGCCCGATGAAGTTGCTGCGCAGTTGCAGTGTTTTGTTGACCTGGGCGTGCAGCATTTTATCCTGCGTTTTGCCGACTTTCCGAAGAACGACAGCGCCACTTTGTTCGTTAAGGAAGTCCTGCCGCGGTTCAGGGCGTAGAATCTCGCTTCGGATTCATCTGGAAGCAAATGCATGGTTGATGTGGAATTGGAGCGGGCCGGTATAGGAGTATTGTGGTGAAGATAATTATTACAGTTGTGTGTGTATTGTTTCTACTCAGTGGAACATGGTGGATTCTGCAAGGCACAGGCATTGCTCCAATTGGTTTTATGGCAAATCACATTGAGTATGCCTATCTGGGAATCGGTGTTGACATCATTGCGGTAGTCGCTTTGTTTCTGCTTTATCGCCGGCGCACAAAATAACCTTGTGCGCCGGCGTGCGGCATAATTGGCTGCTGTCATTGCATCAGGCATGGATTTACGCGCGCGTCAGGCGGTCACAGTAGACCGTGATGGCTTGGCGCATAAACTCGGGCAAACCGGCGTTCAGCTTGCTGATATTCGCGGCAAAGGCCGGGTCTTCGACATAAAGCTGTCCCAGTCCTTGCAACATCGCGACAGTAGGTTCGTAGAAGTAGCGCAGGTGTTGATACCAGCGGGCGATGATCGTCTGCACGACCGCGCTATCGTGCCCGCTGTCCATCTGCGCCACGAGGTCGCTATAGATTTGCTTGCCCTCTGCCATGATGGTGGCTTTCTTTTGGGCTGAGTAGCCCTTCCAACGGTGGTTTGATTGCCGCACCATTGTCGGATCCCATCGTTCGCTGGCTTCCTGGGCATAGTGTTCCTGCTGCTCGTCCGTAAACCCTTCGAAAATCTGATCTGCATTCATCGTTCTATGTTCCTCCAGACTGCTAATTGTTTTATCGACCGTTTGTATGAGCGCATTGAGGTGTCCGACCCGCTCAAGGAGCGCCTTATGATGATTCCTCAGCGCGTCGAGCAGATCGAAATCCGGTTGGTTGAGGATGGCTTTGATATCCGTCAATGGGAAATCCAGTTCCCGATAGAGCAGAATTTGTTGAAGCTTCAGCAGTGCTGTGTGATCGTAATAACGGTAGCCGTTATCACCGAGTGACGCTGGTTTCAGCAACCCGATTTCATCATAGTAGTGCAGTGTGCGCGCGCTCACGCCTGCAGCATCCGCCAGTTGTTTTACTGTGTATCGCATCTCCATACCCTCATACGCGCATGATGATAAGGTATGACGCGGCGTCAATGTCAAGAGGCATATGGGGTCATCCAGTAAAATGCCTGTCTGTGACCTTATCACTTGCGCCCGCATCACTTCCTATTGCCGGGTTGACAGACCGCTCTCTGGTTGAAGCAACGCGCCTGCTGGTCGCGCAGGACGCCGATCTGGCTGAGGTTGTGGGACGGCTCGGCACACCGCCGTTGTGGGCGCGCACGCCGGGCTTCGCGACGCTCGTGCATATCATCCTCGAACAGCAGGTGTCTTTGGCTTCGGCGCGGGCCGCCTTCAACCGTCTCAAGGACGCACTCGGGGAGGTTACGCCAGAGCGGGTCTTGACGCTGAACGATTCTGATCTTAAAGCGATTGGCTTCAGCCGTCAGAAAACGGCCTATGCGCGGTATCTGGCGGAGGCGGTTGGGAATAAATCGCTTGACTTGACAATACTCAACGAGTTGGATGATGAAGCGGTACGCGCCGCCCTGACAAAGCTGAAAGGGATTGGGTCATGGAGCGCCGATATCTACCTGCTGATGGCATTGTGCCGGCCCGATGTCTGGCCGAGCGGCGACCTTGCGCTCGCGATTGCTGTGCATCAGGTCAAACGGCTCCCGACGCGACCCGGAAAAGAAGAACTTGACGCCATAGGCCGCGCATGGCAACCTTATCGCGCCGTCGCTGCGCGCGTTCTGTGGCATCATTACCTGAACCCACAAAAAACAGCATAAGCAATTGAGTAACCATACACTTCATGGATAACGGAATCACTATTCAGTCTCAATCTCTCGCGGGGAAAGTCGTGATCATCACCGGCGCCAGCAGCGGCATTGGGGCGGCGACAGCACGCGCCATGTCCCGCCTGGGATGCAAGCTCACGTTGGCTGCGCGTTCGGCGGACAAACTGGCTGCGCTGGCATCCGAGATCGGATCAGACGCACTTGCGCTGCCTATGGACCTCACGATACCCGCTGATGTCAAGAGGATGGTTGCGCAGACACTGGAGCGCTTTGGCCGAGTGGATGTTCTGCTTGCCAACGCCGGTGTGTATATCCCTGGCCAGATCGCCGACGGCGATCCGGATGCCTGGGCAAACCTGATCAACGTCAATGTCACCGCCGCGATGCGCTGCGTTCATGCGGTGCTGCCCCATATGCTGGCGCAGAAGTCGGGTGATATCCTTGTCACCAGTTCGATTTCGGGGCACATCGATATTCACTGGGAGCCGATCTATAGCGCCTCCAAGCATGCCGTGCAGACTTTTGTGCACACGCTGCGCCGGCAAGTCGCGCCTGCCGGGATACGCGTCGGTTCCATTGCACCGGGCATGGTCGCCAACGAACTATGGGGGATCAACACACCGGCCGAAGTGGATCAATGGGTGGAGAAACACGCCAGTTTACGCTCGGAAGATGTGGCGCAGGCGATTATTTTCATGCTGGCTCAACCACCGCATGTCACGATCCGCGACCTTGTCATGTTGCCGCAAAATCAGGACTTATGACATATAGTTGCAGTTTCCAAAGGTGCGCCGATAATCCGACAGTGTTGCGGAGGTCAGATAGATGAATGATCGAAATGGAAGTAATGCCGGCTGCGCTCTGATCGGTATCGTTGTGCTCATCGCGATTGGCATCGTAGTGATTGCGTTTGCGCCGTGGTTGCTGGTCGCAGTGCCGCTGATCATCATTTCTGTGGTGATCTCCCTTGTCCTGCTCGCCGACGTCACCAGTGACGATGTGCTCGTCAACAGTGAAGAACTGGGCGGCTACAACGCCTGGCGGATCAAGATGCTCAATCCCCTGCGCCGCGCTTTTACTAAACCTCCATTGCTGCAGGTTCCCAGTGTGCACGTCACGTATGATGAGCGTCAAATGGTCAAACAGGCGTCAAAGCTGACTACAGCGATTGCCGCCGCGCTCAAGGCCAATCCGTCCATCGGCGCCGATAGCGCTCGGATTCTGGAACAGGCCAACGAAGTCCCCGCGAATATGGCAACCGCTCTGTGGCGATTGTGCCGGCTGCGCAGCATCAAGCGCACCGTTGACGCGCGTCTCCAGGATGGGTTGACCAATCAGACTGACATGGTCGCGCTGGATCAGCAAATCATCGCGGAAATGCAACGGTCGCTTGCGTCGCTGGAACAGCTTCCTGTCAGCCTGATGAAGATGGAAATCCAACAGACGGATCGCCCGGTTCAACGTCTACTCGCAGAGCTGAATGAGACCAACCAGCATTTGCGGGATATCGACGCCGCTTATGCGGACCTGCGCGGGGCGCAGGCGAAACAATGAGTTTGTTGCATGAAGGGTTGCACCGCGCGGCCCAAGTGCTGATTGGGCCCATCTCAGCGCAGACGCGCAGCAACGTCATTACGGATGTCACCGCGTCGGTTCTGTACGGGCCTTTCAACGCGGCGCTACTGTTCGTGCCCGTCGTGCTGCAACGGTTGGGCGCGACGCCGGATATTGTGGCGGTATACCAGTCACAGGCCTATATCGGGCTGTTCCTGGCCGCCTTTTCCGTGATGATCATCCCGCGCGCGCACCTGTTGGTCTTCTTAGCCGTCATTTGGACGATCGGTCGCGGCGCATTCCTGTTTACAGGGCTGGCGCCGGGCGCCGTTGGCTTGTTGGCGCTTGCGTCCGTGTTCTGGTTGGCGGATGGCTTTCCGGGCGCGGCCTATACCGAAGTTGTGCGGCGCATTTATCCAGGCGATGTGCGCGGTCGCGCGCTGAGCATTGCGCGCCTGGGGATGGTGATTACCATGCTGATCAGCACACCGTTGATCGGTCTGGTGCTCGATCATGCCGGGCCGCAGTTTGTGTATCCGGTTGCCGCTGTGTTTGGCATCGCCGCCATCTGGTGGTTTACCCGCATGAAGCTGGGCAAGGCGCCTGAGGTCGCAACGCCACACAAGAGTTCGGTCGTCGATTTATGGCGCGTGCTGCGCAACGACCATCGCTTCGCCATTTACCTGCTCGGCGTCGTCTGTTACGGCCTCGGTGGTCTGGTTGGGATTGCGTTCGTTCCCGGCATCCTCGTGAATCGTTTGCACTTGTCGTATGGGGATGTGAGCTGGCTCGGATTTGCGCAGTCGATATCGTGGATTCTCGGGTTGCTGGTGTGGGGGCGGTTGATGGATCGCCTGGGCGGGCCGTGGATATTGTTCATCTGCTTTTTACTGGCTATCATTGTGCCTCTGAGCTACATACTGGCAACAACGGGCTGGATGATGATTCCTGCCTACATCGTCAGCGGGCTGCTCTCGGGCGGCGTCGATCTGGCCTTCACGAACTCGCCAATCGATCTGGCTGAACCCGACAAAATCTACGAATACGCCGCGCTGCAACGCACTGTCATCGGCATACGCGGGCTGATTGGGCCGTTTTTGGGCGTATGGCTGTTCAACCTCGGCGTGCGGATAGAGTTTGTATTCATCCTGGGCGCTGTTTTGTATGCCATTGGAGCCTTATTGATGCACCGCAAGGAGTTTCGCACACGCTCTGCCTTGCGCCCGGTTTCGTCATAAAATGACAGCCGTACCGTGTATCATTCCATCTGTTATCCAATATTTTCGACGGAGGTAATACAACAATGGACGAGTTGGTAAAGATCGTGAGTCAGAAGACCGGGCTTCCACAGGATCAGGCGAAGGCAGCTGCACTGGCTGTCATTGACTTCCTGAAGCAGAAGCTCCCTGCGCCGATTGGCAGCCAGATCGACGGCGTACTGGGTGGATCTGCTACCGGCGACATCGCCAAGACGATTGGCGGGTTGTTCGGCTAAGAGTTTCATCCAAAGGTATGCCGTAACGTTCCTGGCGCAGTTGCACTGCGCCAGTTGCGCAATAAGGGACAATGCGGACTTCCTGAAGGCTTGTGCTTGTAATGGAGTAAGAGATGGTGAATCAAAAACTGCATGTCCCTCGTTTATCGCCGGATCGCGTCGAACAGTATCGCCGTGAAGGTTACTTGATCGTTACCGAACCGGTGTTCCCGGACGTGAAGTTCCAGAAACTCCAAAACCACTTTAACGCAAAGCTGGCGCTTCTGCCTCCTGAGGTGCGCCCGGAAGAAATGGACGTGCCACACTTCACCGACCCTGCGCTGTTCGAATGGCTGCTTGCGGATGAGGTTCTGGATCTGGTTGAACCCATCCTCGGCCCGGATATCGCCTTGTGGTCGAGTCATTTCATCTGCAAGCCGAAAGGCAACGGCAAGCGCGTGCCATGGCACGAGGATTCCGCCTACTGGCATGATGCGCTCGCGCCGATGGAAGTCGTTACCGTCTGGCTGGCGATTGACCCATCGACGACGGCCAATGGCTGCATGTATGTCGTCCCGCGAACGCAGGACAACGGTTACTCGGACTACGTGCCAGTAGATGCGACGAAAAATGTGTTCAGCACTGAGATCACTCCGTCGAAGATGCGCGACCTCATGGCGGTTCCCTGCGAGTTGCAGCCGAACCAGGCCAGCCTGCACGACGGCAAGCTGATTCATGGCAGCACGCCCAATACGAGCAGCATCCGCCGTTGTGGCTATACGATGCGCTATATGCCCGCAACTGTGAAGTTCAATGCGGGCAGGCTGGGGGCGTTACATCAAGTGTATCTTGCGCGCGGACGGGATCGCGCTGGTAACCAGTACGCCGACCCATCCAGGGCGTACCCTGAACTGGCCCGTTATCGCGAACTGAGCGGAAAGCGGTTGCACTGAGGAGAGAGAAACCTCACAGGCGCCCCGCGCCTGTGAGGTTGACGTAACCTTAGTCGAGCAGACTGACCGGGTCGCCTTTCAGCAACGGGAGCGCCTGCGGGCGCACCATTATGCCGCCCTGTTCGTATGACTCAATGACCGCGAAGGTGTATTCGATCGTGGCGAGCGCATCGCGACCCGATGCGCGCAATGTCTCGCGAGGCACCTTGTTGGTCACGTCTTCAAGGTAGGCATGGATGCGATTCGGGAACGTCTGCCCGAAGTCGCCGATGCCGCTGTTGTACTCTTCACTCGGTTTGACCTGACCCATGCTGGCCGGATTTGCGGGCGAGGGTGCGGGCCAGTACGTGAACTTCTCGATGCAGTTCTCAATGCAGAACGTGCCATGAGTGCCGGCCACTTCAACGCTCCACCATCCGCCCAGGCCGTATGCGGCGTCGCCGCGCTGGCTGAGCAGATATCCAACCGCGCCGTTTTCGAAGCGCATGTTGACGCCGACGATGGACAACATCGCGTCACCCGCATGCCGGCGGAAGCTGGGGCGATCGACAAATGCCTGAATGTGGGTCACATCGCCGCAGAAGTAGCGCATCACCGCGAAGGGGTGCGCCAGGAAAGCCTTCAAGTGCGCGTACGGGAAGCCCTTGAATCGCGAAGAGGCGTTGGGTGAATAGGTCTCTTCACCGCCGTTGAAGCCCACTTTGTGCAGGCAGTACACCAGTTCGCCGACTTTGCCCTCGGCCATGTACTTGCGCGCCTTGTCGGCAGTAGGGGTGAAGTAGTGGTTCAGATTGACGCCGAAGTAAACCTTCTTTTCTGCCGCGAAGCGCACCATCTCGCGCGCTTCTTTGATGTCATTCGACATCGGCTTCTCGACGAGGACGTTCTTGCCGGCCGCCATGGCCTGCATCGCTGGTTCATAGTGCCAGCTGCCGTTCTCAAAACCACCGGTAGTCACATCGACCACATCGAGGTCGGGTTCGCCATCAAGCATGTCTTTCAGGCTGTAGTAAGCCTTTACGCCATGCTTGGCGGCTGTTTTATCCGCGCGATCCTTGACAAGGTCGCAGACTGCGACCAGGTTCGATAGCGGATCCTTAGAATGACAGTCTGCGTGCTGATTACCAATCCCGCGCAGACCGACGACTCCAACTTTTAGTGCCATTGTTATGAAACCTCCGTATGTTAGTGAGTGTATACCGATACAGGATATTGTGAAAAGCCAGATTGTCTGGCAAATCAGCAAGTATCCATGGTACAGACCAAACGAATCAACAAGCCAGACTGTTCGCCGTGGCTTCCTTGCATTACTCCGGCCGGTAAATCGCGCTGGTCATGTCTCCCACGAAATCGGGCAGATTCGTGTGACCCAATTGCTGGCGCACCGCGTGCGCTTCGCCGGTGTGGAACCAGTAGTGATAGATGTTGCGTTGCAACATGGTGCCGATGCTCTCAGGACGAGGCTTGCCTTTGAACATCATGTGTTCCACCAGCCGATCCGCTGACAACGATTCAAGGAATCTATCTGCTGCTGTGGTGACTGTGCGCCACGCTGTCCACATCTCACTCAAGGGAGGCGTGCTGGCCGGTTTTCCGAACCCAACAAGGTCATTCAGACCCGGCACGACGAGCTTGTCCTGTGCGATGAGCACCCAGTACGCCTGTTCCTGGTTTGCCAGGTGACCCACGAACCAGCTGATGCAGTTCATTGGCAGCAAGCGTTGCGCGGCGTCAGCTTCACTGACGCCTTCGAGACAACGCACAAATTCACTACGCGCAAAGCGCAGTTGGGAGACTAACGGATGAATTGACATGTCCCTCCTAAATCCTGACCTCGACCTCGCGCCCAGCCGCCTGGCTGCGATAGATGCCGTCCAGAATAGTCTGAACATATAGTGACTGTTCCGGCGGGACCGGTGATGGCAGCCCTTCGGCCACCGCGCGCGCAAACTCGACGCACTCGAGCGCATGCGGCTCCATCTTGTCCTGGGTCAGGGTGATGGTGCGATTGTTGAACTGACGGGTCGCATAGTTCGACGACGTGAACTCTGCCTTTGGAAACTCGCAGCCGCCCTCGGTTCCATACAACCACACCTTTGAATCCTCACCGGGTGTGTTGTGATGCAGCAACCAACTCACTTCGAGGATTAATGTCGCGCCGTTCTCAAAGCGCACGAACGCGGATGCGAAGTCCTCGACATCGATGCCCTGCGGAATCGGGCTGCGTCCCCACGCGGTGAACGCACCTTCGTGGTGCGCGAGCGCCGTTTTCGCCGTGCCGCTCACGGTCACTGGCTTGGGGTGATCCATCAACCACAATGTCAGGTCGAGGATATGCACGCCGATATCGATACATGGCCCGCCGCCGCTATTCTTCTTGTAGATAAACGTCGGGCTGAGCGGGAGTAGGCCGCGGCGCAGCATCCAACTGCGCGCATGATAGATCTGCCCAAGTGCGCCGGTCTGGATTTCGGCTTTCATCGCCTGCGCCACTCCGCCGAAGCGGAAGTGCTGCGCGGTCATGAGCAGCTTGCCCGACTTGTCGCGGGCCGCAATCATCTTGCGCACGTCATCCGGCCCTGGCGCGAGCGGTTTCTCGCAGATCACATGCTTGCCGGCTTCGAGCGCTGCAATAGCCTGCTCGGCGTGATACATGTTCGGCGAGCAGATGTCGATGATGTCGATGTCAGGGCTGTTGATCAGGTCAGCGGCTTTTTCGTAGAAGCGCTCGATGCCATACTTGTCCTTCCACGTGGTGAACACGGCCGGATTGATGTCACTCCCTGCCACGAGTTCAGCATCGGGCGACGCCTTCCATCCCGGCACATGGGTATTTGAGATACCGCCGAGTCCGATCACACCTACTTTAAGTTTCTTCGCCATAATAACTCTCCTTGGTTTCTATCCTTATTGAGGAATCTCTGCCTTGAAAATGACCGCCGGCTGGGTGGCCCAGATGCTGTACTCTGCCAGCGCTGCCGGAATGAAAATGGATTGACCGCGCCGGTAGGACTCGGTTCCCTGCTCCCACCGGATACTGATCTCACCCTCAGTCACCACCATGATTGACGGACGATTGCCGGTGCTCTCATGGCGACTGACGCCAGGTTTCAGACTGAGCCGGCTGACGCGGAACTCCGGCGCGGGCGTTTTGTAGGTCACCGTCCCGCTGCCGGGTCTGGCGCCCAATATGTCCACTGTCCCGGGTTCGTACTTCAGTATCTCGATCAGCGCTTGCGCGTCTTTGTATTTAGGGGTCAGCCCGACGCGCACGACGTTATCCGAACTCGCCATGCACTCGATAACGTTGCCTCCGAGATAGGCGTGGGGAACGCCGGCTTCAGCAAACATCGCTTGACCTGCGGCCAGGTGCACCAGGTTCAAAAGATAAATGCAGAACAAACCAACGTCCGCGTCACTGTACTTGCGGCGGAGGCTGAGAAAGAGCGCGTCCGCCTCGGATGTCCCTGTTCCCGCCGCGCCAAGACGAAGCGCCAGTTTGTCAATCGCTGCATTCAACTCGCTCGCGCGCGACACCGAGCGCGTTAACAGCGCGGTGAAAAGCGTGCGCGCCAAATCGCGTTGTTTGTGCGGGCCGGGGTCTACGGCTATCGTCAGCTTGTCACAGACGTCCGCCCCGATGAAACCGCTGATCTCTGGATAGCGCCTGAGTGTGTCCGCGAGTTCGGCAAAAGGCTTTATACCCATCAGCGCTGTCAGCGAGTCCAGCGCAATGGCAATTTCAGGTTTGTGGTTGTCATCTGGATAATGTTGCGGCGCGTTGGCGTGCAGTATTTTGGCTTGCGCCTTGTTCGGGTGCGCCTGGATGGAAAGCGCTTCACCCGCGGACAGCACCTTTAGCAGGAATGGCAGCTTGCCATCGAATTTCTTTGCAATGGCTTTACCGAGAAGTTCAACTGGATGCGCGGCGATCCATTGATCCAGCGAGATCAACTCGGCATCGACACTGAGTTGAGACGACGCCTTCGGATGCGCGCCCATCCAAAGTTCGGCATACGGGGTATTGGGCTGCGGGGTGATCCCCAGCAGTTTTGGGATAAACGCCTTTTGATCGCGGGCGCCCCATTCGTAATTCTGTATCTGATTGTGCATCAGATAGGGCTGTGGTTTGACAGGTTGTATTGGCTTCAGGCTCATCTCTTTACGCTCGTAACCATACTATATCTCTGGCTGATCGCCTGGGTCTGTGTGCCAGGTTCGTTCTGCGACCTTGTGGATTGTATGCCACTGGGCGCAACAGGGCAATCGGGATTTGAACCGGGCAAATCACGAAGTGTGCAAAAAGGCATTTGACAAGATAATCAAGCAAGCTCTCAGGAGCTTTCCGACCCTGGCGTATTTAACCGAGAGGAACTATGTCAACAAAGAGTGATATCTGTTTTAGAACCGACGGCAATCCGGGCGCCCGATATCTTTCGGGTCGCGTGACATTCGATGAACAGTTCCGTGGCGGCCGTTTATGCGCGCGTTACTGGTCGCCCTCAGGACAGGTCTGGCCTGAGATGCATCTGGCAAGTCAGCGCTATCGACCGGATCAACCCGCTGACACCTTTCTCCTGGCTGTTAATGGTCAACACCTGGAGGGAGGATATGAGTGGCTGGGGGCGGATGTAACGCGCGATCCATCCTCCTATCGCGGCGAGGGTCGCGATGTCAGACATGGCGCGATCAAGTTGATGCATCGCGCCAGCGGCATCAGCGTCATTGTGCACACCCGCATCGACGGCAGTTCGTTTCTGGTGCGGTGGCTGGAGATCACCAACACTACGAATCGCGCCGCGGGCATCAGCGCGGTTGCGCCATTCAGCGGCGCACTCTGGTCGCATCGGGTGGGCGAGCACATGGCGTTGCCGGACGAAGCGCCATTTGACGTTGCATATGCGCATCAGTTCAACTGGGGACAGGAAGGCGACTTCTGGTTCGAGCCACTGCCGAACGGTGTTCGCACCGTGGATGGCGGCAAGCTTGGCCGTAGCGGGTGGGGGCGCCCTGCTTTCTGGGCGCGCGATCGCGCGAATGGTCAGACGGTTGTGTGTGAACTGGCCTGGGGCGGAAACTACGCCTTCTCACTCGACTGTCGTATTTCTGCCGGCATCAACCCGCAGATGCATGAGACCGTCAGGCAGGCTGAACTCTACTTCAGCATGGGATTGAGCGGGCATGATCCTGTGTTGCGGGTGCTTGAACCAGGCGAGACGGTGACGACGCCGGCCGTGCATCTCGGCTTTTTCCAGTCCGACCCCGATGCCATCGTTCAGGCGACGCATGAGCATGTGCGCCACGTCGTCATGCCGGCTCGCGTCCCTGGGCGCTACGTGGAGATCGAGGCAAACCACCGTGGTTACCTGTGTGATCGCGAGAATGAGCCGGATTTGAAGCGCGATGTCGAAGTGGCGAAATCCATCGGAACGGAGTTGTACGTCATCGATGCCGGCTGGTATGGCAACGATCCCAACGTGTGGTGGAAAAACGTTGGCGACTGGCGCGCGGGATCATGGCTCCCTAACGGGCTTGAACCAGTTGCAGACCATGCGCATGCATACGGGATGAAGTTCGGGCTGTGGGTTGAGATCGAAGCCGTCGGCGAGGCCAGCGACCTGCGTAAGCGTCATCCTGACTGGCTGTTGACGCGCGATGGACAACCCATTGCCAACGGGCGCGCGCTTGACCTGACTAATTCAGCGGTCGCGGCATGGGAAGAGAGCGAAATCGACCGGGTGATCCAGCAATACAAGCTGGATATGTATCGCATCGACCACAACCACACGCTGACGCCATCCGGCAATCGCATCGTCGATGGCATGACCGAGGATTTGACGTGGCGCTACTACGACGCGTTGTATGGCATGTTCGAGCGATTGCACGCAAAGTACCCGGACGTCGTTTTTCAGGATTGCGCCGGCGGCGGGGGACGGCTGGACTGGGGCACGTTGCATCGCTTCAACAATGCCGAGTTGAGCGACTGGATGCGCATGCCGCGCGGCCTGAAAATTCTCAATGGTGTCACCATGTCATTGCCGCCCGAAGTGCTGCTGCGCACGTTCGGCACCGAGGTGCCGGAAATCGATCTGGAGGGCGACCTCGATACGCAGTTGCGCCTGGTCTGTCTGTGCCGGCCGATCTTCCGCGGAATTGCGCCAAGCCTCGAAGAGTTCTCGCCGTTCCTGCGCGAGCGCATAGATCATCACCTCGGGCTCTATCGGGATGTCATTCGCCCGATCATGATCGATGGCCGTGTCTTTCACCATACCCCGTTCCTGAAACATACCGAACTGTCGCCGTGGTGCGTGCTCGAATACGCGACGGTCGATCAGACGCGCGCCGTCGTCGGGCTGTTCAGAACAGGTGGGAATGGCGAACCTCTGTTCCACGTCACGCCGCGCGGGTTGAATATGGCGTTTCGATATGACGTCACATTCGACAATACTGGACAGACTGTGCGCATCACAGGCGCCGATTTGATGCTGCGGGGTCTGGATATCAGGCGTGAGCAGCCCCAGAGTTCTGAGTTGATCACCATTCGCAGAGTTGATGAATAGTTGATTGAGCAGGGAGCATATGACAAACGAATCTATGGATGAAGTGTATCGACCACAATATCACTTCAGCGCGCAAACAGGCTGGATTAACGATCCAAACGGGCTGGTTTTCTATAAGGGTCGTTACCATCTGTTCTTTCAGCACAACCCTTTCGGCACCCAGTGGGGCAACATGACCTGGGGGCACGCAGTTAGCGCCGATCTGCTGCACTGGCGGCAACTTGAAAACGCGCTCCTGCCGGACAAGCTGGGAACGATGTTTTCGGGCTCGGCGGTTGTGGATTGGAACAACACATCCGGCCTGCAATCCGGACCGGAAACTGCAATTGTGGTGTTGTATACCGCAGCAGGCGGGACGTCCGAAGAATCGAAGGGTCAGCCGTTTACGCAATGTCTTGCGTACAGCACGGATGCGGGAGATACGCTGACGAAGTATGAGGGCAACCCCGTGCTGCCACATGTTGCGAAAGAAAATCGCGATCCAAAGGTCGCCTGGTTTGCGCCTGGCGGTTACTGGGTGATGGCGCTTTACCTGGATGGAAATACCTACGCGCTTTATTCATCCTCTGACCTGAAGGCCTGGGAGCATCTTCACAATATTGAAATGCAGGGCTGTTCCGAGTGTCCCGATTTCTTTGAGGCGCCTATCGAGGGCGATGAGGGCGAGAGGCGCTGGGTTCTGACCGCAGCAAACGGCAAGTATCTGGTCGGGCGCTTTGACGGACGGTTGTTTGTCCCGGAGACTGTGGAACCGGTGCAGGTTGATTTTGGCGCAAACTACTATGCGGTGCAGACGTATAGTGATATTCCAGACGGCCCGGCGTCTCGTAGAGATGGCCGGCGCATCCAGATCGCCTGGATGGCGGGGGGCGCTTACCCCGGCATGGGGTTCAATCAGCAGATGTCGTTTCCGTGCGAGATGAAGTTGATGCGCACAGTCGCGGGTTTGCGGCTGACCCGACAGCCTGTGGCTGAGATCACTACGCTGTACAGTACGACGCGCGCGTGGGGCGACCTGCTGCTCACGCAACCGATTGTCCTGTCGCAGCATGACCTGCTTGATCTTACGATCGAGTGTGACGTGCATCCCGATGCCGAGGTCGTGCTCGATATCCGGGGTGAACGGCTGACCTTTAGCGCCGCACAAGGCGCACTGACTTGTCTTGGGAAAACTGCGCCGCTCGCACCCGTGAGCGGCCATGTCACCTTGCGCGTTCTGGTGGATCGGGCATCCATCGAGGTCTTTGGCAATGGCGGGCTGATATCCATGACCTCGTGTTTCACGCCGGCGCCATCCGCAAGCCAGACTGTATTGCTTGGCAGCGGCGCGAAAGTAACATCACTGGTGGTTCATGAACTCAATACGGCGTGGGACTGAATGTGAACTTGTAGATTGATTGCACAATAGAGTGACAAAGAGTGGCAACATTCCAAAAAATAGAGGATCAAGCATAAATGGAAATTCTGACGTTAAACGGTCCATGGCACGCGGCGCAGGTCGATGGCAGCATGAAAGTCCCCGCCAGCGTGCCGGGCTGTATCCATACGGACCTGATTGCGGCGGGCAAGATCACCGATCCGTTCTTCCGCGACAACGAGTTAAAACTGCAATGGATTGGCGAGGTTGACTGGCAATATTCCCGCAGCTTCACCGTCCCGGCCGGCCTCCTTAAGCATGAGAAGGTTATCCTGCGCTGCGAGGGGTTGGACACTTTCGCATCGATTCAGATCAACGGGATCGATGTGGCGCGGACGGATAACCAGTTCCGGACGTGGGAATTCGATGTCAAGTCGTTGTTGCAGAAAGGCCGGAACACCATCGCGGTGCGGTTTGATTCGACGATCCCGTATATCACGCAAAAGGAGTCGGAGCGCCATTTGCCCGGCTGGAGTGCGCCGCATGAGATCGCGGGTCGAGCCTGGGTGCGCAAAGAGCCCTGCAACTACGGTTGGGACTGGGGGCCGGTATTTATCACCTGCGGCATCTGGCGCGATATCGAACTGGTCGGTTTCGACGTCGCTCGATTGACTGGCGTGAATATTCTGCAGAATCATGATGTGCCCGGGCAAGTCACTCTCGATGTCACGCCGGCAATTGAGACACTCGGCGAAGAACTCCTGACGGCGCGCGTGACCGCGCGATACAACGACGAACTGGTGGGTGAGATACTCGGCGATCCGCAGGCGGCGCTGACCATCACCGATCCGAAGTTGTGGTGGCCAAATAATCTTGGAGATCAGCCGCTCTATGATGTCAAGGTCGAGCTACTCAATGCAGCCGGCGACGTTCTCGATACGATGTCGCGCCGCATCGGGCTGCGCACGCTGGTGCTCGACCGCCATCCAGATCAATGGGGAGAGACGTTCGAATTTGTCGTGAACGGCGTCCCGTTCTTTGCAAAGGGCGGCAACTGGATACCGGCCGATGCTTTTGTGACGGCCACGACTCACCAGCGCTATCACGATCTGTTGACAAGCGTCAAAGACGCCAACATGAACATGCTGCGCGTATGGGGCGGCGGGATTTACGAGCAGGATGAGTTCTATGACCTGTGCGACGAGCTCGGCATCTGTATCTGGCACGACTTCATGTTCGCATGCTCGACGTATCCTGCTTTCGACGAAGACTTCCTGCGCAATGTGCGCGCCGAGGCAGTCGACAATGTGCGCCGGTTGCGCCACCATCCTTCCATCGCACTGTGGTGCGGCAACAATGAGCTCGAACAGGGTCTGGTCGGCCCCGAGTGGACTGATCGCACGATGAGCTGGGAAGACTACGGCAAATTGTTCGACAAGTTACTGCCGGAGGTAACCGCCAGACTCGATCCTCAGAGATCGTACTGGCCGTCCAGCCCGCACACCCCGCACGGCAATCGCGCTGACTATAACAATCCGACGATGGGCGACGCGCACCTGTGGGATGTGTGGCACGGGCGCAAGCCTTTTGAATGGTATCGCACCTGCACGCACCGCTTCAACAGCGAATTCGGTTTCCAGTCCTTCCCGGAGCCGCGCACGGTGGATGGGTATACGGAGCCACAGGATCGCAACGTCACCACGTATGTCATGGAGTTGCATCAGCGCAGCGGCATCGGCAACGCGGTGATCATGCACTACATGCTGGACTGGTTTCGGTTGCCGTCGTCGTTTGACATGACGCTGTATCTCAGCCAGATTCTTCAGGGCATGGCGATGAAGTATGCCGTCGAGCACTGGCGTCGCGCCATGCCGCGCGGCATGGGCACGCTATACTGGCAGATCAACGATTGCTGGCCGGTCGCAAGCTGGGCCTCGATCGATTATCACGGGCGCTGGAAGGCGCTCCAGTACATGGCCAAGCGGTTCTATGCGCCGATCCTTGTGTCTGCGCTTGAGGATGCACAGACCGGCGCACTTGAGATTCACCTGACCAATGACACACTGGCGCCGACGACCGGCGAGGTCTCGTGGCGACTGACGAACGTTGAGGGCAAAGGTCTGGCGCATGGAAAGAAGACGGCGACCATCCCTGCGCAGAAGTCAGTTCATGTGGACACTGCTGATCTCTCGGCGCACCTCGGCAAGCACACGCTGCGTGAGTCGCGTGAATTGATGGTGTGGCTCCAATACAAGGTGAAGGGACAGGTGGTGAGCACGAACTTTGCCTCCTTCGCGCGACCCAAGCACCAGGATTTGATTGCGCCTGAGATCGCCCTTCAAACCGTGGCGCTCGGTAACAATCAGTACGAAGTAACGCTCAAAGCATTGCATCCCGCTTTGTGGGCGTGGCTGGAACTGGAAGGTCATGAAGCGACGTTCTCGGATAACTTCGTCCATCTGCATCCGGAGTCGGAAATACGCATCGTCGTTACTCCCGATGAACCGCTGACACTGAAAGCATTCAAAAAGCTTGTGAAGGCTTTCAGCCTGATCGACACCTATTAGGGATATCATGCAAACCGAACTACATACACACTCCGATTGGTCGGATGTCATCTATGTGGATGCGCCCGAACCGACGATCAGTTACCGAACTGCGCTCACTACCTACGAAGAGTCCCTGACCAAGGGGCGCTTTGTGGGACGCGGCTGGAATGGTTCTGGTTTCGTCAGTTTCTACGATGGTCGCATCGACCCGACACAGCATCCCAGCCCGCAGGCGTTCTGGCTCGAGATCGACGGCCAGTTGCTGGCGTCGGATTGGGCGTGGGGCGGGATTGAACAGTGTGATGAAACCAGTGCAGCGGGTAATTCGCAGCGCCACGTCGTGGCGACACTACACCATGCTGTCAGGCCGGTCACTGTGAAAGTGCACACGCTGCTTGACGGCACGCCGGTGCTCACACGCTGGCTTGAAGTGACCAACACCGGCGCCAATCCCGCTGCTTTGTCAGCAGCGTTTTCATGGAGCGGCGTGTTGCAGAAAACCGCGCGCTGGCAATCGCATCTCGCCACACCCGGCAGCCCGCTGTATTCCGTAGGGTACTTCGCCAACACACACTGGGGCAATGAGGGCGACTTCCGCTGGTTTGACCTGCCACAGGCCGGTTATCACATCGATGGGCGTTATCGCCGCGACCGCCATCGCCATCCGTGGTGCGTGTTGCGGAACAATGCCACAGGCGAGCACTTCATCCTGCAGTTGGCGTGGTCGGGCGGGTATAGCATCGGGTTTGATCTGGATGCAGACCTTGGAACGACGGATGCCGCGGCGCGCGTTTACTTCCAGGCGGGGCCGGATGCGCCTGCGCCGCAGCGTCTCATTGCGCCTGGTGAGACTGTCCGGACGCCTGAGGTGCACCTTGGCATGGTGTTTGGCGACTTGGACAATGCCATACAGTCCATGCATAATCACCTGCGTCGCAGTGTTTTCATGCCGCAACCGCGTGGACGCGGCGGGTGGGTTGAAAGTGGTATCGGCCCAGAGATCGAGATTACCGTCGATCAGGTTAATCACGCGATCGATGTGGCCGGGGAGGTTGGCGCTGAGGTCTTCTTTATCGACGCAAGCTGGTACGCGCCGCCCAAAAGCGATTGGTGGTCAACTGTGGGCGACTGGGATGTCGACCGCGCGCGTTTCTCCGAAGGCATCAGCCCATTCCGAGAGCGCGCACACGCTAAAGGCATGTTGTGGGGGCTGTGGATGGATGCCGAACGTATCGCCAAAAAGAGCCGTGTGGCGATTGACCATCCCGAATGGGTGTCGACCGCCTATGACGGCGAGAAGCGACTTGGCGATCTGCTCGATCTGACCAATCCGGCTGCCGCAACATGGATGGAAGGGCAGATCAATCGCGTGATCGAGCAGAATGAGCTTGAGTTATTCCGCCTCGACTACAACGTCGGCGGCCTGGGGATGGGCGCGCAGGCGCAACGCGACGGCTATACCGAGAGCGGGTACTGGCGCTACTACGAGACGCTGTATGCGATCTATGACCGATTGCGCATGCGCTTCCCGAACACCCTCTTTGAGAACTGCGCCGGCGGCGGTGGGCGCACCGACATCGCAATGGTGCGTCGCTTCAGCCACACCTGGGTGACGGACTGGCAGATCGCTCCGCGTGCGTTTACGATCACCAATGGGATGACGATGGCGCTCCCGCCTGAATACGTGGATCGGTTGGTTGGCGGGCAGACGGGTTACAGCACTGCGGAATATGACTTTCAATCGCGCCTGCTGTTGTTTGTTCGGCCTACACTGGCATTCCTGCATCCACTTGGGGCGCAACCCAACCCGCACTTGATCGCGCGCACAAAGCACTGGGTCAGCCTGTACAAAGAATTCATCAGGCCGTTTATGAATACCGGGCGCGTCTATCATCACACGCCGGCTTTCGAGGGGCCGGAACCGCAAGGGTGGGGCGTGCTCGAACTTGCCTCCGATGATCGGTCGCGCGCTGTTTGCGGTATCTTCCAGCTTTCTGCGCCGCGCGCGCCCGAATATCTCCTGCGCTTACGCGGGTTGGATGTGTCGCGACGCTATAAAGTCACTTTCGACAACAGCGGACAATCGTGTGTGCTTGACGGCTTTGCGCTGATGAAGCAAGGCATGACTGTGCGTCTCGAGGGTGCGTTAACTTCCGAGTTGCTGTTGATTGAAGCACTGTAAAGAAGCACTGCAAAAAGGGTAATAACGGGAAAAACTATCATGGAACAAAACCAAATACCACGGGGACCATTCAGCCCGACGTGGGAATCGCTTGAGCGCTACGAAGCGCCATCGTGGTACCTCGATGGCAAGTTCGGCATCTTTATCCACTGGGGTTTATATGCGACGCCGGCCTTCGGAAATGAGTGGTACCCACGCAATATGTACCGGGAAGGAACCGACGAGTTCAAACACCATGCGGCGACATACGGCCCGCACACGCAGTTCGGCTACAAGGACTTCATCCCGATGTTCAAGGCCGAGAAGTATGACCCCGCGCACTGGGCTGACCTCTTCAAGAAGGCTGGAGCGAAGTTCGTCGTGCCTGTGGCGGAGCACCATGACGGTTTCGCGATGTATGAATCGAGTTTCTCCGAATGGAATGCGGCGCAAATGGGGCCAAAACGCGACCTGATCGGAGAACTGGCAGTGGCCGTTCGCCGGCAGGGCATGGTGTTTGGCGTCTCCAACCACCGCGCCGAACACTGGTGGTTTATGGGCGAGGGGCGCAAGTTTGACTCCGACGTTCGAGCCGGCGCAGCAGATTCATTTTATGGCCCGGCCGCATTAGAGGGCACCCAACCCAGCCCGGAATACCTTGAGGACTGGCTGGCGCGTCTGTGTGAAATCGTTGACAAGTATCAACCGCAGTTGTTCTGGTTTGACTGGTGGATCGAGCAACCGGCCTTTATCCCGTACCTGCAACGGTTTGCCTCGTATTACTACAACCGCGCTGCCCAGTGGGGCAAGGGTGTGGCGATCAACTACAAGAACAAGGCCTATCCCGATCACGCCGCAGTGCTCGACCTTGAACGCGGTCAGCTCGCAGACACGCGCGCGCTCTTCTGGCAGAACGACACATCGGTCTCGAAGAACTCCTGGGGTTATGTGGTCAACCAGGATTACAAGACGGTCGAGTCCATCGTGGGCGACCTGGTGGATATCGTCAGCAAGAATGGCGCATTGCTGTTGAACATCGGCCCGCGCTCAGATGGCACGATTCCTGAGCCGGAAGAGAAAATGCTACTGGAAGTTGGCCAATGGCTGGCTGTAAATGGCGAGGCCATTTACGAAACGCGGCCGTGGAAGGTTTACGGTGAAGGCCCGACGCAGGTTGAGAGCGGCATGTTCGCTGATACTAAACGCGCGCCTTTCACCGGATGCGATATCCGCTTCACGACGAAGGGCGATGTGTTGTATGCCACATTGCTCGCATGGCCGGGGACGGAAGCCAGGATTGAATCGCTTGGCGCGAACCTGCGTTTATACAACGACGAGATCGCCTCCGTTCAACTTCTCGGTTGTGACACGCCGATTCAATGGTCGCGTGACGAAGGCGGTTTGAAGGTTCAATTGCCAGCACATAAACCCTGCGAACACGCGTATGTTCTGAAGATCACATCAAAGAAATAGCCTTTTGCCGCCCTGGACTGACATATAATCGTTTTTATGGAAAGGTCAATCAGAGTACTACTGGCGGATGATCACCCTGTTCTGCGCGAGGGTATGGCCGACCTGTTAAAGCAACGCCCAAATATGGATGTTGTCGGGCAGGCCAGTACTGGACAGCAGGCGGTGGAACTGGCTCATATTCTGAAGCCGGATGTCATCTTGATGGATATCGAGATGCCGATGATATCCGGCATTGAGGCGACGCGCCAGATACGCGCTCTGCTTCCGGATGTGCAGGTGCTCATCCTGAGCGGGTTCGATGATGAGGAGTATATTCGTTCGGCGCTCAAAGTGGGCGCAAGCGGATTCATGCTCAAGACGTCGTCAGCCGATCAGATTGCCAAGGCTATAGAGCAGATATATGAAGGGAACCTCGCCATTACATCCCTGTCCGGCCCTGGCTTCTTCCAGTCTGGAAACACCGAGAGCCGCGGTAATTCGACTGGCGCAGGGATACACACCGACTATGAGCTGACAGACCGTGAACTCGAGGTGTTGCGCTTGCTTGCGCTCGGTTTGACCAATCGCAATATCGCAAAAACGCTGTCCATCAGCGATCGCACCGTACAGGCGCATTTGACGCATATCTTTGCCAAGATGGGCGTTTCTTCGCGGCTTGACGCGGTGTTGAGGGCGATTCGCGATGGTCTCCTGCCGAATGTGACAGGCCCTCAGATACCGGCCTGACCAGATCCGTCACTTGTCAATGTTGCTGACTTATGTGCGATGTCGCGTATAGGTCCAGTTGTTGTGGATGTATACGCGCACGTAATCAACGCTAAGCGTTGCGGGGAATACGGTCGTAGCGTCTGGAGCGCCCGGCCAATTGCCGCCCACTGCCAGATTCAGCAGAATATAAAACGGGTGGTCATAAACCCATTTGCGGCCGGATGGCATATCGTTGACCGACACAGTGAAGTACAGCAGGTCATCCACATAGAAACGCACCGCATCTGGTTCCCACTCCACCGCGTAAAGGTGATATTGTGCGCCGAAGTCCTCATTACCCGGCAGCGTGACATCCTGGCCGAATGCCATCTTGCTGTAGTAACCTGGCCCGTGCAGGTGAGCCCCTATCTGCGCTTCGCTATTAATGTGCTCCATGATGTCGATCTCGCCGCATTGTGGCCATGAAACGCTATCAATATCGTTTCCCAGCAACCAGAACGCCGGCCATAGCCCTTGACCTGTCGGAATCTTCATCCGCGCTTCGAACCGGCCATACATCTGCTCGAACTTGCCCTTGGAGATGAGCCGCGCGGAGGTGTATTGATTGCCCTGGTACGCTTCTTTGCGGGCAACCAGGAGCAGGTTGCCGTCTTGAATCTGGGCATTGCTGGTTTGATCCGTGTAATACTCCAACTCGTTCTGATTCCATCCAGTGCCGCCGGTTTCAAAACCCCATTTGGCTTGATCGACTGGCGCGCCGTTCGGGCCGTCAAACTCGTCTGACCAGATCAACTTCCAGTCATTTAGAACCTGTGAATCGACGGGGGTGGCATCGTTTGATGAGGATGCCTGCTGAACACTGGTCGCAGTCGAAGCTCTCTCGGAGAGCGACTGCGCATAGACGCTGACTGGGGTGATAGACCCGATCAGCATCATGATGCAAACCAGCGTTGTTGTGACTCTTACTCGCGCTAACATTCTATTGACCCCAGAGGCGCCGCAGACAGCCAACCTTAAATTTCTGTATTCACAAGCCGTCTGTT
>CAIXPS010000450.1 GCA_903921365.1 uncultured bacterium | reverse complement strand
GGACAACTGGAAGATAAATAACAAGATCACGCTTAATCTCGGTATCCGTTATGAGTTGGAGATTCCACGCACAACAAGGCACGATAAACTTGATTGGTTTGATCCTAATGTAGCCTCGCCTCTGACCGGTGTTCCTTGTTTGACCGACGAACCGTGCTTATCGAGCCTTAAAGGCGGAGTGGTTTTTGCAGGCGTCAATGGAGCGCCGCGAACCGTAGTGGACAACAACTACTCGGGTGTCGCACCTCGCTTTGGCATTTCCTGGCAGGTTGAAGCGAACACTGTCGTGCGCGCGGGTTATGGAGTCTTCCACCAACCAAGCCTTTACGGCGCAGCCACCATCGGCTCAGCCGGCAATGACACATTTTCAGGAATTACAAACTGGATGCAAACCTATCAGAACGATGGCGTGACCCCGTGGGGGCGTCTGGAGGACCCATTCCCAAACAATCCACACCTGATCCAGCCCGTCGGCAGCTCGCAGGGATTGCTTACCGAGGTCGGTACCAGCGTCTACGCAGCCGTGCGTTCACAGAATATTCTCCCCTATACGCAGACCTGGAGCGTTGATATGCAGCATCAATTTCCGGGTGGCATCCTAATCGACATGGGCTATGTGGGAACGAAGGGAACGCACCTTTACTTTGAGGGCGGTGGCCAGCTCAATCATCTTGGTGCATTCGTGAAGAGTGCCAGCTTAACTGACCTCGCCAATCTTCAGTCCTATGTGGACAACCCATTTGCCGGCATCATTACGAATCCGAATTTCCCACTGTCATCGTCGCAGGTTCAGCTCTATCAACTTTACTTGCCGTATCCGCAATTCACCGGCGTCAGCGAAGCCAGTCCTTCCACTGCAGGCTCAAACTACAACGCGCTTCAGGTCAGGCTTGAAAAGCGCATGTCCCATGGGCTCCAGTTTCTCTTGAACTATACATGGTCAAAGAGCATGGACAACGCCGCGTGGGGCAGCAGCATCGCGTGGTTGACTGGGCAAGGAAACTCAACCGGACCGATCGATCCGACGAACCCGAGCGGAGAGCATTCCATCTCGCAATCCGACATACCCCAGGTCTTCAATGTGGCTTATGTTTACGAATTACCCTTCGGCAAAGGCAAGACATGGGGCGCCCATTGGAATCCGGTTATGAATGATGTGCTCGGCGGATGGGAGTTGAGCGGAACATATAGAGTGGACAACGGTACACCCATCGGCCTCAGTGAACAGGGTGCTATTCCACTACCCGGTGGTTACAGCCAGCGTCCTGATATCACTTCCACTTTGAAGCGCAACAAGGGTGGAAACTGGAAGGATCAGTATTTCACCAATCCTTTGGGAGCAGAGGTGGCGCAGGCCTATACGCTGGGCAACGCGCCGCGATTTATCGCCAGCGTGCGCATGCCCGGAACGAATACTACGACTTTGTCCATCTCCAAGCAGTTTGGCATGGGGATGATCCACGATGGCTCGACGATGGAATTCAAGGCGCAATCATTCAACGCTCTCAACCATCCTCAGTTCTGCGGGCCCAACACGACGGTGCAATATAACCCGAATCCGCGCATCCTTGACCCAAGCAACCCTCCCACGCCAGTTACAGACCCAGGGGCATTCGGCCAAGTGACATCACAATGCAATTCGCCGCGCGAGGTGCAGATGGGCCTCAGGCTCATCTGGTAGGTCAGAAGATCCTCATGTGAGGAAAGGCAGGAACGGTAAGATGCCAGAGTTCAGCAGGCGCAAGCTTATGGGAGGAGTACTGGCGGGAGGAGCGGCAAGCATCTTTGCCGCTTCGGCCTCGGCGGCGAATTCTGTTAGCCCGACAGTAACGCCCTCATCAACATACGTTGACGTTACCACTTTCGGCGCTAAAGGCGATGGCATCACCGACGATACAAATGCTATTCAGGCCGCAATTGATTCTGTGGTGACAATTGGCAACCACCGCCAGAAGGTATCGGTCTTTATGCCCCCGGGGATCTACTGTTGCAAGCGTCTTAACATGGTCTCCAATGCCGCCCTGATCGGAATCCCTGGTTTCGATTATGAGAGCCCCGGGGGAACTATTATCAAGTTGATTGACAGCAACTCATCCACATCGCCGTGCCTGATCGATATTACGAACACCCGCGGTGTGACCTTGCAAGGACTGTCGCTGGACGGCAGCATCAGTCAAGGCGGCAGCGCGATACATGGCATAATGCGCAATGACGCGACACCCGGAGGATTGAGCGGCTTAGAAAACTCAACGCGTATCGATAACTGCCAGATTGGCGACTTCAGCGGCGATGGTCTGCATATCGTGAACGGATGGTGCTGGAGCCTGCGTCACTCTTATGTTTTCAATAACGCCGGCCATGGCATCAACTATTGCGGATGGGATGCCTTCATACTGGACAACTGGTTATCGAACAACGGCGGTTGCGGGTTTGCAGCCACCGGCCAGAACAACTCTGCCGTTACCTTCACCGCAAACCGAGTGGAGTGGAACCACCAGCATGGAATGTTGATAGCAAAAAGCGCCGCTTTCTACACCATCACAGGAAACTACTTTGATTACAGTTATCTCTGCGGCATTGCCGCGGTTACAGCGACTTCGGACCCGCAACCGGTCGAGCAAGTTACTATTACCGGCAATTTCTTTTATCG
>CAIXPS010000449.1 GCA_903921365.1 uncultured bacterium | reverse complement strand
TTCCTCAAGGAGGGCGATGTGGTGCTGATGGATGGCAGTTGCACCGTCGATGGCTACTTCTCCGACATCAGCCGCGCCGTGGTGTTTGGGACGCCCACGCAACGCCAGCGCGATGTGTGGGATATTGAGAAACGCGCGCAGGCTGCGGCATTCACTGCCGCGCAAGTGGGCGCGCCGTGCGAAGCCGTTGACGCAGCTGCGCGCAAGGTCATCACGGACGCCGGCTTCGGCCCGGATTACAAAGTGCCTGGGCTGCCGCACCGCACCGGCCACGGGATCGGCCTCGATATTCATGAGTGGCACAACATGGTGCGTGGCGAGAAAACGCTGCTCGCGCCCGGTATGTGCTTCACAGACGAACCCATGATCGCCATCTACGGCGAGTTTGGCATCCGGCTGGAGGACTGCGTGTATATGACCCCGGATGGGCCGCGCTTTTTCAGCCAGCCCAGTCCAGACATCGAGCAGCCCTTCGCGTAAGACTTATCGACTGTCACTTCCGTTTACGCAGATCGAGCCAGAAGGCGCCGATGACGGCGGCGCCTACGACCATCAGCCAGTGACCGGGGTCAAGCGGGCGAGTGCCAAGCGCATCGTTCAGGTATGGAATGGATGTGGCGATAACGATAAACACGACCGCCGCAAGACCCCAGAGAATCATGAGCGGGTTTGCGATCAGGCTCAACTTGAAAACCGATACGCGATCCGAGCGCAGGTTGAACGCGAGCAACACATGCCCGATCATCCACGTGGCAAATGCGGCGGTCTGCGCAAGCGGCTGATCCCCGCCATACCACGTTAACAGGTACACGGCAGACACCGCCGCAAACAGCCCGATCGCGCCGCTCAAGATCGAGGAAATCATGCGCCGGTTCATAAACGGCTGCGTAGGATTGCGCGGCGGGAGATTCATCAGACCGGGTTCGGGGGAGTCGGCGACAAATGCGGCCGAGGCAGCCAGATCCATGAACAATTCCATCAGGATGATCTGGATGGGCGCAAAAGGCAACGGAATGCCAAGCAGCGCAGGCAACAGGGAGATGAGCACCAGCGCGACTTTGCAGGCAAGGTAATAGCGCACCGCTTTGCGCAGATTCTCAAAGACAACCCGCCCTTCGGCCACGGCATGAATGAGGGTTGCAAAGTTGTCATCTGCCAGCACAATTCCGGCCGACTTGCGCGCCACATCCGCGCCGGTTTCGCCCATGGCGACCCCGACATCGGCCGCCGCGAGCGCCGGCGCGTCGTTGACGCCGTCGCCGGTGACGGCAACCACATGACCCTGGGCTTGCAGTGCTTTCACCAGGCGAAGTTTGTGCTCGGGTGTCGCGCGCGCAAAGATCGTCGCTTCACCCAGCGCGTGCGCTAATTCAGCCGAGTCAAGCGCATCGAGATCATGGCCGGTGATCAACCGCCCATCCGCCGCTATGCCGACTTCGCGCGCCACGGCGCGCGCGGTGGCGGGGTGATCACCCGTAACCATGATGACGCGTATCCCTGCAGCGATTGCCGCAGCCACGGCAGCGCGCGCCTCAGGCCGCGCCGGATCGTCAAAGCCGGCCAGCCCAAGGAAACTGAGATGCGATTCAGCCTCCTCCTGGGTAATTGCATGTTGCATCGCCTGCGTCTGCGCTGGCGGGATCGTTTTCTCTGCAAATGCGAGTACATGCAGCCCATCGCCGGCCATCTGCGCGGCGTTGTCCAGGATGGTTTGCTGCTCGCTGGCGTCAAGTTCTGTGCATGCCAGCACGGACTCGGGCGCGCCTTTGACGCCTACCCAGTATGAGTCGTCGCGCAGGAACACAACCGACATCCGTTTGCGCGTGTTGTCGAATGTGAACTCATTGACCAATAGATCTGCGGCGCATAGCTTATTGACATTGAGACCGGCCTCGCTGGCGGCCTTGATCAGCGCGAGATCGAGCGGGTGGCCGTTCATACGCCCCAGCGGGTCGAGCGAGGCGTCGTTACACACTGAGCCGACATGCAACATCGCGCCTGTCCATTCCGCTGGATGCATTCGCGCGAGCCGCATGCGGTTTTCGGTCAATGTGCCGGTCTTATCGGTGGCAATGACAGTCACGGCGCCGATGGCTTCCACAGCCGCGAGCGTTTTCACGATGGCGCCCCGGCGCGATAGTCGCCATGCGCCCAGAGCCAGCACCATGGTGATGAGGAGCGGCATTTCTTCGGGGATGGTGGCAAACGCGAGCGACAAACCTGTGAGTAGCATGGACTGCAGCGGCTGATGGGCAACCAGCACACCCAGCAACGGCGTGATGATGCTGAAGATCAGCGCCAGCCATACCAGCGACTTTGACAAATCGCGCATTGCCTTTTGCAATGGTGTGCGCGGGGGGACTGCAGCGGCCGCGAGACCCGCCAGATGTCCCATCTCGGTGTGCGCGCCGGTGGCAACCACGACCGCCATGCCGCGCCCGCGCGCCACAATCGTCCCAGCATAGACCATATTGCGCCGCTCTGACAGAGGCGTGTCATCTGGCAGCGCAACATCCGCTTCCTTGTTCACCGGGAAGCTCTCGCCTGTCAGTGTCGATTCGTTCACCGCCACACCGTAAGACTGCACCAGCCGCGCATCAGCGCCCACAAAACGTCCGACCTCAATGGCGATGACATCGCCCGGCACGATCCGTTCAACCGGCGCTTCGATGCGCTGACCACTTCTCAGCACAGGGCTTGTTGGCTCCGACAACTTGTTCAATGCGGCAATCGCATTCAAGGCGCGACGTTCGTTGAGCACTTCGACCAGGGTGAGTGTGACGATGACGAAGAAGATGGTGACAGCGTCAATCAACCTGCCCCAGACGGAATACAACACGCCGGTGAATATCAGCAGCAGAATGAGCGGTTCGCGCAGTTCAGCCGCGAATGTCCTGAATAGCGAGCGTTGCTTTAACTCGCGCAGCCGGTTCGGGCCTATCTCTGCAAGCAGACGATTGGCTTCGTTAGAGCTCAATCCAGTAGTGATGTCGACGCCCGTGATGGCGCTTACGTCAGCGCGC